>DAIOGQ010000001.1:0-47460 GCA_036745175.1 Kineosporiaceae bacterium
CGACGGCACGGTCCGCGCGGTGGCGCAGGGTCTCGTCGGCACGGGTGTGGCCCTCGCCGTCGTGCCCGAGGGCACCGGCAACCTGCTCGTTCGCAACCTCGACCTGCCGCTCGACGTCGACGCGGCGCTCGACGTGGCGGTCGACGGCGTCGACCGCCGGATCGACGTCGGCCGGCTGCACGGTGGCCCGGGCCCGGGCAACGGGGACGACGACGGTGAGGGCACCGTCTTCGCGGTCATGGCCGGCGCCGGCTTCGACGCCGCGATGATGCGCGAGGCGCCCGAGGGCCTCAAGACGGCGGTCGGCTGGCCCGCCTACGTCGTCGGCGGGGTCCGCGGGCTGCGTCGCTCCCATGCACGCGTCGACCTGCGGGTCGACGGCGGGGCGCCGGTCCGGGCCCGGGTCCGGACCGTCCTCGTAGGCAACATGGGGCGCCTCCAGGGCGGCCTGGACCTGCTCCCCGACGCCCGGCCCGACGACGGCCTCCTCGACGTCGCCCTCGTCTCGGCGCGCCGTCCGCTGGACTGGGTCGTCCTCGGCTTCCGCGGGCTGACGGGCCGGCACAAGCCCGACCACCGGCTCCGCACGTGGCAGGCCCGAGAGGTCGACGTCCGGATGCACCGGGCACAGCCACGGCAGGTCGACGGGGACCTCGTGGACGACGCCGACCACCTGCGGGTGAGCGTCGAGCCGGGCGCCCTCGTCGTACGGGTGCCGCGGGTCGAGGCCGAGCCCGGGCAGCAGCAGCGATGAGCACCGCGACCCGCGTCCCCGAGACGACCCGGCAGGCCGCCGACGAGCTGTCCGCCGACGAGCTGTCCGCGGACGACGCCACCGCGACCCTGCGCCGGATCGGACGCTGGCACCTCATGCGGGACTCCTTCCGCCGCTTCCGCTACGGCGACGGCTTCACGTCCGCGCGGGCGCTCGGCTTCCAGTTCGTGCTGTCCTTCATCCCGCTCGTCATCGCCTTCGTCGGGCTGTCGTCCGCGGTGCAGACCGATCGCGCCGCCGAGGTGCTCCGGCGCACCCTGCTCGCGCTGACGCCGGGCAGCGGCTCGGACGCCGTGACCCAGGCCCTCGAGCGCGGCGACAGCTCCTCGGGGGGTGCGGGACGGCTCGCCCTCACGGTCGGCCTCGGCACCGCGTTCGTCGCCCTGACGACCTCCATGGGGCAGATCGAGCGCGCGGCCAACCGGATCTACGGCATCCAGCGCGACCGGCCGCCGCGCTCGAAGTACCTGAGAGCGGCCCTGCTCGCGCTCGGCGGCGGCATCCCGGCGATGCTCGGGTTCCTCGTGCTCGTCGCCGGCGGCACGCTCGTCGACAGCCTCGACTCCGTCTACGGCTGGAGCGACGGGCTGCACACCCTCGCCTGGTGGGTGCGCTGGCCGCTCGGCGCCGCGCTGGACCTGCTCGCGATCACCGTGATCTTCCGGCTGGCGCCACGCCGCCGTCAGCCGGGGATGTCATGGCTCGCCTTCGGCGCCGGGATCGCGCTCGCCCTGTGGCTCGTCTTCACCGGGCTCCTCGCGCTGTACGTCGCGACGTCCGCGTCGTTCGGCCAGGTCTACGGGCCGCTCACCGGGATCGTCGCGCTCCTGCTGTGGTCACAGCTCACGTCGGTCGCGCTGCTGCTCGGCGTCTCGTTCGGCGCCCAGCTCGAGGCGGTCCGGGCGGGGGTACCGTCCCCGGTCGCCACCGACCCGGAGAGCGGGCCCGGCTCGGACCGGCGCACGGTCGTCGTCCTCGCCCCGGAGCCGGCCTCGGACGACGCGAGCACCGCGCCCGGCTGACCCGCGGTCCTGAGCGGGCGTCAGGGCGTCGGTCGACCCGTGAAGGCTGCGTCGAGGAACGCGCAGATCTCCGCACGGGCCTGGTGGGCGGCCGCGCCCGCCACGCCGGCGAACGACACGAACCCGTGCGGCATCCCCTCGTAGCACGTGTACCGGACCGGCACGCCCGCCGCGGCGAGCGCGTCGGCGTAGCGACGGCCGTCGTCGACGATCGGGTCGTGCTCGGCGGTCTGGACGAGCGTCGGTGGCAGCCCCGCGTGCGATGCGGCGAGCAGCGGCGACACCCGGGGGTCGGTCGGGTCGCCGCCCGGGCCGAGGTAGTGACCCTGGTAGCCGAGGATGTCGTCGAGGTCGAGGATCGGTGCGTCCTTGAGCCGTTGGACCGACGGCGACGCCAGGGTCGCGTCGGTCGCCGGGTAGACGAGGGCCTGGGCCGCGATCGCCGGGCCGCCGCCGTCCCGGGCGAGCAGGCTGACGACCGCCGACAGGTTGCCGCCGGCGCTGTCGCCCATGACGGCCACCCGGGCGGGGTCGACACCGAGCCGGTCGGCATCCGCAACGAGGTCGGCGACGGCGGCGTAGCAGTCGAGGGCGGCCGTGGGGAACCGGTGCTCGGGCGCCATCCGGTACTCGACCGAGACGACGAGCGCGCCGGTCCGGGCCGCGACGCCGCTGCACAGCCAACCGGCCGACGCCGCGTTGCCGACGACCCAGCCACCGCCGTGGAAGTACACGACGAGCGGACGGCGCCCGGCGCCGGGCCCGGCAGCGCGGTAGGACGTCACGTCGAGCCGGGCGCCCCCGTCCCCGGCGACGGTCCCGGTCGAGACGCGGACGCCGCGTTCGGTCCGGCCGACGAACAGCGCGACCGGCCCGGTCGCCGGGCGCGCCCGGCGGGCCCGGGCGAGGTCCTGCGCCGTCATGGTCGCGATCGGTGTGCCCAGCACCCGGTCCACGAGCCGCGCGAACACCCGTACCCGTCGTGACATCCGCACGGTGTCCACCCCTTCTCGGCGTCCGGAGGTCACCCTTGCGCCGGGAGGCGCGCGCGGCAAGCCGCCGGACCGGTGCAGGACGGTGCAGCAGCCCCGCGGCGGGGTACCGGTTCGCCGCACCGGCCAGGTCGCGGCGAGAATGGGACCGTGCTCACCGTCGATCTCGCGCGTCGTCTGCACCGGGCCGGCCTGCGGTGGACCCCCTCCCCGGGCGACCGCTTCGTCCTGCCCGACCGCGGCATGGACGAGGACGTCTTCGTCATCTCCGACATGACCGTCGAGGTGCACCGGTTCCCGACGGCCACCGTCATCGGGTTCAACGGCACGACCGAGTGGGCGCTGGACTCCGTCGAGCAGGCCGACGCGCTGTGGCTGCCGCTGGAGCACCAGCTCCGTGCCCTGCTCGGCGGGATCTTCCGGGCGCTGCGCCGCGACGGCGACACCTGGGCCGTCGAGCTCGCGCTCCCGGACGGCGCGGACGGTCAGCGGCTGCACCGCGTCACGGGCCCCACCCCGGAGGCGACGTACGCGGTCGCGCTCGCCGAGGTCCTCGAGGAGGTCGGTGCCGCGACCACGGAGCGCCGTCAGGGGTCGCAGGCATGACGGCCACCGACGGACCGGGGACGACGTCGGCGCCGACGTCGGCGGGCGACCCGCCCGGCGTCGACCTCACGGCGCTGGCCGCCCACCTGCGCACGGCCCGGCCGGACCTCGCGACCGGGCCGCTCACGGCGACCCTCGTCGCGGGCGGCCGCTCGAACCTCACCTACCGGGTCAGCGACGGGCGGACGGCGTTCGTCCTGCGCCGGCCACCGCTCGGCCACGTGCTCGCCACGGCGCACGACATGGCGCGCGAGCACCGGGTCATCAGCGCGCTGGCCGACGGGCCGGTGCCTGTCCCGCAGCCGCTCCTGCTCTGCACGGACGAGTCGGTCGTCGGAGCGCCGTTCTACCTCATGGAGCTCGTCGACGGCGTCGTCCTGCGCGACGCGGACGACCTGGTCGGGCTCGACGCCGCGGGCAGGAAGGCGCTCGGGGAGCGCCTCGTCGACGTCCTCGCCGACCTGCACGGGCTGGACGTCCGCGCGACCGGCCTGGCGGACCTCGGCCGGCCCGAGGGCTACCTCGAGCGGCAGGTCCGGCGCTGGGGACGCCAGCTCGACGCCTCGCGCAGCCGGGACGTCGCGGGGATCGACGTGCTCCGTGAGGGGCTCGCTGCGGCGGTGCCGGCGTCCGGCGCGGCCACGGTGCTGCACGGCGACTACCGGCTCGACAACGTCATGGTCGACCGGGCGGACCCGCGGCGGATCGCGGCCGTCCTCGACTGGGAGATGGCGACGCTCGGCGACCCGCTGGCCGACCTCGGCCTGCTCGTCGTCTACCGGACGCGGCCGGCGGCCGCCGGCGACCCCGTCTCCGACGCGATGACGGCCCCCGGCTTCCCCTCCGCCGGCGAGCTCGTCGCCCGCTACGCCGAGCGTACGGGCGCGGACGTCTCGGCCCTCGGCTGGTACGTCGCGTTCGGCTCCTTCAAGCTCGCCGTGATCCTCGAGGGCATCCACGTCCGCTTCGTTCAGGGCCAGACCGTGGGCGCCGGCTTCGACCGGATCGGCGACCTCGTGGAGCCGCTCGTCGCCTCAGGGCTGACCGCCCTGCGCGGGTAGCGGTCGGGCCCGCCCCGTCACCCCTCGCCGCGGCCCCGACGGTCGTTCTCTTCGGCCAGGAACCGCTCGAGTTCGGCCCCGAGCTCGTCGGCGGTCGGCAGCGCGGCCGTCTCGTCGGCCAGCAGCGAGCGGCCGCGACCGGCGACGAACGCGTCGTACTGCTCCTCGAGCGCGGCGACGACGGCCTTCACCTCGGGCTGGTCCTCGATCTGCGACTCGACGGACGCCCGGACCTCCTCGCCGGACGTCAGCAGCCGCTGCGTCGGCAGGTCGAGCCCGCCGAGCGCTGCGACGTGAGAGACGAGCGCCGCGGCGGCGTCCGGGTACTCGGCCTGCGCCAGGTAGTGCGGCACGTGGACGGCGTACCCGACCGCGTCCCGGCCCGCCTCGCCCAGCCGCAGCTCGAGCAGCGCGCCGACGTTGCCCGGAACCTGGACCCGGCCGACCCACGGCGGGAAGCCCTCGACGAGCTCCGGCCGGGTCGCGTGCGCGGTGACGCCGACGGGACGGGTGTGCGGCACCGCCATCGGGATCGCGTGGACCCCGACCGTCACCCGGACGGCGTAGCGCTCGACGAGCGCGCCGACGGCGGCGACGAACCGCTCCCACTGCACGTCGGGCTCCGGTCCCGTGAGCATGAGGAACGGGGTCCCGCCGGTGTCTCGGACCAGGCTGAGCTCGAGGTGCGGCCCCTCGTAGGACTCCCAGCGGGTCTCGGCGAAGATCATCGGCGGCCGGCGGGCCCGGTAGTCGAAGACCTGGTCGATGTCGAACCGGGCGATGACCCGGTTCGGCAGCACGTCGAGCAGGTGCGCGGCGGCGAGCCGGCCCGCCTGGCCGGCGTCGATGAAGCCGCCGAGAGCGTGCAGCAGCAGCGGAGTTCCGAGCTCGTCGGCAGTCGGCTGGTCGGGGTCGAGCTCGAACAGACCCTGAGGGTCGAGCACGGCAGGTCACGCCCTTTCGAAGAGGTACACCACCCATGGTCAACCCCCACGGGCGGTCGACGCATCCCACGACGCGCCAGGAGGGCCGGTGCGGCCGGCCGCCGCACCCGCGTCCGCGGCGCGTTCGGCCCCCTCGTAGGCCGCCCCGGCGAGGGCCAGCAGGGCGGCCGCCTCGCGAGCGTCGTCGACGAGCCGGGCGAGCGCGACGTCGAGGACGGCGGCGAACCGTCCGAGGGCGTCGGGCAGGGCGCCGTCGAGCGCCCAGCCGGCGCCGTCGGCGGCCCGCGCGCCGGTGCGACGGGCGTCGAAGCAGCCGCGGGCGACCGCGGCGTGCGCCTGCGAGGCGGTGAGGACCGCCGTCGTGTCCACGGCGACGCGGGCCGTCGCGGGGTGGGGAACTCCTGCTCCGGGCACCCCTTCACGCTAACCGTGACGGGGCCCCGGCTTCCGCCGTCGTCCACAGGCCTGGTCGGCGACTCTGCGTGCACCTGCAGTCGCCTGCGGGCACGCTGCGTCATCGCCACGACCCGTCTCGGTACTACGACGTTCGGACACCTCGCCACGGGTAGCCGTCACCCTGCACGCTGGCTACCTGAGACGGGCTCTCAGGCAACCGGAGGGGCGACGGGCATGTCCGCGAGCACATCCGACGGCGAGGCGGGGCTGGCCCCCTGGCCGGTCGTGTCCGGGCGCTCCGACGCGAGCTGGGAGGAGACCCTCACCGGTACCCCGGCCCTGGGGATCCGGCTCGGCCGGGTCCACCGGGCGGTCCTCGCCGACGGGTCCGATCCCGCCAACGCGCCGGTGCGCGCCCTCACCCGGCGCCGCGTCCTGGTCCGGTTCGTCGCGCTCAACGCAGCGACGTTCCTCGTGCTCGGCGCCCTCGGGGTCGCGCTGTCGCTCGCCGCGGCCCGCCGGGAGGCGATCCTCGACGCCGGACGCGCGACGAACATCCTCGCCGAGAGCGTGCTGCAGGTGAGCGACATCCCGACCGGGCTCACCTCCGACGACCCCGCCGCACGGGCCCGGGCGCGCGCCGTCATCGACAAGATCGTCAAGCAGCGGGTACTGAGCGACGACGTCGTCCGGGTCAAGATCTGGGCGGCCGACGGGACGATCGTCTACTCCGACGAGCCCGACCTCGTCGAGCGGCGCTTCGTCCTCGGCGCGGAGGAGATGGAGGCGATCGAGAAGCACCTCTCGGACGCCGAGATCTCCGACCTGGCCGGGCCTGAGAACATCTACGAGCAGGGCCAGGGCACGCTGCTCGAGGTCTACCGGCCGATCTGGACACCCGAGGGCGAGACGCTCCTGTTCGAGACGTACTCACGGTTCAGCAGCGTCAGCAAGCGCGCCCAGGAGATCTTCAAGACGTTCACGCCGGTCACGCTCGGCACCGCGCTGCTCCTCTCGCTGGCGCAGTGGCCGCTCATCCGCTGGACGACGGGTCAGCTCGAGATCGTCCGCCGCGAGCGCGAGCGCCTCCTCGAGCGCGCCCGCGCCGCCGCCGACGAGGAGCGCCGCCGGATCGCCGCCAACCTCCACGACGGCGTCGTCCAGGACCTCACGGGCGCCTCGCTCGTCGTCGCCGCCGCCGCGGCCGGGGCCCGGCGCTCGGGGGCCGACGCCCTCGCCCACGACATCTCCGGGGCCGCCTCGACGGTCCGCGAGAGCCTGCGCAGCCTGCGCTCGACCCTCGTGTCGATCTACCCGCCGGCTCTGCGTCAAGCGGGGCTGTCGGGTGCGCTCACCGACCTGGTCGCCCCGCTGCGGGCGCGCGGCACCGAGGTCGTCCTCGACATCCCCGACGAGGTCGACCTGCCGCCGGCGATCGAGTCGCTGCTCTTCCGGGTCGCGCAGGAGGCCGTCCGGAACGCCTCCAAGCACGCATCCGCACGCAACGTCACCCTGACCGTGGACGTGGACCGGGCCGCCCGCACGGCCGGCCTCGAGGTGGTCGATGATGGGCACGGCTTCGACCTCCCGACGGCAGACCGGCTCACCGAGCCGACCGAGCGGGACGACGGGTCGCACCTCGGTTTCGCACTCCTCGCCGACGTGGCGCGCAGCGCCGGGGCGCGGCTCGAGGTCGCGAGCGCGGCGGGCGCCGGCACCAGCGTCCGGGTGGAGGTGGGCTGGTAGTGATCCGTGTCGTGCTCGTCGACGACCACAAGATCGTCCGGGCCGGGCTCGTCTCTCTCCTCGAGGCCCACGAGGACATCACCGTCGTCGGGACCGCCCAGGACGGCACCGAGGCGCTCGACGTCGTCTCGGCGACCCTGCCGGACGTCGTCCTCATGGATCTGTCGATGCCGAAGACCGACGGGGTCTCGGCGACCCGGGCGATCGTGGCCGCCCACCCGGACGTCCAGGTCGTCGTCCTCACCTCGTTCGCGGACGCCGAGCGCGTGCACGACGCGCTCGACGCGGGCGCCGTGGGGTACCTGCTCAAGGACACCGACCCCGACGACCTCGTCGCCGGGATCCGGTCCGTGGTCACCGGCGGCGCCCCTCTCGACCCTCGGGTGGCCCGCACCGTGCTCACGCACCGGCCCCGGGCCCAGGCGACGGAGCTGACCGGTCGCGAGACCGAGGTGCTGCGCCTGGTCGGGCAAGGTCTGGCGAACAAGCAGATCGCGCGCATCCTCGGGATCTCCGAGCGCACCGTGAAGGCCCACCTGACGAACGCGTTCGGGCGGATCGGCGTCGCGGACCGCACGTCCGCCGCGCTCTGGGTGCAGCGCAACCTCGCCGAGGAGTGACCCCGCCGCCGCGTCGTGCTCGCGCCTGCGTTGACACGTCGGCGGGGCGGAGGGATGCTCTGCGATCACGAAAGGTTGTTCCCAGATCCGGAGCCGACTGATGCGCGAGGACCGACGCCGGGTCCCCGGACGTCCCCGCCTCCTGCGCACGCTCAACGACCGGCTCGCGCTGGAGCTCCTCATCGAGGCCGGGCCGCTGACCCGTCAGCAGGTCAGCGACCGCACCGGGCTGTCCCGGCCCACCGCCTCCCTCATGCTCACGCGGCTCGAAGCCGGCGGGCTCGTCGTCCGGGCCGGGACGGCGGCGGGCGGCCGCGGCCCGCTCGCCGCCGTCTACGACGTCCCGCCGCGGAGCATCCTGTCCGCCGCGCTCGACGTCCGGCCGGGCGGCGCCCGGGCCGCGATCCTCGATGTGGCCGGTGAGGTCCTCGGCCGGGCGACGGTCGCCGTCGATCCCTGCGCGGACGCCGGGCACACCGTCTCCGGCGTGCTCGAGGCCGCCTGCGCCCCCGCGGGCGTCCGTCCGCGGGACCTCGCCCACGTCGTCGTCGGCGTCGGTGCCGCGTACGACCACGAGGCCGACGTCCTGGCCAACGTCGAGCACCTGCCCGGCTGGCGCTCCCCCGGCGTGGGCCGGTCCGTCGGCGGCCGGCTCGGCGTCGCGGTGCACCTGGAGAACGACGTCAACCTCGCCCACGCCGGCGAGCGGGCGGCGCGCACCGGCGGGCCGGACGGACCGCTGCCCGACGGCGCCGCTCTGCTGTGGTTCGGCGACGGCGTGGGACTCGCCGTCGACCTCGGCGGCCGGCTGCACCGCGGCGCGTCCGGCCGGGCCGGTGAGATCGGGTACGTCCTCGCCCCGCCTCCCGAGGGCGACGGACGGCGCGACGTGCAGTCCCTCCTCGGCGGTCCGGCCCTCGTCGCGCACGCGGCGGCCTTCGGCCTGACGCGCGCCGGCGACCGGCCAGCCGACGGAGCCGACGGCCTTGCGGCGTGGGCGGACTGCGGCGACGTCGTCGCACAGGCGGTCTCCCTCGCCCGCAGCGACGAGCGCGGGCGCGGGGCGCGCCCCTTCCTCGCGGACGTCGCGGCGCGCCTGGCCGCGGTCCTCGAGCCGGTCCTGGCCGTCCTGGACCCCTCGGTCGTGGTCCTGGCCGGACCGGGCGGGACGGCCGGTGGCGGGCTTCTCGCCGGTCTCGTGGAGAGCGACGTCCGCGCGACGGCGCGGTGGTTCGGTCGGGTGCTGCCGACACTGGCAGGCCCGGACGCCGTCCTCCTCGGCGGCCGCGCCCGCGCGACCCGGATCACCCGGGAGAGCCTCCTCGCGCGGGTGGGCACGACCGTCGAGCCGGTGGCCACGTGACCCGCGCAGCGGCGCGGGCCGCTGGTCCCGGCCACCTCGTCGTCGTCGAGGGCGGACCCGAGGGGCTCACCGCAGTGCTCGCCACCGCCGACGGCCGGCCGCTCGCGACCGCGAGCGGTCCGGGTGCCGACCCGACGCACGACGGTGCCGCCCGGACCGCGGAGCGGGTCGCAGCGGTCGTCGCGCAGACCTACGTCGCGGCCGGCGTCGAGGCGCCGCCCCGGCCACGGCTCGACGCGCTCTCGGTGTTCGTGAGCGGCTGCGACCTGGACGAGGAGTCCGACCTGCTCACCGAGTCGCTGTCGAGCGTCGCGGAGGCCCGCGAGACGGTCGTAGACGACGCTGCGCTCGCGCTGCTGCGGGCCGGGTCGGCAGCGGACGGCGTGGCCGTCCGCTGCGGTGCCGTGACGGGCTGCGCGGCGACCCGGGACGGCGTCCGGTACCGGTTCCCGGTGCTCGGCCGGGCCGGCGGTGACTGGGGCGGCATGATCGGGCTCGGCGAGGAGGCCCTCTGGTGGGCCGCCCGGGCGGGCGACGGCCGCGGCGTGCCGACGAGCCTGGCCCGGCTCGCCCCGCTGACGCTCGGGCACCACACGAGCGCGGCGGTCGCCCGCGCGCTGCGCCGCGGCGAGCTGGCCAGGATCCGACTCGCCGAGCTGGCCCCGGTGGTGCTGCGTGCTGCGGCGGCCGGTGACTCGGTAGCGGTCCAGCTCGTCGACCGGCAGGCCGCCGAGCTGGCCCTCACCGCGCACGCAGCGCTCGACACGGCAGGGCTGCTCGGGACCGGCACGGACGTCGTCCTCGGCGGCGGCCTCGTCGCCGCGGACGCCGGGCTCCTCGTCGACGGCGTCCGGCAGCGCCTGGACGAGGTGGCCCCGCAGGCCCGGGTGGTCGTGAGCGCCCGGCCCGCGGTCACCGGTGGCCTCGACCTCACGTGCGAGCACCTGCGCGAGGCGGGCCGACTGGCGGCGCGGGCCGGGAGGGTCGTCTCCGGGCGGCCGCTGCCGGCGGTCCGGCCGCCGGCCTGAGCGCAGGGGGCACGCACGCGCAACCCACGCACAACGGCGGCGGCTCGAAGCCGGTTGACTCACCAGGGCCTTCGCCTGTCCGCCCTGACGCCGCCGGGCTGTCGGGGCGGTCGGTGGCTTTCGGTCACCTTCCTGGGTGAGCCGGCTTCGAGCCGCAGGCAGAAGTCTCCTCCCTCGGGGCGAGGACGCCTTGGGACCTAAGCCTCTCTTCCGGGCCCGGACCCGCCGCGCTCGTGCCACCGGGCGAGCAGGCCGGCCTCGCGCTCGGCGGTGAGCCCGACGCCGGCGACGAGCGGCGTCACGTCCGCGGCGGCGAGGACGTCGTGCGCGGACTCGGCGAGCGGCCGGTGCACGAGCCCGCGCGCCAGCGCCGCGGACGGGTCGACGGCGCCGACCCAGTCGACCTCGCCGCCGTGCCACAGCGGCAGGTCGGACGGCGTGACGCCCTCGTCGACGGCGAACCCCGGGTCGACCCACGTGATCGTCGTGCCCGCGGGCGCCACGGCTGCACGGGTCTGGTCGAGAAGGTCCTCGAGCGACCACGGCGGTCGCGGTCCCGCGACGTGGACGGCGCCGCTCGCACCGGACTCGACGAGCCGGACGACGAAGCCCGCGAGGTCGCGTGCGTCGACGACCTGGACCGGCTGGTCCCTCGGGCCCGCGGCGAGCACCTCGCCACCGCGGGCGAACCGTCGTACCCAGGAGGTCCACCGACCGGTCGGGTCGTGCGGCCCGACGACATACGTCGGACGCACGACGAGGGTCTGCGGGCCGAAGGCCTCGACCGCCGCGTACTCGCACAGCGCCTTGAGACCGCCGTAGGTGGCTGCGGTGACCTCCTCGGCGTCCTCGTCGTCGAGGACGGCGAGCGGCGCGTCCTCGGTGATGCCGGGCCGGTCGACGTCCGCGTAGGCGGAGATCGACGAGACGAGGACGTAGCGGCCGCCGCGGCCCGTCGCCAGGCCCAGCGTGTCGCCGAGCGCGCGGACCTGCCGGGGCACGTAGGCGCAGACGTCGACCGTCGCGTCCCACGTACCGTCGGCGAGCGCCGACAGGTCCGCGTCCCGGTCGCCGTGCCGGTGGTCGGCCGCCGGGAACGGCTCGCCGGCCCCACCGCGGTGGAACAGCGTCACCTCGTGCCCCGCCGCGAGCGCCGCCGCGACGATGTGCCGGCCGACGAACCGGGTTCCTCCGATGACGAGCAGGCGCACGGCCGGCCCCCTTCTGTGTCGTCGTGCCCGACGGTCGCGGCACGCCTGGAACGCTACGGGGCCGGCCGGCGGCTGCGCGTCGGGCGGGCTCAGCCGGCGGGCTCCTCGTCGCCGGCGAGGATCCGGTACATCGCGCGACGAGCCTCGTCGATCGCCGCCACCGCCCGAGCGGTCTGGCCCTCGTCCGCGAGCCGGGCGACCTGCTCGACGGCGGCTCCGAGTCCGGCCATGCCCTGCATGAGCTGCTGGACACGCTCGACGGGACCGGAGTCCGCGACGACCCACGGCTCGCGCAGGTCGTCGGCGTGCTCGGCGACGTGGGTCCGGCCCGCATCGGTGAGCGCGAACACCCGGCGGCCGTCGGCCTCGGTGGCCGCGACGAGGCCCTCGTCCTGGAGCTGGGCCAGGACCGGGTAGACCGATCCCGGGCTCGGCCGCCAGAGGCCACCGCTGCGCTCGGCGAGCTCGGTCATGATCGAGTAGCCGTGCCGGGGCTCCTCGGCGAGCAGCGCGAGGATCGCAGCGCGGACGTTGCCGCGCCGGCTCCGGCGGTGCCGCCAGCCGTGGCCGCCGTGGCCGCCGTGGCCGCCGCGACCACCGGGACCACCGGGGCCACCGGGGCCACCGGGGCCACCGGGACCGAAGCCGAAGCCGCCGGGGCCGAAGCCGCCGGGACCGAAACCCGGACCCGGGCCGAACCCGGGGCGTCCCGGACCGAAGCGTGGGCCGCCACGGCGGCCGCGGCCCCGGCCTGCGTCGGCATCGGGCTCGTCCGGCTCGTGGGCGAAGCCGCCGTGGGGGGCCCGCCCGGCGTTCGGGCCGGCGGAGCGACGGCCGAAGGGGCCGCCGTACGGGCGCGGCCCCGAGAACGGACCGCGGAAGCGTGCGCCGTCGGCGGGGCCGTCGGCGGTCGTGGGGATGAAGGGGCGTCTCATGGGATGTCCTCCGTGTCGATGGGTTGACGATATATCGGTAACTCGTCACTCCCGAGGATTGTTCCCGACCGGAGGGCGGGTGCCGTCGTCGACGCCCCCGCCGCGGCGCGCTAACGGCCGAGGAGGCCGAGCCGGTCCGTCGGGACGACGTCCTTGCCGAGCGGCGCGAGCGCGAGCAGGCCGATCTTGAAGGTCGCGATCCCGAACGGGATGCCGATGATCGTCACGCACAGCCCGGCGGCGGCGACGACATGCCCGAGGAAGATCCAGATCCCGGCGAGGACGAACCACAGCACGTTGCCCACCGCGCTGCCGACCCCGGCGGTCGGCCGGGTCACGACCGTGCGGCCGAAGGGCCAGACGGTGTAGAGCGCGATCCGCCAGGACGCCACGGCGAACGGGATCGTGACGACGAGGACGAGCATGACGAGCGCGGCGACCGCGAAGGTCAGCGCCGACGCCCAGCCGACGAGAACCAGCCACGCAACGTTGAGCACGATCCGCAGGAGCCCCACGTCGCCAGCGTAGGCGTGCGTGGGTGGTTGCACCGGACGCCACGCACTGTGATCCTTCAACCCGGAACGGTGAGCGCCCGCTGCCGAGCGTCATCGCCGTCCGCCGTTCGTGGAACCGGCCCCGGGAGGATCATGGCCTCGCGCGCGAGTGCCTTGCTCGGCTCGCTCCTCGACCGCCTCGTGCCGTCGGGGCGCCGCCGCTCGGGCCGGTCGTACGCCTGGGACGCCCCGTCACGCTGGTCACAGGCGTGGCCGCCGTCCCAGCGCACCGGCGAGAGCGGCCCGGCCGGTGACCAGGACGAGGCCGCGCAGACGGCCGCGGAGAGGGTGCGGGTCACGGTCGTCGGACCCGTGGCTGAGAACAGCGAGACGCCCGTCGTCGAGGGCACCATCGAGGACGAGTCGTCGGGAGCCGCGGACGGCGGCGATCCCGGCGGCCCCGACGGCCCCGGCGATCCCGGCGGCCCCGGCGGCCCCGACCATGACCACCTGAACGGTCTCGACGACCCGGCGGGGGCGCCCGACCACGCCGACCTCGCGGCCGCTGCCGCGACCTCGGGCGCGGGGGCCCGGCTGGGGGCGCACTGGCCCGCCGCCGTGGCCATCGTCGTCTGCGGTGCGCTCGTCCTGGGGTACATCGTCGGCCACGAGCCGATCGGCAGATGGCTCGAGGGCCAGTGGGTCCAGCAGGCCGCACGGCAGTTCACGCAGGCATGGCAGGGCGGTCGGCTCGGCCGGGTCACCTTCGACCGGGCGTCGGTCGCCGACGCGTCCCCGGCGGACCTGTCCGCGACGGTCGCGACCCGGTCCGCCGCTGCCACGGCGGGGCTCACGGCGAAGGCCGACGACCGCCCCAGCCAGGTCGACCTGGTCGACGGCCCGGACCTCGCGCCCGCGCGGTCCGGCACCGACCGGACGGCGACCCAGCAGGCCCGCGTCACCTGGCGCCTGGACGGTGGCCGGGCCTGGAGCTACACGACGACGCTCGCCCTGCGCCAGCGCGGGAGCCGCTGGCGGGTCGTGTGGAGCCCGGCGACGCTGCACCCCGCGCTCACCGACTCCACGGGCCTGGTCGCCGAGCGGGTCCAGCCGCCGCGCGCACCGATCCTCGGGGCAGGGAACGTCGCTCTCGTCCGCACCGGGGAGGTGCACCTGGTCACCTACCGCAAGCCGGGATGGCTCGTCCGCCGCGGCGACCTGCGCACGCTGGCCGGGCTCGTCGGCGTCGACGCCGACCGGCTCGTGGCCCGGGTCGGCGACGCTCGCACGGGTGACGTCCTCGAGGTGACGAGGTTGCGAGCGTCCGCCTGGAACGCCGTCCGGAACAGGGTTCGCGCCATCCGGGGGACGGGCGAGGAGACGGTGCTGCTGCCCCTCGCCCCGAGCCCGACGTACGCCCACTCCCTCCTCGGCGATGCCCTGCCCGCCTCGGGCGAGGTCGCCGACGCGTCCGGCGGGGCGGTCCTGCGGGGCGACCTCACCGGCGTCACCGGCCTGCAGCGGACGTTCGACGAGCGGCTGCGCGGCACGGCCGGGCTGCGCGTCGTTCGCGAGCCGCTGCCGGCCTCGGGGGCGCTCGCGCCGCGGTCCGTCCGCAGCGGCGAGGACGCGACGACGAACCGGGTCGGGCCCGACCTCTCCGCGCCGAAGCCCGGGACCCCGCTGCGGCTCACGCTCGAGGACCGCGTCCAGCGGGCCGCCCAGGCAGCGGTCGACGGGGCGCGGGGGCGGGCCTCGCTCGTCGCGGTCGACGTGAGCACGGGCGAGGTGCTCGCCGTCGCGAGCAACGTCGACGAGGAGTGGGACCGACCACTCCTCGGCGCCTACCCACCGGGCTCGACGTTCAAGGTCGTCACGGCGTGGGCGCTCACCGGTCGGGGCGTCACTGCGTCCGAGCCGTTGGCGTGCCCCGCGTCGGTCACGGTCGGCGGCAACCCGTTCCGCAACGCGAACCGGGCGCCGGGTGGCGTGCACCCGCTCGCCCGGCAGTTCGCGATGTCGTGCAACACGGCCTTCGCGGGCCTCGGGTCGCGGGTGCCGGACGACGCGCTCGCGGCGGCGGCCCGCGACCTCGGGATCGGCGTCCCGGCCCGGAGCCTCGGCGTCGGCGCCTTCTCCGGCTCGGTGCCGCCGACGCGGACGACCGCGAACCACGCCGCTGCGCTCATCGGCCAGGACCGGGTGAGCGTGAGCCCGCTGAGCGTCGCCGTCGCGTCGGCGACCGTGGCAGGCGGCCGCTACCGGTCCCCGCAGCTCGTGCTCGACGTCCCGCGGGAGGACCCCACGACGGGGCCGGTGCTCGACCCCGGGCGGCTGCGGACCATCCGCTCCCTCATGTGCGAGGCGGTCCGCTCCGGGACGGCGCGGGCGCTCCGGCGGGCCCCGGGCGGTCCGGTGTCGGGCAAGACCGGGACCGCGCAGTACGGCGACCCGGTCCCCATCGGCGCGCACGCCTGGTTCACCGGCTACCAGGGGAACGTCGCCTTCGCCGTCGTCATCGAGGGTGGCGGCTACGGGGCGGCTGCGGCTGTCCCCGTCGCGCTGCGCTTCCTGAGCGACGTCAACGGCGACGCCCGGGCGCGCCCGGCCGCCTCGTGCGGACCGGCGTCGGCGGCGATCGCCGCCGATCGCTGAGCCGATCGGCCTGCTGTCAGGGCGCGCCGGCGGCCCGGTCGGCGTTGGCGTGGATCGCGTCCCGGACGAAGTGCGCCAGCCCGGGCGCGACCTGCTCGTAGTGCGCGGTGAAGCGCGGGTCGGTGACGTACATGTCGCCCAGGCCACGGTGCATCTCGTGGCTGCAGGCGTAGAACCACTTCGTGATCATGAGCCGCTGCGCCTCGGCGGCGTCCGTCGCCTCGGGGCTGTCCGGGGCCAGACCGCGGGCCATGACGTCGGCATAGGCACCGCCGGCGGCCTCCTGCTCGGCCTTCATCGCGAGCCAGTCCGCCGTGGTGTACCGGCGGCTGCGCTCCTGGGACTGCTTCCACGGGTCGGACCCGCCCCAGCGCTGCTCCGCCTCGTCGGCGTACTGCGTCGGGTCGTCGTCGCCGAAGACCTCGAGGATCTCCTGCGGGGTCAGCTCGATCCCCATCGTCCGTGCCTCCATCGTCGTCTCCACCGCGGCCAGCACCTGCCGGAGCCGCTCGATCCGCTGCGCGAGGACGTCCCGCTGGCGGCGCAGCAGCGCCAGCTCGTCGTCCGGCCCGTCCCCCGCCCCCGGCGGGGCGTCGAGCAGCCGGCCGACGTCGTCGAGGCCGAACCCGAGCTCGCGGTACGCGAGGATCCGTTGCAGCCGGACGAGGTCGGCACCGTCGTACTGGCGGTAGCCGGCGCGCGTGCGCCGGCTCGGGCGCAGCAGCCCGACCTCGTCGTAGTGGTGCAGCGTGCGCACCGTGACGCCGGCCAGCCGCGCGACCTCGCCGACCGGCAGCCCCTCGCCGTCCATGGACCCCCCCTGCGAACCCGTCGCCGTCGACGCTAGAGCGTCACGTCACGGGAGGGTCCAGCCCGTCGCCGGCACGAGCCGGCCCACCCGGACCCGTCACGTCGCCGCGGAGCACCGTGGCGTCGTCGGGACAGACTCGGCAGATCTGACCATGCGTGATGCATCGACTCTCTAGAGTGACAGCGTCACACGGGAGGTCGAGTGCGGGGGACGGACGTGGCCGTTCGACAAGCACAGCCGGACGCCGACGCGCTGGGCTGGGCCGACGAGGTGGTCCTGCGGACGATGCTGGCGCTCGAGCCGGCGGCGGACGCCGGGCGTGCGACCGGGATGGCCGCCTACATGCGGGGGCAGTTCCCGTTCCTCGGCATCCCGGCCCCGCTGCGCTCGGGGCTCCTGCGCAGCGCCTGGGCGGACCTCCCGGAGCCGTCGCCGTCCGACCTCGGCGACGCGGTCACCCACCTGTGGCGGCTCCACGGGCGCGAGTACCAGTACGCGGCGTGCGACCTCCTCGGCCGCCACCTCGGGACGCCGCGGCGGGCGGCACAGGCCGACCCCGCGTTCCTCACCGGCGTCGTCCGGCCGCTGCTCGTGACCAAGGCGTGGTGGGACACCGTCGACGCGCTGCGCGGCGCGGCCGTCGGGCCGCTCGTCGCGGCGCACCCCGGCCTCGTCGAGGTGATGCGCGGGTGGGTCGAGGACGACGACCGCTGGCTCGTGCGGTCGGCGGTCATCCATCAGCTGGGCTACCGCGACCGGACCGACGAGGCCCTGCTCCTCGACCTGTGCGCGCGGCGGGCCGCCGACCGGGAGTTCTTCGTCGCCAAGGCGATCGGCTGGGCGCTGCGCACCCACGCGAAGCGCCGCCCGGACGCCGTCCGGCAGTTCTGCGCAGACCACCCCGAGCTCACCCCGCTCGCCCGTCGCGAGGCGCTCAAGCACCTCGCCGGCTGAGCCGAGCCGCCGGGGGCACCGTCCTGTGGTGTCCAACGGGCCCTACACCGCGGGGCGTAGGGCCCCTTGCACACCAGAGGACGTCGCAGGCACGCGTCGGGCGCGGGGGCCTCGCCGACTCGCGCTCAGGTCTCGGCGGACTCGGCGACGGCGGACAGGCCCTTCGACCAGCGCTCCTCGAGCGCGGCGAGGTCGAGGCCCTCGTGGAGATGGGTCTGGCTGAGGTCGACGACCGTGCCGTCACCGTCGGCGCGCAGGTCGACCTCGACGATCGTCGGCGGTTCATCGGCCGATGCGTGCCAGGAGACACGCAGCTGCTCGAGCGGGTGGTAGCTCCGGACGACCCCGTAGGTCCCGTCCGCGCAGTGGTACGGCTCCCCCTTGGCCCCGAGCACCGCGCCCTCACCGAGCAGCGCCCGCGAGCCCGTCGGGCTCACGAGCACGTCCCAGACGTGGGTGAGCGGGGCCGACACACCCCGGCTCACCGTGACGGCCTGCGGTGCGTCCGGGCCGTCGGACTTCCCGACGGACTGCGCCTCCGAGTCCGTGCCAACGCTCGCCGACATCGCGCCTCCTAGATCCGCTGAACCGGCTCCGGTCGCGGAACCGGCAGGTGTCCAGTCGACCCCTTTGGCGCCACGTCCACAAGTCCCTGGGGCGTGCCGGGGCCCGTCACACGGCGTGTCGCGCGACCGGGCCCGGACCACCGGGCGGCGCAGGGCACAAGGTCCCGGCCTCCCCGGACCGACCCCCTGGCCCGGGCGCACGCGGACCGCGGCCGGCCGGGCTGCTCGCGACGGTGACATAGGACCCGGCGCGACGACCCCTGCCGGCGAGTGAGATGGGTGCCGTGCTGGATGCCGTCATCGTCGGCGGCGGCGCCGCGGGCCTCTCGCTCGCCGCCCACCTCGCAGCGGGCGGCTGGGACGACCGGCGCGTCGTCGTCGTCGACGACCCGTCCCCCGCGTGCGACAACCGCTCGTGGGGCTACTGGAGCGCGCAGCCCCTCCTCGTCGACCGGGCCGCCGAGCGGTCGTGGCGCCGGTTCGCCGTCCACGCCTGCGGCCGCACGTCGGTCGTGGACCTGGACCCCTACCGCTACCGCGTGGTCCGGATGCCCGCCCTCCGGGCGCTCACGGCATCCCTGATGTCGCACGCACCGGGGTTCGAGGTCGCCCCGGGGCGCGTGACCGCCGTCCAGGACGGACGGCGTTCGGCAACAGTGGTCGTCGGGACGCATCGGCTCGAGACCGCTTGGGTGTTCGACAGCACGGGGCTGTGGACCCGCGGGCTCCGGGCCGCGGACGCGGTCGGCCCCGACCGGGCGCCGCACCGGATGGCCGTCACCGGCCGGTGGGTCCGGACCGCGGACGACGCGTTCGATCCGGGCGTCCCGTGGCTGTGCGACTTCCGGCTCCCGTCCGGCCGGGCCGCGTTCGTCCACGTGCTGCCGGACGGCGCCCGCCACGCCTTCGTGGAGCACACGGAGTACCTCGCTGCCGGCGCCCGCGCCGCCGGCGACCCGACGGGCGAGCTGACCGGGTACCTGCGTGGAGTCCTGGGGGTCGGCCGGTTCGACGCCGGGCCGGCCGAGCACGCGACCATCCCGCTGTGCGCCCGCACGGCGAACCGGCGCGGTCATCGGGTGCTCGCGATCGGTGCCGTCGCAGGCCTGGTCCGGCCGAGCAGCGGCTACGGGTTCGAGCCGATCCAGCGTGACAGCGCAGCGGCCGCCCGGTCACTCCTGCGCCACGGGCACCCGTTCGACGTCCCCCGCCGGCCCTGGCGTCACCGTGCGCTCGACCGGCTCTTCCTGCGCGCCGTCGCGGACGACCCGGCCATGCTCGAACCGGCGTTCGCCGCCATGTTCGGCGCCGACGACCCGCTGCGGGTCCTGCGGTTCCTCGACGACGCGTCGACGCCCGTGGACGACGCCCGGCTCGTCGCCGGGCTACCGCCCTGGCCGTACGTCCGGGCGCTGCTTCCGCACCGCGCCCGTCGGGTCGAGGAAGACCTGCTCCACCCCCGGGTACCGGGGGACGAGCCGGCGCTCGGCCTCGTCCGCGACCCGCTCGATGTCGGCCGTCATGCAATGGTCGGCGAACTCGACCTTCGCTGCGACGAACAGCCGCCCCGGTCCGAGCACCGTCGTGACGAACACCGGGACGGCATTCACGGCGGGCAGTGACGCCACCTCCGCGCGAAGCGCCCTTTCCAGCGACGGGACCGCCGCCTGCCCGACGAGCAGGCTCGAGTTCGCCCGCACGAGCGCCCAGGCGACGACGACGAGCACGATCCCGATGAGCACCGAGGCGATGCCGTCCCACACGCTCGAGCCTCCTCGCCGTGGAGGATCTTGTCGGCACCCTCCAGCACGGAGACGACCGCGCCGGCCACGAACGTCGCCAGGGCCGCCATCAGCGCCCAGAGGTAGGACTCGCGGCCGGACCCGAGCGGGTGCCTGCGGTCGGCGGGCTTGGCGCCACGGCGCAGCGCCACGAACAGGAGCACCTCCGTCACAGTGTCGGCGACCGGGTGCGCCGCCTCGGAAAGCATTGCGGCAGAACCGCTCAGGAGTGCGCCGACGGCCTTGGCCACCGCGATCGCGAGGTTGGCGACCATGGCGACGAGGACGGTGACGGTGCTCTCTCCGGCGTCGTCGGTGCCGCCCTCCCGGACGCCGTGCGGCACCTCGGGGATCTCCGGGACCTCTGCGTCCGGTGGCTCTCACGACTGAACCCCAGGACCGGCGGCCGAGCCGGCAACCCCGGCCGCACCAAGAGATGAGACTTCAACCACAAGGACGAATGGCCCCCGCGGGAGCGCCCGGGTACGACGATGCTGTGCTGCGAGAAGGGATTCTCCCGCCGCCGCACAAGGGTGTCGGTCCACCGGCTAGATGCTCTTCAAGGAGAGATCGTCATGCGACGCAAGACCTTCGACGCACTGCTCACCGCGGGCGGCCTCGTGCTGGCCGTCATGCTTCTCGTCGCCGGAGCGCTCCTGTCCTGGGGCTCCTCCTTCGTCGCGACCGAGGTGCACGACCAGCTGGCCGCACAGAAGATCTTCTTCCCGCCGGCCGGCAGCGAGGCCCTCGACGCCAAGACGTACCCCGGCCTGCAGCAGTACGGCGGCCAGCAGCTGGTCACCGGCGAGCAGGCGAAGGCCTACGCCGACCAGTTCATCGCCAAGCACATCGAGGAGATCGGCGGCGGCAAGACCTACTCCGAGCTGAGCACCGAGTCGCGCGCCAACCCTGCCGACACCGAGCTCGCGGGCACGGTCCAGACCGTCTTCCGTGGTGAGACGCTGCGCGGCCTGCTGCTCAACGCCTACGCCTTCGGGACCATGGGCACGATCGCCGGCATCGCCGCCATCGTCAGCTTCGTCGGCGCGGCCGTGATGTTCGTGCTCTCGGCGCTCGGCTTCGTCCACCTGCGGCGCACCCCGGACACCACCGTCCTCGGGTCCGCGCACGAGCAGATCGGGACGCCCGTCAGCGCGTGATCCGAGCCACAGGACCGTTCCGCACCACGACGGATCCGCTGCCACGGCAGGGCCCGCACCGCAACTCGGTGCGGGCCCTGCCGCACGCTCACGGGTCGTCGAGCGCAGGCGGCGGCCACTGCACCCCGAGGCGGCGGGCGAGGCCGATCGCGTCGACGGGCGCCCGCACCTTCGCGTCGTTGTCGAAGTACACGAAGACGTCCCGGCCCGTCGCCGCCCAGCCGCGGACCCGTTCCGCCCACGCGTCGAGCGCCGCGTCGTCGTAGCCGCTGACGTAGAGCTCGGCGTCGCCGTGGAGCCGGGCGTACGCCAGGTGCGGGCTCGTCAGGTGCTCCAGCCAGGGCCACTTGCCCGCCGTGTCCGCGGTGACGAGAGCGACCTCGTGCCGCTGGAGGACGGCGAGCAGCCGGCCGTCACGGGCGGCCTCGCCGAAGCTCGCATGCCGAACCTCGAGCGCATGCCGGACGGGGCGTCCCGGGATCGCAGGCACCAGCAGCGACCGGTGCTCGACCCGGTCGTCGTGGCCGGCCGCGAGCGTCGCGGCGTCGGCGTGCGTGCGCGGCAGGAGCGCGAAGAACGCGTCGAGCCGGCCGGCGTCGAAGCCGAGCATCGGCGGCAGCTGCCACAGGACCGGGCCGAGGCGCTCCCCGAGCGCGAGCACCCCCGACGCGAAGAAGTTCGCCAGCGCCGTCTCGACCCCGGCGAGCTTCTTGAGGTGGGTGACGAACCGGGGGCCCTTGACCGCGAAGACGAACCCGGTCGGCGTCTGGCCCGCCCACTGGGTGAAGTACTCCGGGCGTTGCAGCGCGTAGAAGGTCCCGTTGATCTCGATGGTCGCCAACCGTGCGGCGGCGTACCCGAGCTCGTCGCGCTGGGGCAGCCCCGGCGGGTAGAACGTGCCGCGCCACGGCGGGTACCGCCACCCGGAGATCCCGACCCGCAGCACACCCACGCGCCCACCGTAGGGCCGGCGCGGCCCGCCGGATCAGGCGGAGCGAGTCCGCACGAGCACCCGCGTGCCCCGGTCGCCGCAGCACCCGGTCTGGACCTCGTCGCACACGATGACGAAGTCGTGGACCGCGACGCGCCCTGCGCACCGGGGGTCGCTGCACTCGACGTCACCCCCGGCGTGCCGCACGAGGGTGCCGTGGCAGTGCACCAGGTCGGTCGAGCATCGGCGACAGGGCACCATGGCCGCCTCCTCGTCCTCGTGGTGCCACCCACGCCGCGCGGCACCTGCGAATGACACCAGTGTAGTTCTCCGGGCCGCAGGCGCACAGCGACGCGGGGACCCGGCCCGGCCGCGCGCACCCGCTCCGGACGAGCGCGCGTGACGGCGCCGTCAGCCGACGACCTGGGTCCCGATGAGCCCGCCGATGACGTAGGTGACCCCGGCCGCGAGCGCGCCCGCGACCACCTGGCGCAGCGCCGAACGCCACGGCCCGCGGCCGTTGAGGACGCCGATCCCCGCGCCCACGGCGACCATCGCGGCGAGCGCGAGGCCCACGGCCGTGGCGAACGCGGCCGTCCCACCGGCGACCAGGTACGGGACGACGACGACGGCGGCGCCGATCGCGAAGGCGACCAGGCTCGAGAAGGCCGCACCCCACGGGGACCCGAGCGCGGCGGGGTCGAGGCCGAGCTCCTCCCGGGCCAGGGTGTCCAGCGCGACGTCGCTGTCGGACATGATCCGCTCGGCGATCTCCCGCGCCTGCGCGGCCGGCAGCCCCTTCGCCCGGTAGAGCAGGACCAGCTCCTCGAGCTCCTCCTCCGGCTTGTCGCGCAGCTCGGCAGCCTCGAGGGCGATCTCCCGCTCGAACATCTCGCGCTGGCCGGACATCGACACGTACTCGCCCGCCGCCATCGAGAAGGCACCGGCCAGCAGGCCTGCGACGCCGGCGAGCAGCACCGTCGAGCGGGGGGCACCCGACCCGGCGAAGCCCATGACGAGAGCGGTGTTCGACACCAGGCCGTCGCTCACGCCGAAGATGCCCGCCCGCAGCGCGCCGGACCGGTCGCCGCGGTGCCACGGCTCACGCCGTCCGATCCTCGACGCGTCCGGCGTACCGGCGCCCGTCGAGCCGGTGCCCGCGGACCGCCTCGAGCCCGGTGCTCGCCCCGACCCGTCGGGCGCGCCGCCCCGGCGCATCGCCGCCAGCGTCCGGGCGTGCCCACGCTCGTCGTCCGCCATGCCCGGTGCGGCGTCGGGGTCGGCGTCGTAGAGGCCCGCGTCACCGCGCTCGGCGCGTTCGATGAGCGGGAGCACCCTGTCGAGCGACAGCCGACGGGCCGCCAGGCCCATCGTCCGGGTCCGCAGGCCGGGGCCGGACGGCGGCGGCACGCGCTGCCCCGCGTCGACGAGCCGGCGCTCCCAGTGCGCGGCGTGCCGGCGCTCCACGGAGGCGAGCTCGCGGAGGATCTCGGCCCGCTCGCCACGCTCGGCGTCGGCGAGCCGGTCGTACAGCTGGGCGGCTTTCCGCTCGCTCGCGAGCAGGTCGCGCCAGCGCCGCACGGTCGGCCGGTCCGGCTCGTCGTCCTGCACATCCCTGCTCGAGTGGTCGCTCACCCGGTCATTGTCCTCACCGGGTGCGGCGGCCGCCTCCGGAGGATGCCGCGCGTGCAACCCGGCGGGAACGTCCGACTGCCATGCTGGGACGTCCCGCGGGCGACGGCGTCGCGGGTGCGCAGCGACTTCGAGGAGGCGGCGTGCTCGCCCGGATCAGGATCAGCGTGCCCGACAGCCCCGGCTCCCTGGGTCGGGTCAGGCGCGCCGCGCGCCCTCGGCGCGGACTGGGCGGCCGTCCTCACGTTCGACCCGACCGGTGCCCAGGACGACGTCCTCGCCGTGAGCCCGGACGCCCCGGCGGCCTCGGCGATCCGGATCGCAGCGCCGCTACGGCTCGGTGCGGTGCGGCTCGCCGTCCCCGGGACGGACCGGCACTACCGCGGCTCGGCGCTGGTCCCGATCGGGGACGGCCCGCTGGGCCTGCTGCTCGTCCGCGCCGACGGCGTCGACTTCCACCGCAGCGAGCTGTGGCGGCTCTCGCAGGTCGGCAGCGTGCTCGGCGCCGTGATGGCGGTCGGCGTCTGACAGGTCGTCAGCCGTTGGGGCGGCGACCGGTGCGCCCGCGGGCCCTGACCTTGCGGGCGAGCTCGCGGGCCTTCTCCCGGTTCTGCGGCTTGGCCGCCTCGCGTCGTACGACGTCGATCACCTTGGCGGCGATCCCGGCCTTGGCGGCACCCTTGAAAAGGCCCATCGGGCGAACTCCTGTCGTGTCGTCGGATCGGTGTCTCCCCCCGGTGCCCGACGAGCGGCCGGCCATGCGAGATCGTCCCGTTCTTCTGCGCCCGACGGCCGTCGGGCGGGCGCCCGGGTGGGACAGGGCTGCCGGCCGGGCGCTCACGCCGGGGGTCGGTCCCGGTGCGCCCCCGCGGCGTCCGGGTAGGCCTCGAGCAGCCGCAGCCACACCTCGCTGATCGTCGGGAACGACGGGACCGCGTGCCACAGCCGGTCGACGGGGACCTCGCCGACCACGGCGACGGTCGCCGAGTGCACGAGCTCGGCGACGTCCTGCCCGACGAAGGTCGCGCCGACGACCACGCGGCGGCCGGCGTCGACGACGAGCCGGGCCGCCCCTCGGTAGCCGTCGGCGAGCAGCGACGCCCCCGAGACCGAGCCGAGGTCGTAATCGACGACGTGGACGTCGATCCCTGCGGCCGCCGCCCGTTCGGCCGTCAGCCCGACCGCGGCGACCTGCGGGTCGGTGAAGACGACGGACGGCGCACCGAGCCCGTCGGCGGCCGCGTGGAACGCCGGCCGGCCCTCGACGGGGCGGCCGGCGGCCCGGGCGGCGACGACGGCGCCGCAGGTCCGCGCCTGGTACTTACCCATGTGCGTCAAGAGGTTCCGGCCGTTGACGTCGCCGACGGCGTACAGCCACGGCGGGTCCGCGCCCAGGCCGGTCACCGCGAGGGTGTCGTCGACGGGGACGTAGCCGCCCCGGCCGAGCCGGTCACCGACGAGGCCGACCGTCTCGAGGCCGAGCCCGGTGGTCCGCGGCGTCCTGCCCGCGGCGACGAGGATCTCGTCGGCGACCACCGACGTGCCGTCGTCGAGGTCGACGCGCACCTCACCACCCGGGTCCGGCCGGTGCACGGCGACGACGACGGTACCGGTCCGCACGTCGATGCCGGCGCCCGTGAACGCCGCCCGCAGCAGCTCACCCGCCACCGGCTCGGACCGCCCGAGCAACCGCTCGCCGCGCTCGACCACGGTCACCTCCGCCGCGCCGAGGCCGCGGAACGCCTGGGCCATCTCGCACGCGACGACCCCGCCGCCCACGACGACGAGCCGGCGCGGCACGGCCGCGGCGTTCGTGGCCTCGCGGCTCGTCCACGGTGCGGCGGCCCGCAGCCCGGGCAGGTCGGGCACCGCGGCAGCGGTCCCGACCGCGAGGACCACCGCGTGCTGGGCGACGAGCACCGTCGTCCCGTCCGGGCCGTCGACGACCACGCGCCGCTCCCCGTCGAGCCGGGCACGGCCGCGCAGCGCCACGGCGCCGGTGCTCTCCACCCAGGACACCTGGCTCGCGTCGTCGTGCTGGTGCGGCCCGTCGCTGCGGCCGGTGAACCGGTCCCGCCGCGCGAGGACGGCGACGGCGTCGACCCGGCCGACCGGCACCCCGGGCAGCCGGGTCGCGGCCGCACGGACGTCGAGCGGGCGCAGCAGCGCCTTGCTCGGGATGCACGCCCAGTACGAGCACTCGCCGCCGTACAGCTCGGCCTCGACGAGGACGCACCCGAGCCCCTCGTCGCGCACGGTGCCGGCGACGTTCTCGCCCGGCGGACCGGCGCCGATGACGACGACGTCGGTCTCGGTCGTGGTGGCAGGCGCCCCGTCGCTCATGGCGCAAGCCTGCCCCCTTGCCCGCGGTCAGGCCCGCTGAGAGCCTCGTCGCCATGCGCCCCGCGTACGTCCACGCCGCACAGGTCCGGCTGGCACCCGGCACCGAGCCGGCGGCCCCGGGCGGCGCCGTGACCGTCGCGCTGTGCGGTCATCGGGAGCACGCCGGGGCCGGCTGCCGGTGGCCGCACCACACGTCGGTGGCGGCGTCGGCGGACGGGTCGGGCGCCGAGGGCCCGGACGCCGCGGGCCTGCACGCCGTCCGGGTGCTCTTCGCGTGCGAGGCCGCGCAGGAGCCCGACGTCCGGGCGCGGGTGGCGGCGGCTCTCGACGCCGGCACCGTCGACGGACCCGCCGGGCCGCAGGCGTGGGCCGTCGTCAGCCAGGCGCCGGGGGCGGTCCGCGCCGACGAGCGCAGCCTCGCCGAACGACTCAGCGGGACGCCGTGGTGGACGTCCGCCGTCGTCTACCAGGTGTACCCGCGCAGCTTCGCCGACTCCGACGGCGACGGGATCGGCGACCTCCCGGGGATCACCGCGCGGCTCGACCACCTCGCCTGGCTCGGGATCGACGCCGTCTGGCTGTCGCCGGTCTACCGCTCCCCACAGCACGACAACGGCTACGACATCAGCGACTACGAGGACGTCGACCCGACGTTCGGCACCCTCGCCGACCTCGACGCGCTGATCGCCGGCTGCCACGCGCGCGGGATCCGGCTCGTCATGGACCTCGTCGTCAACCACACGTCCGACCAGCACCCGTGGTTCGTCGCGTCCCGGTCCTCGACACAGGACCCGAAGCGCGACTGGTACTGGTGGCGGCCGGCCCGCGCCGGCCGGCAGCCCGGCACGCCGGGTGCCGAGCCGACGAACTGGGGCTCGGCGTTCTCCGGTCCCGCGTGGCACTACGACGAGGCGACGGGCGAGTACTTCCTCCACCTGTTCGCGCGGCAGCAGCCCGACCTCAACTGGGAGAACCCGCAGGTCCGGCAGGCGGTCTACGCGATGATGCGCCGCTGGCTCGACCGCGGCGTCGACGGCTTCCGGATGGACGTCGTCAACTTCATCAGCAAGGCCGTCGGACCGGACGGCGCGCTGCCGGACGGCCAGGTGCCGCCGGGGTCCCGGGTCGGCGACGGCCGCCCGCACTACGTCAGCGGCCCGCGGGTCCACGAGTTCCTCGCCGAGATGCACCGGGAGGTCTTCGCGGACCGGCCCGGCCGGCTGCTGACCGTCGGCGAGATGCCGGGGGTCACGGTCGACGAGGCCCGGCTGTTCACCGACCCGGCGCGCGCCGAGGTGGACATGGTCTTCCAGTTCGAGCACGTCGAGCTCGACCACGGTGCGTCCAAGTGGGACGCGCTCCCGTTCGACCTGCTCGCGCTCAAGGCGTCGTTCGGGCGCTGGCAGACGGGTCTGGCCGAGACCGGCTGGAACAGCCTCTACTGGGACAACCACGACCAGCCGCGCGCGGTCTCCCGCTTCGGGGACGACGGCGAGCACCGGGTCGCCGCCGCGAAGATGCTCGCGACGGTCCTGCACCTGCACCGCGGGACGCCCTTCGTCTACCAGGGCGAGGAGATCGGCATGACGAACGCGCCGTTCCCCGCGGTCACCGACTTCCGCGACGTCGAGTCGGTCAGCCACTACCGCGACGCGGTCGAGGTCGGCGGCCAGGACCCGGAGGTCGTGCTCGCCGCGCTGCGTCCCGCCAGCCGGGACAACGCCCGCACCCCGATGCAGTGGGACGCCGGACCGACCGCCGGCTTCACGACCGGGACGCCGTGGATCGGCGTCAACCCGAACGCCGACGTCGTCAACGTCGAGGCGGCGCGGGCCGACCCGACGTCCGTGCTGCATCACCACCGTGCGCTCGTCCGGCTGCGGCACGACGAACCGACGGTCGCCCTCGGCGACTTCACGATGCTGCTCGCGGACGACCCCGACGTGTACGCGTTCACCCGCCGGCTGGGTCGCACCGAGCTGCTCGTCCTCGGCAACTTCGGCGCGACCCCCCGGGACGTCGTCGTCCCGGACGCCGCGGTCTGGGCGGCCGCCGAGGTCGTCGCCGGCGACCCGCCGGCGGACGGGCCGGGCGGCTGCCCGGGATCTGCGGTGCGGCTCGGGCCCTGGGAGGGTCGGGCCTACCGCCGCCGCACCGCTGACCCTGCCGGGCTCAGGCCCACCCGCGCCGGCGCGGGTCCGGGGGCAGCCGAGGGTTGACGAGGTGCGCGACGAGCGCCGTCCAGCCGGTCTGGTGGGTGGCGCCGAGTCCCTCCCCGGTGTCGCCGTCGAAGTACTCGCTGAACGACGGGTGCTCGCGCCACAGCGGGTGGTCGGTCGCCTCGATCCGGTCACCGTCCGCCGGCCGGCGGCCGTCGACCGGCCGGAACAGGGCGGTGAGCCCCTGGTCGATGATGTCGGCGGCCTCGACGAGGGTGTGCTGGTTGCCGGAGCCGGTCGGGATCTCGATGGTGAAGGTGTCGCCGAAGTGGCGGCCGATCGTGCGCAGCTTGTCGGCCAGCAGCACGTTGACCGGGAACCAGACCGGCCCTCGCCAGTTGGAGTTCCCGCCGAACAGGCTGGTCCGCGACTCGCCGGGCTCGTACTCGATCGAGGCGTCGCGGCCTGCGACGTGCGTCGTGATCGGCTGCCGGCAGGCGGCGGTGAGCGAGCGGATCCCGTACGGCGAGAGGAACTCCCCGGGGTCGAAGACCCGCTCGAGGATGCGCCGCAGCCGGGTCGGGTCGACGAGCGACAGCAGGATCTTGCGCTCCCCCGCACCCTTGGCGAACAGCAGCGGACGGACGAGCTCGGGGCGGCGGCGCTGGAGCCAACGCATCCGCGCGGTGAGGTCCGGGCACTCCTCACCGACCCAGGCCGGCACCTCGGTCGCCGCGAGGATCGGCAGCAGCCCGACCATCGAACGCACGCGCAGCGGTTGCGAGGTCCCGTCGGGGGCGACGAGGACGTCGTAGAAGAAGCCGTCCTCCTCGTGCCACAGCGACGTGCCCCGGGAGCCGAAGCTGCGCATCGCCCTGGCGATCCCGAGGAAGTGCTCGAAGAACTTCGTCGCGACGTCGTCCCACGCCTTGTCCGTGCGCGCGAGCTCGAGGGCGATCTTGAACATCTGCTGGCAGTAGAAGGCCATCCAGCTCGTGGCGTCGGACTGCTCGAGCCGGAAGCCGGGCGGCAACGGAGCGGACCGGTCGAAGAGCGCGATGTTGTCCATACCGAGGAAGCCGCCCTCGAAGACGTTGGACCCGTTGGCGTCCTTGCGGTTGACCCACCACGAGAAGTTCAGGAGCAGCTTGGTGAAGACCCGGATGAGGAAGTCCCGGTCCCGGTAGCCGTCGATCCGGTACACGTGCCACGCCGCCCACGCGTGCACGGGCGGGTTGACGTCGCCGAAGGCCCACTCGTACGCGGGCAGCTGGCCGTTGGGGTGCATCGCCCACTCGCGGCACATGAGGAGCAGCTGCTCCTTGGCGAACGCGGGGTCCACGTGGGCAAGCGGGATCGCGTGGAAGGCGAGGTCCCACGCGGCGAACCACGGGTACTCCCACTCGTCGGGCATCGAGATGACGTCGGCGAGGTAGAGGTGGCGCCACGACGTGTTGCGCGCGCCGGCCGCCGCCCGTCGGCCCGGCGCCGGCTCCGCGGCCGGGTCGGTGTCGAGCCACTCCTCGACGTCGTACCGGTAGAGCTGCTTGGTCCACAGCAGCCCCGCGTAGGCACGACGCGCCACGTGCCGGTCCTCGGCCGGCACGGACGGCGCGATGACCTGGGCGTAGAACTCGTCGGCCTCCCGGCGGCGGTCCGCGAGCACCGCGTCGAACTCGGCCCCGAACGTCGCGGCCCCCGGCAGCGCCGGGCTCAGCCGGAGCCGGACCGTGACCGACGCACCCGCCGGCACGCTGTCGAAGACGTACCAGACGGCGACCTTCGTGCCCTCGTCGAAGGGGTTGATCCCGGTGGCGTCCCCGAGGACGACGCGCCGGTTGACGCCGTCCTTCGGGTACGGGCTCGGGTTCTTGCGGGCGCCGAAGAGCAGCCGCGCGTTCGTCTCGTTGTCGCAGAACAGCAGCACCGGCGCGCCCTGCGCGGCGAGGTGGTACCGGCCGAGGTGGCCGTGCTCGATCTCGACCGCCTCGACGCCGTTCACGGTGAACGTCGGCGGGAGCAGCTGGTGCATGGACGGCTTGCGGCCGTCCCGGCCCCACGCCCACGTGTTGCGGAACCACAGCTGCGGCAGCAGGTGCAGCGGCGCGGCGTCCGGCCCCTGGTTCGTCGCCGTGACCTCGATGCACAGGTCGTCCGGCGCGGCCTTGGCGTACGTGACGAGGACGTCGAAGAACCGGTTGTCGTCCAGGACCCCGCTGTCGCCGAGCTCGTACTCGCGCTCGTCCCGGCCGCGGCGGGCGTTCTCCGCCCGGAGCAGGTCGTACGGGAAGGCCGCGTGCGGGTAGCGGTACATCCACTGCATCCAGCTGTGCGTGGGCGTCCCGTCGACGGCCCACCAGTACTCCTTGACGTCCTCACCGTGGTTGCCCTCGCCGTTCGTCAGACCGAAGAGGCGCTCCTTGACCCGGTCGTCGTTCGTGTTCCACAGCGCGAGCGCGACGTTGAGGAAGCCGAACCGGTCGCACACCCCGCCCAGGCCGTCCTCGCCCCAGCGGTAGGCCCGGGCGTGCGACTGGTCGAAACCGAACGCGCCCCAGGCGTCGCCGTCCGCGGAGTAGTCCTCGCGGACCGTTCCCCACTGCCGGCCCGACAGGTAGGGGCCCCACATCCGCCAGGGCGAGTCGGGGCCCGGCGACCCGGCCAGCCGCGCGTGCTCGGCCGTGTCCTTCGGGGCCCACTCGATGCTCGGATCCGGTTCCGTCACGTCGTCAGCGTCCCGTCGGTGGGGGTCGGAGGTGGTGCTCGCCGCGGGACGGGTCGTCCTGCGGCGGGGTGCGGGACCGCTCATGACGGCCATTCAACGCCGTCCCGGTGCCGGGGGCGGGCCGCCGCGACCGTGTCGCGACGGTCAGATCGCACGGGACCCGCGACCTTGGGGTGGTGTCGCGGGCCGTCGTTCCCGGGTGGACTGGCGTCGTGACCCTTCGCCCGGACGCACCCACCACTGCTGCGACCACGACCGCGGTGATGCTGCACTGGCTGCCGCTCGGAGCGGGCGGCCACGTCGTCCGGTGGAACGGCCGCATCTACGAGGCACTGCTGGCGGCGCGGGACCGCCGGCCCCGCTGCGACCTCTACCACGGCGCGCTCACCCTTCGGGCCGACGGCACGCACTACGTCGTCGAGCTCGCCCCGGCCGCCGACGCGCGCGGTGGCGGCCCTGGCGTCGTCATGACGGGACCGGTCGGCGTGGCCTGGGCCGGTCGGTTCCGCTGGTTCCGGTACGAGCTGCGCTGCTGGCGCGACGGCGTCCTGCCCGACCTCGCGGACGCCGTGGGCGATCCCACGGTGCTCGCCGACGACGACACCACCGCGCGGCGGCTGCTCGGGGCCGCTCCGCACCTGCCCGCTCTCGTCTGGGGCCGCGACGAGGTGCGGGCCGGGGAGATGTGGAACTCGAACTCCGCGGTCGCCTGGCTCCTCGAGCGCGCCGGCCTCGACGCGGACGCCGTCCGCCCACCGCCGGGCGGGCGTGCCCCCGGCTGGCGGGCCGGCGTGGTGCTCGCGCGGACCCCGGCCGGGGCGCCGTCCGTCGTGCCGACGGCGCCCGCCGACGCATCCGGGCGACGCGGGTCGGGACGGTCTAGGCTGTCCGACGCGCGCGGAGGTCGCGTCCGGGTCCGCGGGAAGGACTGAGTCCACCTCCTGAGCCCGGCAGTGAAGCCGTCATCGTCCTCATGCCCCCAGACGCGGACCGGGTGGGCGCCATCGAGGAGATGACATGTTGCCCCAGGACCCCGACCTCGACCAGCTGCGCCGGCAGGCGAAGGAGCTGCGCGACGCCGCCCGCGCGGGCGACCCGGACGCACTGGTCCGGGTCCGCGCCCACGCTGCGGCCGCCGACGCGAGCCGGCTGGCGACCGCGCAGCTGACGGTCGCCCGCGAGCACGGCTACCCCAGCTGGCCCCGACTCGTGGCCGGCATCGAGGAGGCCACCGAAGGCCTGGCTGCGCGTGTGGACGCGTTCCTGGCGGCCAGCGTCACCGGTCGCACCGGACGTGCGGCCCGGCTGCTGGCCGCCGAGCCCGCCATCGCCGACCATGACCACCGCACTGCTGTCGTCCTCGGCGACGCCGCCCGCGTCCGCGACCACCTCGCCCGCGACCCGGGGCTCGCCGTGCGGCCGGACGCCCGGTCCGGGTGGCCCTTGCTCCTGGGGGTGTGCAGCTCACGCTGGCACGTGATCGACCCCGACCCGGGCGACCGGGATGCTGGAGGTGGCGCGGCTGCTGCTGGACGCCGGAGCCGACCCGAACACCACGGTCGGTGACCCGCCCGGACACCCCAGCCACTGCTCCACCCTGTTCGCCGCCGCCGGCTGCGCCGACAACCCGGCGATCACCGAGCTGCTCCTGGCGCGCGGCGCCGCCCCCGACGACCACACCCTGTACCTGGCTGCCTTCCATCCCGACCACCGGTGCCTGCGCCTGCTGCTCCGGCACGGCGCCGTCACCAGCGGCAGCACGGCGCTCGCGGCGCCGATCAGCACCGGGGACACCGAGGCCGTCCGGCTGCTGCTGGATGCCGGGGCCGATCCGAGGCATCCACTGCCGGCCGACCTGCTCGCCGAGGCCGCACCGCCGGGACGAGACGTCACCGCGGTGAACGCCGCGATCGAGGCCGAGTGCCCTGCCGAGCTGATCGAGCTGCTGCTGCGCCACGGTGCCGACCCCGACACCCCCGACCGCAGCGGCCGTTCCCCCTACCGGCAGGCTCTGCGGCGGGACCGTTCCGACGTCGCCGGCCTGCTGGCGCGGCACGGCGCCCGCGCCGACGGGACGGCCCTGGACCTCCTCCTCGGCGCCTGCCTGCGCGGCGACCAGGCCCGGACCCGGCGGCTGCTCCGGGACGATCCGGGGCTGCTCGACCGACTCGGACCCGACGACCACGAGGTGCTCGTCCAGGCCGCCGGGCGCGGACGCCTCGACGCGGTGCGGCTCATGCTCGACCTGGGGTTCCCGACCGACGCCCGTGGCGGGCGACGACGGGGCGACAGCACTGCACGTGGCCGCGGGCTCCGGCCACGCCGACGTCGTCCGGCTCCTCGTCGACCGCTGCGCGGACATCGAGGCACCCGACCCGCTCTGGGGATCCACGCCCCTTGTCTGGGCCAGCGTCGGCAGCGGCCTCCAGCTGGCCGCCACCGCTGACTCCGACTGGGTGGCCGCCGTCCGGATCCTCGTCGCCGCGGGTGCGCGTGTCGACGACGCCTGGGTCGAGGACAAGCCCCCAGCCAGGACGTCGCCGAGCTCCTGCGTGCCCGTGGGGTCCGCGCGCCCGACCAGGAGCGCGACACCTGAGGTCCGGCCCCGAGCGGGCCGACCTGCAGTCCCGCGCCGACCTGACGTCGGGGCGTCCGGACGCCACGGAGCAACCGAGCGTGGATCCGCATCTGCGCAGACTCGATGGGCAATGCTCCGCCAGATCGGCTGTGACATGGCTACTGGTCCGCGTCTGCGGGTATCGTCGGCTCATGACCACCGTCTTCCGGATCCGGCAGGCGGCCGAGCTGCTCGGTGTCAGCGACGACACCGTGCGCCGCTGGGCCGACAGCGGCCGACTGCCGACGACCACCGACGGCTCGAGCCGGCGGGTCGTCGAAGGGCCGGTCCTCGCACGGTTCGCCGAGGAGCTCGCCGCCGCGGCGGTGGACGACCGCCCACGGACGACGGTCGCGCAGTCCGCCCGCAACCACTTCCGCGGGCTCGTGACGAGCGTCGTGAAGGACACCGTGATGGCCAAGGTCGACATCCAGGCCGGGCCGTTCCGGGTCGTGTCCCTCATGAGCCGGGAGGCGGCCGACGAGCTCGGCCTGGCGCCCGGAGTGCTCGCCGTCGCGAGCGTGAAGTCCACCAACGTCGTCGTCGAGATCCCGGACGCCTGAGCCGTGCGCGGCCGTCCCACCGCCATCGCGCTCGTGTGCGCCGCGGCGTGCGCGGTGCTCGCCGCGTGCGGCGGTCCGTCGTCCGCGGCGCGGCCCGGCCTCGGCGGCGAGATCACCGTGCTCGCGGCCGCATCGCTCACCGACGCCTTCACCACGCTCGGCACGCAGTTCGAGCAGGCCCACCCGCGCACGACGGTGACGTTCAGCTTCGGCGCCAGCTCGGCGCTGGCCACGCAGATCGGGCAGGGCGCCCCGGTCGACGTCTTCGCGTCCGCGTCGCAGAAGGACGTGGACGCCGTCATCGCCGCCCGGGCCGCCGCGAGCTCGACCGCGTTCGCGAGGAACGTCATGCAGATCGCCGTCCCGAAGGCCAACCCGGCGAAGGTCACCCGGCTGTCCGACCTCGCCAGACCCGGCGTCAAGGTCGCGCTCTGCCAGGTCGAGGTTCCGTGCGGCGCGACCGCGGCGAAGGTCTTCGAGAACGCAGGGCTGACGGTCGAGCCGGTCACCGAGGAGGCGGACGTCAAGGCGACGCTCGCCAAGGTGACCCTCGGCGAGGTGGACGCCGGGGTCGTCTACGTGACGGACGTGCTCGCCGCGGGCGACGACGTCACCGGGATCGAGATCCCGGCCGGCGTCAACGCCTCGACCGTCTACCCGATCGCTGCCCTGAGCGCGAGCAGGAACGCGTCGCTCGCACAGGCCTTCGTCGACCACGTCCTCTCGGCGGCCGGCGCGAAGGTCCTCACGGACGCGGGCTTCCAGCAGCCGTAGGGCGCAGGGCGGCTCCGCCCGACGCAGACGACGACGAACGGACCAGGGCCATCATGCACAGCACCCACGACCGGGGACGCCCCGCGGGCGGGTCCTCGCCGGGCGTCCGCACCCGGGTGCACGCAGACGTCGACGGCCGGACGCCGTGGCCGCTCGGCGTACCCGCCGCCGTCGCGATCGCCTTCCTGCTCCTGCCGCTGGTCGGGATGGTCGTGCTCGCCCCGTGGCGCGACCTGCCACGGATCCTCGCCGAGACCCAGGCCGTCCAGGCGCTGCGCCTCTCGCTCGTCACCGCGACGGTGACGACGGTCGTGTCGCTCGTGATCGGAGTGCCGCTGGCCTGGGTGCTGGCCCGCTCCCGGTGGCGCGGCATCGGGGTCCTTCGCGCGTTCGTCACGCTGCCGCTCGTCCTGCCGCCGGTCGTCGGCGGCGTCGCACTGCTGCTCGCCTACGGGCGCACCGGGCTCGTCGGGCGATGGCTCTACGCGTGGACCGGCTACCAGATCCCGTTCACCACGACCGCGGTCGTCCTCGCGCAGACGTTCGTCGCCATGCCGTTCCTCGTCGTCACCGTCGAGGGCGCGCTCCGGTCGGCGGACGCCGGGCTCGAGGAGGCCGCCGCGACGCTGGGCTCCCGGCGTTTCGCGACCTTCCGGCGGGTGACGCTCCCGCTCGTGGCGCCGAGTCTGGCGGCGGGCAGCATCCTGTGCTGGGCCCGGGCGCTCGGGGAGTTCGGCGCCACGATCACCTTCGCCGGCAACCTGCCCGGCGTCACGCAGGCCATGCCGAGCGCGGTCTACCGTGCCTTCGAGCGGGACCCGCGGTCAGCGGTGGCGCTCAGCCTCGTGCTCCTCACGGTGTCGGTCACGGTCCTCGTGCTGCTGCGGGACCGCTGGCTGCGGCCGGGGACGACGCTGTGAGCACGCCCCCGCCCGCCGCGGACGACACGGCCCTCGGGCGCGCGGCCCGGGACGACAGGTCGCGACGGCCGCGTCAGGGTGCGCTGCGCGCGGACGTCGGCGTCGTCCGCGGGCCGTTCCGGCTGGACGTGCGGGTCGACGTCGAACCCGGCCAGATCCTCGCCGTCCTCGGCCCGAACGGCGCCGGCAAGACGACGCTGCTGCGGACCCTCGCGGGCCTCCAGCCGCTGTCCCGCGGCCGGGTCGCCGTCGGCGACGACGTCTGGGACGACGCCGAGGCGGACGTCTTCGTGCCGGCCGTCGACCGCGCCGCGGCCCTCGTCTTCCAGGACTACCGGCTCTTCCCGCACCTGACGGTCCTCGACAACGTCGCGTTCGCGCGTCGCGCGCGGGGGGCCGGACGGCGCGCGGCCCGCGCGCACGCGGCCGACGTCCTCGGCCGGCTCGCGCTGACCGACCTGGCGGGCCGTCGGCCCGGCCGGCTGTCCGGCGGGCAGGCCCAGCGGGTCGCGCTCGCCCGCGCGCTGGCGGCGGACCCGCGGCTGCTCCTGCTCGACGAGCCGCTCGCGGCCCTCGACGCGCGGACCCGGCTCGAGATCCGCACCGTGCTGCGCCGGTACCTGTCGGCCTTCGACGGCCCCACCCTGGTGGTCACCCACGACCCGCTCGAGGCCATGGTGCTCGCCGACCGGATCCTCGTGCTCGAGGACGGGGTCGCCGTCCAGGAGGGCACCCCGGGGGCCGTCGCGCGCCGGCCGGTCACCGAGTACGTCGCCCGGCTCGTCGGCCTCAACCTGTACACCGGCACGGTCACCGACCGCGCCACGGGCCGTGTCGGGCTCGACGGCGGCGGCACCCTCCACGCCGCCGGCCGCCACCCGGACGACACCGACACCCGCGTCGTCCCCGTGCACGGCATGCGGATGCTGGTGGCCGTCTCCCCGACCGCCATCTCGCTGTTCACGCACGCGCCCGACGCCGGCTCGGCGCGCAACACATGGACCGGCCGGGTCGCCGGCCTCGAGCTCCTCACCGACCGGGTCCGGGTCGCCGTCGACGGCACCCCCGACGCCATTGTCGACATCACCCCGGCCGCCCTGGCGGAGCTGGGACTCGTGACGGGGCAACAGGTCTGGCTGACCGCCAAGGCGACCGAGGTCACCGCCTACCCCGACCCGGGAGGCACCCCTGCCGTGCCGTGACTGTCCCGGCCGGCCGGCGAAGCTGCTCGGGTGCCGCAGCGGTCACCGATCGGCGCGACCCCGCCGACCGACGGCGAGGACGTGCCCGTCAGGGTCCAGGCTGTAGGCCACCTCGTCACCCCAGGACCTTGGCGCCAGGGGCGAGAGCTCGCGGGCGCCGCCGGCCAGGGCGCGCTGATGGTAGGCGGCGGGGTCGTCCACGAGCAGGTAGAGCTCGGCGCGGGGGACGCCGTGCGCGCCAGCCGGGTCGGGCAGCGCCGGCTCGAGCAGAGCTCGGATGCCCGCTTCGGGCATCAACCCGAGCACGGTCGAGACCGTCAGGACGAACTCGGTCATCCCGGGCACGTGCAGCCTCGGCGGGTGCTGCAGCACCGCTGACCAGAACGCGGCAGACGCCTCCTGGTCGGCGACGTAGAGGATCACGTGCGCGACGGCTGCGGGCGCGTCCGGCCCGGGTCCGGGGTTCACCGGGCACATGCTGTCCCATCGGCGCACGGGGCCGCACCACGGGCACCGAGACGCCGGCGCGTGAGCCGGCACCCCGGGCGCGGCCCGGCGGAACCGCATCCGCGGGACTACCGGGCCGCATCGCGGTGTTGGCAGCCACATGGCAGAGCTGACCGTCGAGCAGATCGCGTACATGGCCTCGCAGATGCTGGGCAGGCTGGCGACCGCGGGCGCGGACCACCGGCCGCACGTGGTGCCGACCTCGTTCCGGTACAACCCCGACCTCGGCACCGTGGACGTCGGTGGTCACGACGTCGCCAGCACGAAGAAGTACCGCGACGTCCAGGCGACCGGCTGGGCCGCGATCGTCATCGACGACCTGGTCTCCACCGACCCGTGGGCGCCGCGGATGTTGGAGATCCGAGGCCGGGCCGAAGCGGTCCCGGACGGCGGCGCCCACCTGGGGCCGGGCTTCGGCGACTCGTTCATCCGCATCCACCCGGAGAAGGTCAACAGCTTCGGTCTGGCGTAGCGGCCGCGCCGACACGGGGTGGACGAGGAGGCGCCCCGGGCCGTCGGCCCGGGGCGCCTGCTCGGTCGGGATCAGCTGCAGCCGCTGGTGCTCCCGCAGCCCTCGCAGACGAAGCACGACCCGGCCGGGCGCATCTTCGTGCCGCAGGTGAAACAGATCGGTGCGTCGGAGGCGATGCCCACGAGCTTCTCCACGAGCTCGGTGGAGGAGTGCACCTCGACCGGGACCGGCCGCGCGGAGGCGGCCTCGACGGACGGCGCGGGCTTGTCGGCCTTGGCCTTGGTCGACGGCGCGGACTGCGCGAGGGTCTCGAGGTCCTCCTCGACGCCGTCCTGGCCGGAGTCGTCGGAGTACGAGCCGGTCTCGAGGTGGCGGGCCCGCTCGGACGCCGTGTAGATGCCCATCGCCGACCGGGTGTCGAAGTCCAGGTAGTCGAGCGCGAGGCGGCGGAAGACGTAGTCCATGATCGACTGCGCCATCCGGACGTCCGGGTCGTCCGTCAGTCCGGCCGGCTCGAATCGCATGTTGGTGAACTTCTCGACATAGGTCTCCAGCGGGACGCCGTACTGCAGCGCGATGGAGATGGCGATGGAGAAGGCGTCCATCACACCGGCGAGCGTCGAGCCCTGCTTGCCGAACTTCAGGAAGACCTCGCCGAGACCGTCGTCCGGGTAGGACCCGGCGGTCAGGTAGCCTTCGGCGCCGCCGACGGCGAACGAGATGGTCTGGCTAGGACGGCGCTTGGGCAGCCGCTTGCGGATCGGCCGGTACTCGACGCGGGTCTCCACGACCGTTTCGGTCGTGTCGGCCTTCTTCCCCTTGGCGTCCGACAGCGGCTGGCCGACCTTGCAGTTGTCGCGGTAGACCGCGAGCGCCTTGAGCCCGAGCTTCCAGCCCTGGAAGTAGACGTCGGCGATCTCGTCGACCGTGGCCGTCTCGGGCAGGTTGACCGTCTTGCTGATCGCGCCGGACAGGAACGGCTGACAGGCCGCCATCATCCGCACGTGGCCCATCGGCTTGATGGCCCGCTCGCCCATCGCGCAGTCGAAGACCTCGTAGTGCTCGTGCCTGAGGCCCGGTGCGTCGACGACGTGCCCGTGCTCGGCGATGTACTCGACGATCGCCTCGACGGTCTCCTCGGTGTAGCCCATCCTGCGCAACGCCATCGGGATGGTCTGGTTGACGATCTGCATCGACCCGCCGCCGACCAGCTTCTTGAACTTGACGAGCGAGAAGTCCGGCTCGATGCCGGTGGTGTCGCAGTCCATCATGAAGCCGATGGTTCCGGTCGGTGCGAGCACGCTGGCCTGGGCGTTGCGCCAGCCGGCCTTCTCGCCGATCGCGTTGCCGAGCTCCCACTCCCGGGTCGCGACCCGGTGCACGTCCTTGTCGAGCGGGCCGACCGTGCGGATCGCGTCGTTCGCCGCGGCGTGCTTGCGGGTGACGCGGCGGTGCGCCTCGGCGTTGCGCGCGTAGCCCTCGTACGGACCGACGACGCCGGCGAGCTCGGCGGACCGGCGGTACGCCGTCCCGGTCATGAGCGAAGTGATGGACGCGGCCAGCGCGCGGCCGCCGTCGCTGTCGTAGCCCAGACCCGACGCCATGAGCAGCGCGCCGAGGTTGGCGTAGCCGATGCCGAGCTGGCGGAACCTGCGCGTCGTGTCGCCGATCGCCTCGGTCGGGAAGTCGGCGAAGCAGATCGAGATGTCCATCGCCGTGATGACGAGCTGGACCGACTTCACGAACAGCTCGGCGTCGAACCCCCCGTCGTCGGAGAGGAACTTCATGAGGTTGAGCGACGCGAGGTTGCACGAGGAGTTGTCCAGGTGCATGTACTCCGAGCAGGGGTTCGACGCGGTGATCCGGCCCGACTCCGGCGTCGTGTGCCAGTCGTTGATCGTGTCGTCGTACTGGATCCCCGGGTCCGCGCACTCCCAGGCCGCGGTGGCCATCTTCGCGAAGAGCTCCTTGGCGTCGACCGTCTCGATGACCTCGCCCGTCGTCCGGCCGCGCAGGCCGAACCGCTCGCCGTTCTCGACGGCACGCATGAACTCGTCGCTCACGCGGACCGAGTTGTTCGCGTTCTGGTACTGGACGCTGACGATGTCCTTGCCACCGAGGTCCATGTCGAAGCCGGCGTCGCGCAGCGCCCGGATCTTGTCCTCCTCGCGCGACTTCGTCTCGATGAACTCCTCGATGTCGGGGTGGTCGACGTCGAGGACCACCATCTTCGCCGCGCGCCGGGTGGCCCCGCCGGACTTGATGGTCCCCGCAGAGGCGTCGGCGCCTCGCATGAAGGACACCGGACCGGACGCCGTGCCGCCGCTTGCGAGCAGCTCCTTCGACGAGCGGATCCGCGACAGGTTGAGGCCGGCTCCGGAGCCGCCCTTGAAGATGAAGCCCTCCTCGCGGTACCAGTTGAGGATCGAGTCCATGGAGTCGTCGACCGCGAGGATGAAGCAGGCGGAGACCTGCTGCGGCGCAGGGGTCCCGACGTTGAACCACACCGGCGAGTTGAAGCTGAACACCTGGTGCAGCAGCATCCAGGTCAGCTCGTGCTCGAAGACCTCCGCGTCGGCGTCCGAGGCGAAGTAGCCGTAGTCCTTGCCGGCCTTGGTGTAGGTCAGCACGACCCGGTCGATGAGCTGGCGCAGGCTCCACTCACGCGTGGGCGTGCCGACCGCGCCGCGGAAGTACTTCGTCGTGACGATCGTCGAGGCGTTGAGGCTCCACGAGTCCGGGAACTCGACGCCCTTCTGGTCGAAGATCGTCTCGCCGGACCTCCAGTTCGTCTGGACGACGTCGCGTCGCTCCCACGACACCTCGTCGTAGGGATGCACCCCCGCGGTGGTGTAGACGCGCTCGATCGTCAGGCCCTTCCGCTGGACCTTCGGGGTGTCACCCCGGGTCTTGCGGGCCCCAGGGCCGGACGCTGTCTCCGTCATGTCTGCTGTCCCCTCGACAAGTGCGGGCGTGGCTGCGCCCCTGTGGTGTGGCCGGGTGATGTCCTGCGTGCAGACGTCGTACGTGACGACGCCGTGCGTGGTCCGTCGTTTCGGGTGGGTCGTGCGCCTGGCCGTGCGGGTGGGTGGTGCCGGTGGTGCTCGTCGGTCCCGGTGTGCTCGGTGTGCTCGGTGGTACCGGTGGTGCGCAGCGGTGCTCGTTCACGTCCGTTGGGTGACCGCCGGCGGCGTCGCCTTCCCCTGCGCGCCGCCGGCGGTGGTCAGGGGGATCCGGGCTCGACGCCGGTCGGCTCGCGCTCGGCGCGGAGCATCGTGATCGCCGTCTCGAAGTCCTCGAGGGAGTCGAACGACTGGTAGACGCTCGCGAAGCGCAGGTACGCCACCTCGTCGAGCTCGCGCAGCGGCCCGAGGATGCCCAGCCCGATGTCGTGCGCGTCGATCTCCGCCGCGCCCGTCGACCGGATCGACTCCTCGACACGCTGGGCGAGCAGCGCCAGGTCGTCCTCGCCGACCGGCCGTCCCTGGCAGGCCTTGCGCACCCCGGACACGATCTTGGACCGGCTGAACGGCTCGGAGACGCCGGAGCGCTTGACGACGGTCAGGCTCGCGGTCTCGACGGTGCTGAAGCGGCGGCCGCACTGCGGGCACTGCCGACGTCGGCGGATCGCCGTGCCGTCGTCGGCGCTGCGCGAGTCGACGACCCGCGAGTCCTGGTTGCGACAGAAGGGGCAGTTCACGGTGCCGCCTCCTCTCGCGTCGTCACCCCGACGGTTCTGCACCGATCGTCGCCGCCACCCGCGGTCGGCCCCGGGTGGCCACCGGACTCCCGGTCGCCGGTCCTGTGGACGGGCCTGGGGAGTACCTGTGGGAAACCCCCGTTCTGCTGGGGATCCACCTGAGGACTAGATGTGGATGGCTTACATCGGTGTAACTACTAGATGTGGGGTCAACGCTAAGCCTGTCGGCGGGCGCATGCAAGCCCGACACGCGTGTCGCGCGATCGCGCCTGGTCACTCGGCGTGTCATCTGACTACACAGAGCGAGTGGGCCCGGGGTGATCAGGGCGCGACGGGCACGGCGATGCGCTGGCCGGCCCGGAGCGAGGCCGACGGCAGGGCGTTGAGCTCGACGATGCGTGCCACCGTGTCACGGCGGTCGGCGGACGGCGCGACCCGGCCGGCGATCTGCCAGAGGGTCTCGCCGGGCTGGACGACGACCTGCTCGGCCGGCACGGGTCGGCTGTCCTCGCCGGCACGAGCCGCCCGACCGCCGGCGAGGACGATGGCAGCGGTCGTGAGAGCACCGAGCAGGACGACACAGAGCCGGACGACGACCCGCCCGCGACGGGTCAGGCGCAGCCGGGGCCGGGTCGTACCGGGCGATCGCGTCACCGCCGCGTCGCGCGACGGCGCCACAGGGGCGCCGGGCGCCACCGCGAGGGCCCTGACGACGGGACGGCGCGGACGGGCGGCGCGCGCCACCGGTCGGCTCGGTGCCGCGGGCCGAAGAACGAGCGTGCTCATGTCTGCCTCCGACGTGGGGAAGGATCGAACCGGTGTTCGATCGAACGTCTGTACGGTTGTATCACCGGCCACCGACAGAGTCGAGACACGTTCGAACAGATGTTTGAAGCGTGTCGTGTTCACCCCTACCGTGGCCGGTGGCACCGACAACCCGACTGGAGGCGCACATGAGCCGCGTCGAGCAGCACGACCCGCCCGAGCCGGCCGACGGACCGGGCGCGGAGGTCCGCACGCTCCCCGACGGTCCGGCGGGGGGCGACGGCCTCACCGCCCGGCAGCGCCGGGTCCTGGAGACCATCCGCGACTGCGTGGCGCGGCGCGGCTACCCACCGAGCATGCGGGAGATCGGCGAGGCGGTCGGGCTGACCAGCCCGAGCAGCGTCGCCCACCAGCTGACCACGCTCGAGCGCAAGGGCTTCCTGCGCCGTGACCCGAACAGGCCGCGCGCCATCGAGGTCATCCTCCCCGGCGACGGCCGCCACGGCGCGGGCGACGACGAGTCCGGCGACGTGACGGGCTCGGGGGACGCGCGGCCGACGCCGTCCTACGTGCCTGTCGTGGGCCGGATCGCGGCGGGGGGCCCGATCCTCGCCGAGCAGGCCGTCGAAGAGGTGTTCCCGCTCCCCCGCCAGCTCGTCGGTGACGGCCAGCTGTTCCTGCTCAAGGTGGTCGGCGACTCCATGGTCGACGCGGCGATCTGCGACGGCGACTGGGTGGCCGTGCGGCAGCAGCCGGTGGCCGACAACGGCGACATCGTCGCCGCCATGATCGACGGCGAGGCGACCGTCAAGACCTTCAAGCGTCGCGACGGGCACGTCTGGCTGATGCCCCACAACAGCGCCTACGCGCCGATCCCGGGTGACGACGCGACCGTTCTCGGACGGGTCGTCGCAGTGCTTCGGAAGGTGTGAAACCGGGCAACAACACCACATAGAGCGACGGTTCATCACGGTCCGTCGACAGATCGTGCCCGTTCGGGCTCGCAGTCCACCGGGCACGGGCTACCCTCGGCCGTGTCGATGTCCACGGACGCTGGCCAGGAGGACTACCCCGTGCACGCTCTCGACCTCGACGGAACGGTTCGCAGCGTCGTCGCAGCGCAGCTCGACGTGGCCCCCGACCGGCTCACCGGAGACGTCCCGCTCGACGACCTCGGGCTGGACGACGACCTCGCGCTGGTGCTGCTGTGCGCGGTCGAGGACGCCCTCGACGTCCGTTTCCCGGACGACTTCTTCGACGGGGTCCACACCTACGGCCAGCTGACCACCGCGGTCCGGGTGGCCGTCGGCGGCTGACCGGCCCCACGCTCCCGACGGCTCAGCGCACGGTGCTGCCGACGGCTCCGACGCGATCGAGGGCGGCTGCGGCCAGGTCCACGTCCGCGTCGTCGTTCCACACGTGGAAGGCAAGCCGGACGAGACCTGCGCGACCGGCCACAGTGCAGCCGCCTGCCTCGAGGGCCGACCGACGGGCGCCGTCCGGGTCCGGCAGCGACACGACGGCCCGACCCGCCGGGTCGAGCCCCAACCTCTCGCGGAGCCCGTCCGCGAGCCGGGCGTCGTGCCGAAGCACCTCCTCGACGTCGACCGCGGCGAACAGGTCGAGCGCCTCGGCCGCGCCGACCCAGACGTGCCACGCGGGGGAGACGTCGAAGCGCCGCGCGTCCGCGGCCAGCGTCATGTCGGGCCCGTACACCGACGCCCACACCGACTCCCCCGCGTACCACCCCGCACCCGTGGGCCGGATCCGGCCCGCGACCTCAGGACGGACGGTGAGGAAGGCCGCGCCACGCGGTGCGCAGAGCCACTTGTACGCCGAGCACACCGTGACGTCGTCGGCGCCGGCGGCCACCGGCAGCCAGCCGACCGCCTGGGTGGTGTCGCACACCGTCAGCGCGCCGACCCGCCGGGCAGCGGCGCGCACCGACGCCGCGTCGGCGACCCGCCCATCGGCCGACTGGACGAGGGAGTAGACGACGACCGTCGTCGAGGTCCGCACCTCGTCGGCGAGCGCCTCCAGCGGCACGTGCCGCACCGTGACCCCACGGTCGGCGTGGACCAGGAACGGGAAGACGACCGACGCGAAGTCCCCGTGGACCGCGAGCACCTCGGCGCCGTCGGCCAGCGACGAGGCCAGCAGGCCCATGAGCACGCTCGCCTGCGCGCCGACCGCGACGTCGGAGGCCGGGACCCCGACGATCCGGGCGTAGGCCGCCCGGGACCGCGTCACGCAGGCGTCGAACGCGACCGGGCACGAGCGGCCCGCCTGCCACTCGTCGAGCGCCCCGCGCAGCGCGGTGAGCACCTGGGCGGGCGGCAGGCCGAGGGTCGCAGCGTCGAGGTAGCCCGGCACGGGGGTGAAGGACGACCGGAGGGCGGCAAAGGCGTCACTCATCCACCCAGTCTGCAGGGGACTCGACGTCACACGACGAGAGGCTTGTGCACTCTGCGACGGGCGCACGTCACGCGTCGCTCCGCCGGGCGGCTGCCCGACGACCTCGACGGTGACCGGGTCGCGGGCGCCGTCAGGACACGCGCGGCCCCGGGGCGAGGCCGAGGGCGGCGAGGCGGGCGACGACCTGGTCGGGCGTGCAGGCGTAACGCTCGGCGAGCACGTCGACGCCGCGGTCGGCCTCGACCGCGGCGCGCAGGCCGGCGTCCTCCTCGGGGGTCCAGGCGCGGCCGGCGCTGATCCCCGAGCGGGTCGCCGGCGGGGTCGGGGCCCGGCGGGCCCTGCCGGACGCCTTCGCGCGGTCGACCGGGTCGGCGACCGGGACCACCTCGGGCGCCGTGGTGCCGATCCGGCGCAACGACTCCAGGACGACCTCCCGGTCGGTCGTCGGCCAGAACGGCGGCAGCGACGCCCGCAGGAAGCCGCCGTACCGCGCCGTCGCGAGCCGGCTGTCGAGGACGGCGACGACGCCGCGGTCGGCCGAGGTCCGGATCAGCCGGCCGACGCCCTGGGCCAGCCGCAGCCCGGCGTGGGTCGCGGCGACGCTCATGAAGCCGTTCCCGCCGGCCCGCGCGACGGCCTGGCTGCGAGCCGCGGAGAGCGGGTCGTCGGGTCGCGGGAACGGGATGCGGTCGATGACGACGAGCTGGCAGGCGCTGCCCGGCACGTCGACGCCCTGCCACAGCGAGAGGGTCCCGAACAGGCAGGTCGGCGCGTCCCGGGCGAACGCCCGGACGAGCGTCGGCGTCGCGTCGTCGCCCTGGCACAGGATCGGCACGTCGAGCCGCTCGCGGAGCTCCTGCGCGGCGTACTCGGCGGCGCGCCGCGACGAGAAGAGCCCGAGCGTCCGGCCGCCTGCCGCCTCGACGAGCGCGGCGAGCTCGTCCAGGGCGGCCCCCGCCATTCCGTCCCGCCCCGGGGCCGCGAGGTGCTTGGCGACGTAGAGGATGCCCTGCCTCGGGTAGTCGAAGGGGCTGCCGACGTCCAGCCCGCGCCACGCGGGCGCACCGTCGCCGAGCAGCCCGACGCTGCCGGCGACCGCGTCGAACGAACCGCCGAGGGTGAGCGTCGCCGACGTGAGGACGATCGTCCGCTCGCCGAAGAGCCGCTCGCGCAGGAGCCCGGCGACCGACAGCGGCGCGACGTGGAGGGCGACCCGGGTGGCACCGTCCTGACGCCGGACCCGCGACAGCCACACGACGTCGGGCCCCTCGGGCCCCCCGGACCCCGACGCGAGCCGCTCGGCGACGTCGAAGACCTCCTGGACGGCGGCCCGCGCGACCTGCCGCGCCCCGTCCGGTCCCGGTGTCGTCGGGTCGGACTTCAGCGCGGTGAAGACGGTCCGGGCGGCGTCGCGGACGGCGGTCACCGCGACGCCGAGGAACTCCGGCAGCGCACCGGTCACCCGGCCCTCGGCGGTCTCCTCGAGGGCTGCCTCGAGGATCGCGGAGGCGTCGTCGAGCGCCGAGGTGTCACCCGCGCCGGCCGCGCGTGCGCGCCGCGAGGCCTGCTCGATCGACGAGACGGTCAGCTCGTCGGTGATGACGGACGTGACCCGGTCGGACAGCTCGTGCGCCTCGTCGACGACGAGCAGGTCGTGCTCGGGCAGCATCTGGCGGCCCTCGAAGGAGTCGATCGCCACGAACGCGTGGTTGCTCACCACGACGTCGACGTCGTGCGCCCGCTCGCGCGCCGCCTCGCTGAAGCACTCCCCTGCCATCGGGCAGCGCTGGCCGCCGAGGCACTCGTGGGCGCTCACCGACACCTGCCGCCACGCCCGCTCGCTGACGCCGGGCACGAGCTCGTCGCGGTCGCCGGACGGGGTCGACCGAGCCCACTCCCGGAGCCGGACGATCTCCCTTCCGAGCCGTGACGTCGGCGAGGCGACGACCCCGCCACCTGCCGAGCCGGACCCGCCCGGCGCGTCGCCGTCCCCACCGGGCAGGTCGAACAGGACGTCGTCCTCGTCGGGGAAGCCGCCCTCGACCCGGTGCCGGCACACGTAGTTGCGCCGGCCCTTGACGAGCTGCCAGGTCGGCCGCCGGCCGAGCAGCGGCGTCAGCGCCTCCGCGACGCGGGGCAGGTCGCGGTCGACGATCTGGGCCTGGAGAGCCAGGGTCGCGGTGGAGACGACGACGGGCGCGCGGGTCTCGACGGCGTGCGCGATCGCCGGGACGAGGTAGCCCAGCGACTTCCCGGTGCCCGTGCCGGCCTGGACGAGCAGGTGCTCGCCCGACGCCGCCGCCCGCGCGACCGCCTCCGCCATCTGCTCCTGGCCCGGCCGCGGCGTCCCCCCGACGGCACCGACCGCGGCCGCGAGCAGCGCGGCGGTCGTGGCGGACGTGGTCGTGTCGGGCACCGCTCGAGGTTAACCGGCCGGGCGGACCGCGGGTGCGGTCCGTCCACACCGCCACGTGCCGGCTGATGACCGCCGCTGCCGCGGCGTGCCGACTGATGACCGCCGCTGCCGCGGCGTGCCGGCTGATGACCGCCGCTGCCGCGGCGTGCCGGCTGATGACCGCCGCTGCCGCGGCGTGCCGACTGATGACCGCCGCTGC
>DAIOGQ010000001.1:47560-53190 GCA_036745175.1 Kineosporiaceae bacterium
ATGACCGCCGCTGCCGCGGCGTGCCGACTGATGACCGCCGCTGCCGCGGCGTGCCATGGTGACCACCGGCCGGCCGGACGGCGGCCGCAGCAGGTCGCGGAGGTCTCGGATGGACGTCGTCGTCGTCGGGTCGGCCAACGCCGACCTCGTGGTCCGGGTCGACCGCCGGCCGCTCGCCGGTGAGACCGTGCTCGGCGGGGACGTCGCGACGATCCCGGGCGGCAAGGGCGCCAACCAGGCCGTGGCCGCCGCGCGGCTCGCCGCGGGCACGGGCGCCGGCGTGGCGTTCGTCGGGCGGGTCGGCGACGACGAGCACGGGGCGATGCTGCGGGCGTCGCTCACGGCGTCCGGCGTCGACGTGACGCACCTGCGGACGGCCGACCGCCCGACCGGGGCCGCGGTCGTCCTGGTCGACCCCGACGGCGACAACAGCATCGTCGTCTCCCCCGGCGCCAACGCCGCCGTCGCCCCGGACGACGCCCGCTGCGACCTCGTCGCCGCTGCCGCGGTGCTCGTCCTGCAGCGCGAGGTCGCACCCGGGGTGAGCCTCGCGGCCGCGGAGCACACCCGGGGCCGCGTCGTCCTCAACCTCGCGCCGGCGGGCCAAGTGCCGGACGCCCTGCTCGCGCGGACCGACGTCCTCGTCGTCAACGAGCACGAGGCGGCGCTGCTGCTCGGCGAGCCCGTCGGGGACGGCGGCACCGACCCGGCAGCCGCGGCGGCCCGGCTGCGCGACCTCGGCCCCGGGGCCGTCGTCGTCACGCTCGGCGGCCGGGGGGCCGTCGCGGTCGACGGCACCGGGACCGTACGCGCCGCGGCACCGGCCGTCGACGTCGTCGACACGACCGGCGCCGGCGACTGCTTCGTGGGCGCGCTCGCGTGGCGGCTCGCCGCGGGCGCACCGCTCGCGGACGCCGTCGCCGTCGCCGTCCGGGCCGGGGCGCTCGCCGTGACGAAGGCCGGGGCGCAGCCGTCGTACCCGACCCTGGCGGACCTCGACAGCTGCGCGGGAGACGACGCATGAGCGCCGCCGGGCCGGAACCCGTGACGCGCGTCCGGGCCGCCCCGATGAGGACGGCGGACGTGAAGCAGCGGGCCAGGCTCGTCGCGGCCGGCGTCGTGGGGCTGCTCGCCGTCCCTGCCGTCGTCGCGTGCTCGTCGGGTACGGCGACCTCCGGGACGGCGGTGGGTGGCCCACCGACGACGTCCGGCAGCGGTCGCGCCACGACGTCCGGCGGTCCGCGGTGGCGGCCGGCGCCCGGCACGACGTGGCAGTGGCAGCTCACGGGAACCGTCGACACGTCCGTCGACGCGGACGTCTACGACCTCGACCTCTTCACGACCTCGGCGGCGACGGTTGACACGCTGCACCGCGCGGGCCGGAAGGTGGTCTGCTACGTCAGTGTCGGGTCCTCCGAGGACTTCCGCCCCGACCACGGCCGGTTCCCCGCGGAGGTGATCGGCAAGGGCAACGGCTGGGAGGGCGAACGCTGGCTCGACGTCCGCCGGCTGGAGGTGCTGACCCCGATCATGGCCACCCGGTTCGACCTCTGCCGGGCCAAGGGGTTCGACGGCGTCGAGCCGGACAACGTCGACGGCTACGCCAACGACACCGGCTTCGGGGTGACGGCTGCCCAGCAGCTCGCCTTCGACGGCGGATCGCCGACCTCGCGCACGCGCGCGGGCTCGCCGTCGGCCTCAAGAACGACCTCGACCAGATCCCCGCGCTCGTCGCCGACTTCGACTTCGCCGTGAACGAGCAGTGCTTCGAGTACGACGAGTGCGACGCGCTGAGCCCGTTCGTGGCCGCCGGCAAGGCTGCCTTCCACGCCGAGTACCGGCGCCAGACCTGCTGAGCCGCAACGGCTCCGGCGCAGGCCGCAGGGCTCACGGGCTGTGGTCATGCTCGCCCGTGCGGATGTCCACGGACGGCGCAACGGGCGGGTCGCGACGACCCCGCCGGGGCCGCTCACGCACGCACCACGCACGGCCCGCGTTGGTCCGATCGGAGCCAGGACGTGCACCCGGGTGATCGCGGGTCCGCGCTCTTCCGGGCGGCCACCCACGTCGCCCACTGTGGGGTCAGGCGAATCCACGCCATCGGACAGCACGGATGAGAGGGGATGTTCATGGTCAAGAACCTGTTCGCGCGAGCCCTGGTCGCCACCGGCGGCCTCGTCGCCCTGGTCGCGACGGTCGGAGCCGGGGTGAAGTGGGGATGAGCCGCGTCCGCAGGCTACAGGAGCGGGTTCTGGTCCGCGGCGCCATGTGCGCCGGCGCCGTCACCCTGCTCGTCGCCCTCACCGAGGCAGGCAAGAAGTGGGCCTGAACGAGGGGTGACCCGGTCCGCACCGCCGATCGGATGATCGGCGCGGACGTCTCATCAGGAACCAGCCCGTTCGGCCGACGCAGTGGCCTGACGGGCTGGTCTGTTTCCAGGGGTGTCTGAGCGTCCACGCCGGGCCGTGGGAGGAGGTGGACGTGGCGAGCCAAGCCTGCGCGGACGGCGCCGCCGACATCGTCGCCCCGGCCCGGACGCAGCCCTCTCACGTCACGGCCGCCGTTCTCCTCATCGCCGTCGCCGGGGCGGCGACCTGGGTGGTCACGGGCGCGGTCGAGCTGGGACGGGTCGACTGGACGTCCCGGGCGCTGATCCCCGCCTACCTGTTCGCGATCCTGCTCATCGCCGGTGAGCTCCGCCCGCTGCTCGTCGCCCGTGACGACGGGGACACCGACACCGTGACGGTGTCCACCACCTTCGCGGTCGCCCTGGTGCTGTGCGGACCGCTGCTGCTGGCGATGACGGCGCAAGCGCTGGCGGTGGCCTACGACGACGTGGTCCGGCGACGGCAGTACCTGCAGGCGGCCTTCAACATCGGGCAGTACATGCTGACGCTGGCGGCCGCCCGGCTGGCCTTCTGCCTCGCCACCGGCGACGCCTCGTTCTGCGGGGTCCGGATACTCAGGCCCGACGACGTCCTTCCGGGACTGCTCGCCGGCGCCACGTTCTTCCTGGTCAACAACGGCCTCGTCGCCGTGATCGTCGCGCTCTCCACGGGAGCGAGTCCCTGGGCCATCGTCCGCGGCGACGTCCGTGCGCAGGGGCTCGCGACCTCGATCCTCATCGGGCTGGCGCCCCTGACGGCCATCGCCGCCGACTTCTCGCTGCTGACCGTGCCGCTCGTGGTCCTTCCCCTGCTCGGGGTGCAGCACAGTGCCTATCTCGCCGCTCGCAGACAGCACGACGCGCTCCACGACGGGCTCACCGGGCTGCCCAACCGGACGCTGCTGCACCTGCGCACCGGCAGCGCCCTCGACGCGGTGCTGCGGACGCACGCCAGTGGTCCGAGGCCCGACCCGGGTCACGCCGTGGACGGCCAGGCTCCGAGCGCGGTCGTCATGCTCCTGGACCTCGACCACTTCAAGGAGGTCAACGACACCCTGGGGCACCACGTCGGGGACGCGCTGCTGCGCGAGGTCGCCGACCGCGTGCGGAGCATGTGCCCGCCGGACGTGACCGTGAGCCGGCTGGGCGGCGACGAGTTCGCCGTCCTCGTGCCCTCGACGGACCGCGAGTCGGCCAGGGGGCTCGCCGACCGGATCGCAGAGGCCCTCCGGCGACCGGCGACCGTCGACGGGGTCCGGATCGCGCTCCAGGCCAGCATCGGCGTCGCCATGGCACCGGAGCACGCCAGGACGGTCGAGGGACTGCTGCAACGCGCGGACATCGCCCTGTACCGGGCCAAGGAGGTCCGGGGCACCGTCGAGACCTACCACGAGGAGTTCGACACCCACACCGTCCAACGGCTGAGCGTGGTCGCCGATCTGCACACCGCGGTCGCCGACGACCAGATGTTCCTGGCGTTCCAGCCGATCGTCGAGACACCCACCCGCCGGGTGGTCGGCCTCGAGGCGCTGCTGCGCTGGACGCACCCCGTGCACGGGAGCATCCCGCCGGCGGAGTTCGTCCCGCTCGCGGAACGGTCCGGAGCCATCTCGACGATGTCCCACTTCGCGATGGACAACGCGCTCGGAACCCTGCGCCGGCTGCGCGACCGGGGCGAGGACCTGTCCGTCTCGGTCAACCTGTCGCCACGGCTGCTCAGCGACCTCGAGCTGCCGACGGTCGTCGCCGCGGCGCTGTTCTCCCACGGCATCCCCGCCGACCGGCTGACGGTGGAGGTGACCGAGACCACCATCGCCGCCGACCCGAAGCGGGCCATGCACATCCTGCAGGAGTTGCGCTCGATCGGCGTCCGGCTCTCGGTCGACGACTTCGGAACCGGCTACTCCTCGCTCGCGTACCTGACCCGGCTGCGGCCCGACGAGCTGAAGGTCGACCGCTCCTTCGTGTCCGGGATGAAGGTCGACCCGCAGGGCGAGGCCATCGTCAGGTCCACTATCGAGCTCGGGCACGCCCTGGGCATGGAGGTCACGGCCGAGGGTGTCGAGGACGAAGCCACCTACCAGGCCCTGCTGAACCTCGGCTGCGACCGGGTCCAGGGCTTCCTCCTCGGTCGCCCGGTTCCCGAGAGCCGGCTGCACGCCTGGCTCGACGAGACGACGGTCGCCGCACCCCACCCGCCCACCGCAGGAGCCACACTGTGATCATCCCCCTGACGGCCCTGATCGGCCTCCTCCTACCGGCCCTGCTCGGCGGCGACCCCAAGCGGCTCGCGGATGTCCGGATCCGGTCCGTGTCGCTGATCCTCGCCGCGTTCGCCGTGCAGCTCCTGGTCATCTCGGTGCTCGCCGGCCCGGTCCCCGTCCTGCAGGCCGTCCACGTGACCACGTACGTCGCCGCCGCGTGGACGGTGTGGGTCAACCGGGCGATCCCTGGCCTGACGATCCTCGGCCTCGGCGCGCTGACCAACGGGGTGACGATCGCCGCCAACGGCGGGACCCTGCCCGCGAGCCCGGCCGCCCTGCGCACGGCGGGGCTCACGGACGACAGCGGGTTCGTCAACTCGGGCGTCGTCCCCGACGCCCACCTCCCCCTGCTCGGCGACGTCTTCGCCATCCCGGCCGGCTGGCCGCTGGCCAACGTGTTCAGCATCGGCGACGTCCTCATCGTGCTCGGGGTCGGCTACGCGTCGTTCCGGATCTGCGGCACCCGCTGGAGCACAGCCTGGACGCCGCCACGCCGGCACCGGCCGGCCCTCGGCAGCCGACCGCGCACCGCGCGCCCCCGACCGTCGAGCGAGCCGGCGGGATCGTGGACCGGGCCCGGCGGGGCCGACCTGCGCTAGGCCAGCGCTAGACCCGGTGCAGGCCGGTCACGAGGACGACGGCCTCACCGGCCTCGTCGGAGGCGTCGAGGTCGACGACCGCGTCGACACCCCAGTCGTGGTCGCCGTCCGGGTCGTCGACGACCTGCCGGACGACCCAGCGCCGCGCCGGGCCCTCGCCGTCGGGGTCCGGCGGCGGGTTCTCGTCGACGAGGAACAGGGCCGGCCCGCGGGCGTCGGCGTCCGTGCGGATCTCGTCGTGCTCGGCGTAGTAGGCGTCGAGGTCGGCGTGCCAGGCGTCCGCGTCGTGCCCGGCATGGCCGTCGAGGTCGCCGAGCGGGTCCCAGTGCCGCAGCGCCGCGAGCTCGACCCGGCGGAACAGCGCGTTGCGGACGAGCACCC
>DAIOGQ010000002.1:0-46896 GCA_036745175.1 Kineosporiaceae bacterium
GCAGATCGGCGGCGATCGCGCCGCCGGCGGCGATCGCGAGGACGATCCCGACCGCTCCTGCTGCGCGCAGACGCCGGCGCCGTCGGACGGCGCGCAGCCCGGTCTCGATCCGGTCCCACGACGGCTGCACCGGGGTGAACGCGCCGGCCCGCTCGGCGAGCCGGTTCTGGACGAGCCGGGTGAGGTCTTCGTCGGTCGTCATCGCGGCACCTCCGAGTCGTGGTTCGGGCCCGCGGGAGGAGTGCTCCGCAGCCCGGCGAGCTCACGAAGGGATGCGCACTGCCGAAGCCTGGCCATCGCCCTGGAGAGCTGGCTCTTCACGGAGCCGACGGAGCAGCCGAGCAGCAGAGCGGTCTCGGCCGCGGTGAGGTCCTCGTAGACCCGTAGGACGACGACGGCACGCATCCGCGGCGGCAGCAGCGCGAGCTGTGACCAGACGAGGTCTGCGTCCGCGCGGCGCTGCGCCCCGTCCGGGCTGGACCCGGCATCGCCGGCGACGCCGTCGAGGGCCGTTTCCCGGACCCGCACCCGGCTGGCCCGGAACCGGGAGATCGCACCCCGGGCGATCGCCGTCCGGACGTAGGCCTCCGGACGGTCGGTCCGGATCCGGTCCCAGCGCCGCCAGCAGCGTTCGAGCGCGCCCTGGACGAGGTCCTCCGCGAGCATGGCGTCACCGGTGAGCAGGTAGGCGTACCGGACCAGGCTGGTCCAGCGCTGCCCGACGAAGTCACGGAACTCCGTCTCGACCCTGCGCGGCATCCGCCCCGCCTCCCCGTCCGTCGGCCTCACTGTCCTCCCAGACGCCCGAGGCGGCGCCGATGGTTGAGCGGTCACGGCGGCGACCGTCGCGAGGTACGCCTGCCCGCATGACGTGCGCAGGGTTACTCGACGACGTCCTGCTGCGCGGGGCCGAAGACGCACAGGTGCGGCAGGAACGGCGCGGGGTCGCCCGACCAGTCCATCGCCACGAGCTGGGCCGGGCTGCGGCGGCCGAGCCGCCAGCGGAACGCCTCGAACGTCGTGGTCCGGAGCACGACCGGCCCGCCGCCGTCCGCCTCGCCGCCCGGTGCCGCGGACGGGCCGACCAGCACGTCGTGGTGCTCGGTCATGACCCGCAGCGGCGCCGGCACGTCGAGGCCGCGCAGCATGACCTTGGCGCCGATGACGACGAGGTCGGTGTCCCGGCCACCGGTGTCGCCGAGGGCCGCGCGGATGTCGTGCTCGTGCGAGCCGACGTCGATGACCAACGGCCAGATCGGCGTCGTGTCGAGCACCGTCTCGACGACCGCGCCGTGCTCGGCCCAGCGGGCGACGACCTCGGACGTCGGGACGCCGCGCCCGCGCGCGACGTGCCCCGCGGTCCACTCGGGGGTGGGCCCGCCGCTCGGCATCGCGCCCTCGGCGACGTCCTGCGCGACGCCGGCCACGTGGGCCACCGCGTCGTGCACCGTCCAGCCCGGTGTCGCCGGGACCGGCCGGTCACCGGCCGACGGGTCCGCGACGAGCGCGGTCACCCGCACACGGGCGGCACCGTAGAGGGTGGACAGCGGGACACGGGCGGCCATGGCCGACACCGTAACCCCGACGGAGGCGGCAGCGGTCAGCGCGGCAGCGGGACGCTCAGCACCTGGCCGCCGCCTGCGGAGATGCTGAAGTTCGTCACGTACGCGAGTCCGTCCTTGCCGACGGCGACGCCGCCCGGCGCCGTGAGCGCGTCCGTGACGAGCGTCTTCTTCCCGCTCTTCGACACCCTCCACAGCGCACCGGGAGACGTCGGGTCGAGCAGCGAGTTCGTCGCGATCTCGAGCACGAGCAGCCGGCCCCTGCGTCGAACGCGATGTCGATGATGTTCGTGAACCCGCTCGCGACGACGGTCGGTGACCCACCGGGGACCACCCGGAACACCTTCGGGGCCCCGACCGGGAACCGGAAGCCGGTCAGCTGGCCGACGTACCAGGCGCCGTCCGGACCCTGGACGACGGAGTTCGGCACGGCCTGCATCGGGATCTTGGTGCCCGGCGGCAGGCCGAGGAAGGGCGGCGCGTCGACGAGCCGCGCGTGGAAGACCGCGAGCCGCTTCGTGCGGCCCTTGCTGTCGACGGTCAGCAGATCGGACACCCCTGTGCAGAGACCACCCCGTTTGCGAAGCGGGACGACAGCCCTCACCGGCCCCCGCCGCGTGAACGGGTCGGACCGTACCTCCGCCCGGATACGGAAGGGAACATCTGCGACGAAGATGACAAGCCCAACAGACCAGCTGTCATCCGTCGACCGTCGCCGCAGGCCGGGGCGTGGCGCTGCGGTCGCGGCGGTCGGCGGAACCGGGGCAGCAGCGTCGCCGACGACCGCGCGCGCCACGACCCGGCCTGGACCCCGCAGCCGTACGCGGCGTCCGCGACGAGACGGACTCCCGTGTACCGCAACGGGTCCAGCGTCCGCGGACCGCGGGCCCAGTCCCATGCGACCTGCCCGAGCACGGCCGTGGCCAGGAGCCGGGACGCCGTCCGAGCGGCTGACGGCCGCCGCCCGAGCGCCGTCGCGAGCGCCGCGACCCCGAGCGGCCAGTACTCGCGGCGGCCGGCGTGCCCGACGGCGACGGCATCCGCGACGAGCCCGCGGGCCACCAGGGACGCCGCCATCGCCGGCGTGCCGCCGGTCGGGCGGAGCCTGCGGGCCAGCAGCGCCGTCGCGAGGGTGGCCGCCGCCGCCGCGGCGCCGGGACGGCCGGCGCCGAGCAGCGCGAGTGCGCCCGCGTTCCACGGGCTCAGCCGCACCGGCGCGAGCCGGCCGGGGTGCCGGGCCTCCAGTGCCGCCGCGGACGTGCCGTACTCGAGGCGACGCCACGCCCAGTCCGACCAGGTGTCGCGCATCTCGTGCTCGACGGCGACGGACGGTTCGTAGCGCACGAGCCAGCCGTCGTCCGCGAGCCGCCAGACGAGGTCGACGTCCTCGCCGAGCCGGAGCGTCTCGTCGAAACCGTGGCCCGGGGCACCGGTCGGCCGGGAGCCGTTGCCGCAGAACGCCACCCGGCGCACCACGAGGGCCGCCGACGGCAGGAAGCCCAGCGCGGCGGCGGGCCGCACGAGCGCCGGTCGCCGGCCCATGTCGAGCGCCGAGCTCATCGCCTCGTACCGCTCCAGGACCGTCCCTCGCGCCTCGACCGGCCGCACCCGCGGCGCGACGGCGCCGACGCGTGGGTCGTCGAAGTGCGGCACGACGACGTCGAGCCAGCCTGGCTCGGGACGGCAGTCGGAGTCGACGAACGCGACGAGCCCGGACGTCGCGAACGCGGCGCCCGCGTTGCGCGCCGCCGCCGGTCCACGGTTCGTCCCGAGCCGGTGGTACGTCGCGCCGTGCCCGCGGGCGAGGTCCTCCACCTCGACGCGCGCGGCGGCATGCGGGGTCGCGTCGTCGACGACGACGACGTCGACGCCGCGCAGCCCGTCGAGGCAGCGCGCGAGCGAGGCGGGCCGGCCGTAGACGGGGACGACGACGGTCACGTCGTGCGGCCCCGGGCGCCGCCCGGGCACCGGGTGCGCGAGTCCGCGCTCGACGAGCACCGCCGCGAGCGCCGCCTCCGACGCCGGCGGGACGAGCCCGGCGGCCCCGGCGGACCGGAGCCGGACGACGAGGTCGCGCAGCGACGGGGCCAGCTTGGCCATCCGCCACGGCGACCCGCCGGTGACGAACTCCGCTGCGCGCCACAGCGTCACGCGCGCGTCGAGGACCAGCCGGACCACCGGCACGGGATCGGCGGGCGGCGGCACCCGGCGATCGTCGCACGGCGCGGACCCCGTCGCTGCGCACCCGCACCCGCGCCCGCAGTGCGCCGCCCGCAGCGTGCGATCGCGACCTTGCGACGCACGTCGACGAGGTCTTCCGTCCTATGAGGACAGCTGCGCACGGTGACCCTGGTCCGTCAGGACGAAGAGCGCCGTTCCGCCGCTGCGTAGGGTCGCGAGCGCGGGTCGCACCCGACCCGGGCGACACCCGAACGAGGGGGGTCCGTGGAGCCGAGCACCGGGCCGGGGTCCGCCCCGAGCGACGCGATGGACCTGTTCGAGCGGATGGTGTTCGTGCGCCAGTTCCTCGAGCGCGTCGACGTGCTCTACCGGCAGGGCGCCGTCCACGGCCCGGCGCACCTCGGGCTCGGCCAGGAGGCGATCGCGATCGGCGTCGCGTCGGTGCTACGCCCCGACGACCGGTCCATCGGCACCTACCGCGGCCACGCGCACGCCCTGGCGCGCGGCGCGCCCGCCGACGCGGTCCTCGCGGAGCTGCTCGGTCGCGAAGGCGGCATCTGCGGCGGCAAGGGCGGCTCGATGCACGTCACCGACGTCGACCACGGCTGGTACGGGTCGTACGCGATCGTTGGCGCCCATCTTCCGGTGGCCGTGGGGCTGGCGTGGGCGAGCCGGATCCGGCACACCGACGAGGTCACCGTCTGCTTCTTCGGGGACGGCACGGTGAACATCGGCGCCTTCCACGAGGCGGTCAACCTGGCCGCCGTCTGGCGGCTGCCCGTCGTCTTCGTCTGCGAGAACAACCAGTACATGGAGTACACGCCGATCTCGGCGGTCATCCCGACGCAGCGGCCCGCCGCCGACAAGGCGTCCGCGTACGGGCTGCCGGCCGTGGTCGTCGACGGCAACGACGTCGACGCCGTCCGCGAGGTGACGGCGGAGGCGGTGGCCCGCGCCCGCGGCGGCGGTGGCCCGGCGCTGCTCGAGATGGACACGTACCGGCTCAAGGGCCACTCCGCGGCCGACGCCGGGGCGTACCGCCCGGCGGCGGAGGTCGAGGCCTGGCAGCGCCGGGACCCGCTGCTGCGCCAGCGCGAGGCGCTCGTGCGCGCCGGTGCGGCCGAGGCGGATCTGGACGCCGTCGTCGACCGGGCGCGGGCCGAGCTGTCCGCCCTGGCCGACCGGGTGCTCGCCACCGGCCCGCCGCCGGCGGCGACCGCGTGGACCGACGTGTGGAGCGACGGGAGCTCACGATGGCGCAGCTGACGTTCCGCACGGCCGTCCAGGCCGCCCTGCTCCAGGAGATGCGCCGGGACGGGGACGTCGTCCTGCTCGGCGAGGACGTGACGTCCGGCGGGGTGTTCAAGACGACCGGGGGCCTGCTGGCGGAGTTCGGTACCGACCGCGTGCGAGACACCCCGATCTCCGAGCAGGCGATCGCCGGCGCCGCGATGGGAGCCGCGATGGCCGGCCTGCGACCGGTTGCCGAGATCATGTTCGCCGACTTCTACGCCACCTGCTGGGACCAGGTCGTCAACCAGATCGCGAAGACCCGGTACATGACCGGCGGTCAGGTCCGGCTGCCGCTGGTGCTGCGCGGGGCGAACGGCTTCGCGAGCATGGGGTTCGGCGCGCAGCACGGTCAGGCGTGCGAGGCGTGGGCGATGACCGTGCCCGGTCTGAAGATCGTGTCGCCGTCGACGCCCGCTGACATGCTGGGGCTGCTCGCCGCCGCGATCCGCGACGACGACCCGGTCCTCGTCTTCGAGCACAAGGGCCTCTACGCGACGAAGGGTGAGGCCCCGGACGGCGAGCACGTCGAGCCCCTGGGGCGTGCGGCCCGCCGCCGTGCGGGCGCCGACGTCACCCTCGTCGGCCTCTCGGTCACCGCTGTGCACTGCGAGCGGGCCGCCGATCTCCTTGCGGCCGAGGGGATCTCGGCCGACGTGCTCGACCTTCGCTGCCTCGTGCCGCTCGACGCCGCCGCGGTCCTGGAGTCCGTCGGCCGCACCGGCCGGCTCGTCGTCGTCGAGGAGAACCCCGGCCAGCTCGGCTGGGCGTCGTCCGTCGCGGCGATCGTCGCCGAGGAGGCGTTCGACGCGCTGCGGGCTCCCGTCACCCGGGTCAGCGGGGGCAACGTCCCCTGGCCGGTCGCGCGCGAGCTCGAGGCGGAGGTCGACGTCACCGCCGTCCGAGTCGTCGCTGCCGCCCACCGCGTCCTACAGCACACAGCCGTCGTCCGCACCATCGCGTAAGCCCACCCCCTCCCCCGCGAGCGAAGGAGCTCACCGTGAAGATCAGAGGTCAGGACGTCCTCCTGCCGACGTCGGCCGTCTCGGCGTTCCCGCGGCCGCACTGGCTCCAGGGCCGGATCCTCGGCAGTCTCAGCGAGCCGGTGTACCGCAGCCACAACCTGCGCGTCGCCTACGAGGACGCCAGCAAGATCTGCGCCCGCGAGCAGGACCTCGCCGGCCTCGACGTGCTCTGCGACGGCGCGCAGTACTACGAGTGGGAGGCGCCGGGCTTCCAGCTCGAGCCGATCTTCCACTTCATCCCCGAGAACCTCGGCGGCTTCACGCCGTACGGCCCGCCCGGCGACGGCGTGAAGTACGCGCCCTTCTACAAGGCCGTCGTCACGAGCAGGATCGAGTGGAAGCGGCCGATCTTCGAGGCGGTCGTCAACGCGATGAAGGGCGCGACGGACAAGCCGTTCAAGGTCGCCTTCCTCGGCCCGGCGCAGCAGAGCATCATCTGCGACAACCAGTTCTACGACGACCCGGTCGAGTTCGCCAAGGACCTCGCCCGTGCGATGAACGCCGAGCTGAGGTACCTGCAGGGCATGGGCTGCGAGGGCGTGCAGCTCATCGACGTGCTCGCGCCCTACACCCAGGACATGTGGCAGATCGAGGTCCAGGACATCATGTTCGAGGGCATCGACATGCTGAAGTTCTGGCACGTCTGCTACGGCAGCGTCGACGGCCAGCGCGACGTCTTCGAGGCCAAGACCCGCGAGATGATCCCGCTCTTCGAGGCCTCGCCGGTCGACGTCGTCCACCTGGAGTCGACGAGCGCCGAGTTCGGCGACCTCGACGCGTACAAGGACTTCCCCAGGGACAAGGTGCTCGGCCTCGGCGTCGTCGACGCGAAGAACTACATGGTCGAGCCGCCCGAGGTGATCGCCGACCGGATCCGCCGCCGGCTCGAGATCGTGCCTGCCGACCGGCTGCTCGTCGCGCCGGACTGCGGGCTCGGCTACTTCAGCCGGACGACGGCGTACGCCAAGCTGCGCAACATGGGCAAGGCCGTCGAGATGGTCCGGGCCGAGCTGTAGCAGCGCAGGACCAGCGGCATCACGGACGACGCGCTCGGCCGGCAGCTCGCGCAGGCGACCACCGTCCGCCTGCTCCCGGCGACCGGCCGAGCGCGACGGCGCCCGACGCGTCCGTCCGCCGCGGGCGTGCGGCAGCGTCGGGCGCGGCCCGTACAGTGCGAAGGTGGCGATCTTCGGCAGGCGCGGCCCGGACGCCCCCACCGCGTTGTACGAGGTGGGACGGGCGCGCGGGTGGCGTCCGACCCCCGCTCCGCATCACGCCACGCTCCAGCCGCCGTCCTTCGCGCGCGTCGACGTCGAGCGGCTCGGAGAGCAGGGAGCACGCTCGCAGGCCTGGGTCCTCACCTCCCCGGACGGCATGACGGCCTCGCACCTGGAGGTGTTCCGCGACGGCGCGGACGGGCCGGTCTACGACATGGTCGGCTGGGGCGCGCCGGACTCCGCAGCGGCGCTGCCGCACGTCGAGATCGTCTGCGGCCAGCAGCCGTACCACCACCACCGGCTCTCCGAGCGGTTCGGGCAGGTCGGGTCGGTCGGCGTCCCGCTCGCCGTCCACGGCCTGGCGATGAACGCCTCGCGGGCGTGCACCGAGCCGGCGGTGGCCGCGCTCGCCCGGCACCCGGGGCTCTCGGCGGTCCGCGCGGCGGCCGAAGCGGTGGGCCGGGGCGGGTTCACGGTCGAGGTTCACCACGGCCGGGCGGCGGTCTTCACCCTGACGACGGACGCGCGGCGCGGCACAGGCCGCTGGCGGGCTCTCATCGACGGCGCCCGGCACTTCGCCGTCGTCCTCGACGACGTGACGGCGCCGCGGCAGCAGAGCTGACGTCGGCGCCGACCCGGGGTCAGTGCCCGGTCTGCCGGCGGATCTCTGCACGACCCAACGACATCCGGTGCACCTCATCCGGCCCGTCGGCCAGCCGCAGCGTGCGGATGCCGGCGAACGACTCGGCCAGCGGGAAGTCCTGCGAGAGGCCGCCGGCGCCGTGCACCTGCATCGCCTTGTCGAGGATCCATTGAACGGTCTGCGGGACGGCGATCTTGATCGCCTGGATCTCGGTGTGGGCGCCCTTGTTGCCGACGGTGTCCATGAGCCAGGCCGTCTTCAGCACGAGCAGCCGCAGCTGTTCGACCCGCACCCGCGACTCGGCGATCCACTCCCGGACGACACCCTGCGCCGCGAGCGGCCGACCGAAGGCGACCCGGCCCGTCGCTCTGTGGCACATGAGCTCGATCGCCCGCTCGGCGATGCCGATGGCGCGCATGCAGTGGTGGATCCGGCCGGGGCCGAGGCGGGCCTGGGCGATGCCGAAGCCGTCACCCTCACTGCCGACGAGATGGGACGCGGGCACCCGGACGTCGGTGAAGAGGATCTCCGCATGCCCACCGTGCTCGTGGTCGTCGTAGCCGAAGACCTCCATACCGCGCAGGACGTCCACGCCGGGGGCGTCCCGCGGCACGAGGATCATCGACTGCTGCCGGTGCCGGTCCGCGGCCGGGTCGGTCCGGCCCATGACGATGAACACGGAGCAGTCGGGGTTCATCGCGCCGGTGGCCCACCACTTGCGGCCGTTGACGACGTACTCGTCGCCGTCACGGACGATGCTCGTGGCGATGTTCGTCGCGTCGGACGACGCGACGTCCGGCTCGGTCATCGCGAACGCCGAACGGAACTCCCCGGCCAGCAACGGGTCGAGCCACTCCTTGCGCTGCTCCGGGCTGCCGAACATCGCCAGCACCTCTATGTTGCCGGTGTCCGGCGCCGCGCAGTTGAACGCGGGCGGCGCCAGGTGGATGCTCCGGCCGGTGATCTCGGCGAGCGGGGCGTACTGGAGGTTGGTCAGTCCCGCCCCGTGGTCTCCGGGCAGGAAGAGGTTCCACAGACCCTGCGCACGGGCCGCCGATCGCAGCCGGACCAGGACCGGCGCACGGCTCCACGCCCAGCGGTCGTCGAGGGCGTCGAGGTCGTCGCGGAACGTCTGCTCGTGGGGGTAGACGTGCTCGTCCATGAAGGCGAGCACCTGCCGGCGCAGCGCCTCGGTGCGCGCGTCGAAACCGAAGTCCATCGGGCTACTCCTTGTCGGAAGCGGGGGCGGTGACCGCGTCGAGCCGTTGCTGGAGCTTGCGCATCCCGGCGAGCCAGCGGTCGGGCTGGGTGGCGCGCAGCGCGTAGTAGCCGGCGACCTCGGGGTGGGGGAGGACGAGGAAGCGCTCGTGGTGCAGTCCTTCGACGAGCGCGCGCGCGACGTCCTCCGGCTCCAGGACCGTCTCGCGGCCGAGCACCTCCTGCGCGGGGCCGGCCTCGGCGAGCATCCGGGTCCGCACGCCCTGCGGGCAGATCGCCTGCACGATGACGCCGCGGTGCCCGTAGGTCGCCGACAGCCACTCGGCGAACGCGACGGCCGCGTGCTTGGTCACCGCGTAGGGCGCGCTCCCGAGCATCGTCAGCAACCCCGCCGCCGACGCCGTCACGACGAACCGTCCGCTGCCGCGCTCGAGCCACTCGGGCACGAGGTGCTGCGCGGCGCGCACGTGCGCGAGAACGTTCACCTCGATCGAGCGGGACCACTCCTGGGGCGATGCGTCGAGCCCGCGGCCGGCGTCGATGCCGGCGTTCGCCACGAAGACGTCGACGGCGCCGAGCGACGCGCGGGCGGCTGCGACGAGGGCCTCGACGCCGGCCTCGCTCGCGGCGTCCCCGGGGGCGGCGACCCCGCCGACCTCCGTCGCGACCGCCCGGGCGGCCTCGGCGTCCAGGTCGTTGACGACGACCCGCGCACCCTCGGCGGCGAGGGCGCGGACCATGGCCCGGCCGATGCCGTGACCGGCCCCGGTGACGACGACCCCCGCCCCTGCGACATCCACGTCAGGTCCGCCTCTCCGCGGCTCGTCGTACCTGCGACCAGCCTGAGCGTACGGCCGGGCGACCACCGCGAGCAGCGGCGCCGACGAGAGCAACGCCATAGGCCCGACGGCGCAAGATCCCCGACAGACAGAGGATCTGCCCGGTGTAGCGGGCAGATCCTCTGTGCGGCGGTGATCATCAAGGCCACGAGCGGACCCTCGCGCCGGGTGGTGGTCGTCGACGCCGCGCTATCCTCGAGGCCGGGCGCGCCACGCTCGAGCTCGGGAACGCCGCCCAGGGCCGGTTCATCGACGACGTGGAGGCCGGCGGACGGCCCGGCAGCGCCGTCCGGCTCGCCTTCGAGGTGGCCGACACGGTGGCGGTCACCGACCTCCTGGCCGCGGCCGGCACGGAGGTCGTCGGGGCACCGTCGATGACCCCCTGGGGGTCCCTGAACGCGCGGCTGCGCGGGCACGCCGGCATCCAGACCACGGTCTTCCAGGAGCTCCGCGACGAGGGCGGGCCCGTGGGGTGGGCGCGGGGCGGTGACTCGAACGGGCCGGCAGGCATCGACTCCGCCGGCACCGGCCCGGCGGTCGACGCGGCCGACGCGGCCGACGCGGCCGCGGCACTCGTCGGCTCGACGCTCCGGGTCCTCGGCGGCGAGGCAGGAGTCCTCGCGGCGACGGTCGACCTCGCCGACCGGCACGGCGCCGCCGGCCGGTTCCCGTTCGCCGCGCTCGTCGTCCGCGACGGCCTCGTCGGCGGCGCCGGGGTGAACGAGACAGCGGTGACGCAGGACCCGTCGGCGCACGGCGAGGTCGTCGCGATCCGCGACGCGTGCCGCCGCGCGGCGTCCAGCGACCTCGGTGGCGCCGTCGTCTACTCGAGCTGCGAACCGTGCTGGGTCTGCCGCACCGTCGCGGCGACATCCGGCGTCTCGGCGATCGTCTGGGCCGCGGACGCGGCGCTCGTCCCCGCGCAGCTCGACGCCGATCCCGCGCGGACGCAGCGCCTCGCGGCCGCCGTGTCGTCCGTCGTCCCCGGCCTGGTCAGAAAGGGCGTGACCACACTCGACGACGACGCGCTCGCCGGCCCTTTCCGCTCGTTCCTGGCGGCGGCCACACACTGAGCCGGGCCACGGCCCTCATTAGGCGATGGTGGGCGGCAGGTACTCGGTCACGTCCGCGAGCGCTGCCTCGACCGAGGGATAGAGGAAGAACACCCGGTCGAGGGATGTGATCTTCAGGACGGCTCGCACGGGCGGTTGGCACGCCGCGAGCCGCAAGGTGCCGCCGGCGATCCGCAGCCGCTTGAGTCCTGCGACGAAGATGCCGAGCGCCGAGGAGTCGACGAACGGCACCGTCGCGAGGTCGAGGACGACATGCCGGACACCGTCGTCGACGAGCTCGATGAGCTTGCTGCGCAGGGCGGGGCCCGTCGCGACGTCGAGCTCTCCGCCGACGCGTAGCACCGCCCACTCGGACGTCTCGGCGTCGGCGTCCGACGTGGACACCATCATGGTCTCGACGCTCAGGGTGGGCTCGGGCACGGTCGCAGCATCGACCGGTCGCGCAGGGCCCGCAACACGAGGTGGTCCGTTTCTCAGGTGCCGTGCAGTGGTGACCCAGGTGCCGTGCACTGATGCACGCGACGACAAGGACATCAGCGCGGCCACGGCCCGCTCCGGTGGGCCCGGATCGCGGAACGAGGGTTGAGACATGGTCATCCGGGGAATGGTGCCCACAGGACGGCCCCCGAGCCCCCCGTCGACGGCATGCCCCCGCCGTCCCTTCGTCGTTGCCCAGCAGAGGAGCTGACCCATGCCCCGAGCCCCGCGCCGCCGTGCGACCACCGTGCTGTGGGAGGGCCGCCGCCGCCTCAGCGTCGCGACCCTTCCTGGGCGCGGGCTGTACGTCCGGCACCTCGCCAACCCCGAGGGCGTGGACGCCGTCCACCGTCCGACGGTCGGCTGGGCGGGGAGCCCGTCGCGCGGGGGGGCGCTGTCGACGTCGTGGCTGCGCGCCCGGCTCGACGAGACCGACGTCGTCCACGTCGTCGGCCTGCGCCCCGGGCAGCATCCGGGCGACGTGCGCGCCGCGGTCGACCTCGTCCGGGGGTCCGGGACGCCGCTGGTCGTCACCGGGTACCACCTGAGCGACCCGCTCGGCGCCGACCCCGGCGGATACGCCGCCCAGCTGGACGCGCTCGTCCCGGCCGCCGACGCCGTCGTCACGCTCACCCGGTCCGCGGCCGACGAGATGCGGACCCGCTGGGGCGTCGACGCGGTCGTGCTGCCGCACCCGCACGTCGTCAACTTCGTCCGGATGCGCCGTGAGCGGCCACCGCACCGCGGCCGGCTGCGGGTCGCGACGCACCTCGGCAGCCTCAACCTCGCCCACGACCCGGTCGACCTCGTCACGGCGCTGACCCGGGCCGTCCGCGAGACGCCGGACGCCGACCTCACCGTCCACGTCCACCGCACCGTGCGAGACGTCGGGGCCCTCAGCTACTCCGCGGCGGCGGTCGACCGGATCGAGACGCTCGTCCGGCGCGCCGGCGGGACGCTCGTGCTGCACGACCGTCTCAGCGACGAGCAGCTGTGGGACGCGCTGTCGAGCGTCGACGTCTCCGTCGTCCCGAGCGCGCCGGGGTCGCACTCGGTGTGGCCCGAGGCGTGCGCCGACCTGGGCACGTGGGCGGTCATGCCCGTCGGGTCCCACGCCGCCCGTCAGCGGCCGTGCCTGACGTACGATCCGCGCCACGGTGTGGACACGATGGCGGTCGCGCTGACCGCTGCGCTGAGGACCGCCCGCCAGGCGCCCGCGCCACGCTCGACGACCGAGGACAGGTGGACCGAGCGCGTTCAGGTCGCGGAGGCGCTGCGTGGCACGTACGAGCGGCTGCTCGGGATCGGTGGCAAGCGGGCGCTGCGCTACAGCGCCTGACGTCGCCCTACCCTGACGGACCGTGGGGCGGGCCGCCTTCGGGAGACGGCGCACCGTCGGGCCCAACGACACCGGAGGACTCCATGCGACTACGCGTCGGCTACGACATCGGCTACGCGTTCGAGCAGCCCACCCCGATGATCGCCACCGTCAACGTGCACTACAGCCGGATCGGGGACCTCGAACGCCCCGACACCATGACGACATCCCCGGTGACGCCGCACGTGTCGTACCGCGACGGCTTCGGCAACTGGTGCAACCGCCTCGTCGCCCCGGCAGGTGACTTCTCGATCCGCGCGGACACCGTCGTGCGGGACGACGGCCGGCCGGACCCCGTCCCGTGGGGCAGCACGCGCCTCGACGTGCAGTGGCTGCCCGCGGAGACGCTCGTCTACCTGCTCGCGAGCCGGTACTGCGAGAGCGACGCGCTCGTCACGGCCGCCTGGGACCTCTTCGGGAAGCTGCCGACGGACTGGACGCTCGTCCACGAGATCTCGTCGTTCGTGCACTCGCACATCACGTTCGACTACCTGGCCGCGGACCCGACGAAGACGGCGGCCGACGTCTTCGAGCAGCGCCGCGGCGTCTGCCGCGACTTCGCTCACCTCGGCGTCGCCTTCTGCCGCGCGATGAACATCCCGGCCCGCTACTGCACCGGGTACCTCGGCGACGTCGGGGTCACGAGGTCGGCGGACCCGATGGACTTCTCCGGCTGGTTCGAGGTCTACATGTCCGGCGGCTGGCACACCGTCGACCCGCGCAACCACCACCCCCGGATCGGCCGCGTGCTCATCGCACAGGGCCGGGACGCCGCCGACGTCGCGATCACGACGACGTTCGGGCCCAACACGTTGACCCACTTCACCGTCGTCACCGACCGGCTCGACAGCGCGGCCTGACGACGGGGCGACCCGACGACCCCGACGGCCCCGATGGCGTCCGACGCCATCCCCCAACGGCCCCCTTCCACGAGCGGGAGAACCCCGACGCGACCGGCGGCCCCGGCGGCCGACGATCGATGCACCGGCAGGACCGACCCGCCCGGGCATCGAGGAGGAGCCATGCGTACCGTCGTCCAGACCGCCTACCGTCACTCCTGCGACCACGGGTTCTGCACCGTCTGCGGCGGCGTGTGGCCGTGCGCACGCGCCGAGGGCGCGATCGCGGCACCCGCGATCCCCGTCCCCCGGCTGGCCGCCGTCCACACCGGCCTCTGACCGGCCCGAGCACGCCGTCGGACGGCCGAAGGAGGCCGACGTGGACGTCAGCGTCCTCTACGCCGGGCTGCTCACGTCCCGGTCCGCCGAGCAGCGGATGTGGGGGATCGGACGCTGGACCGAGCACCACGGCGACAGCGCGCACCTCGTGCCGCTGCTCGACGACGACGCCCCGGTCGTCCGGGCGCACGGGAGGCCGCGCCGCGGGCACCGTGCGAGACTGCGCCGATGGCGACCGATCCTGCCGCCGGCCCCGTCGCTGCCGCCGCCACGCCGACCGGCTCCACGACGACTACCGCCACGACGGCTGCCCCTGCGGCCCACGACGACCCGGTCGGCCGCAGGGTGTGGGCGCTGTTCCTGCCGCACCGCAGACGGCTGGTCGTCATCGTCGCGCTCGTCCTTGCCGCCAGCGGGCTCGGCGTCGTCACCCCGTTCCTCGTTCAGCGCACGTTCGACGAGGCCCTCTTCCCGGCGGACGGCAGCGGCGTCGACATGCCGTTGCTCGGAGGGCTCGTCGCCGGGATGATCGCCTTCCCGCTCGCCGCCGCCTGCGTCGGGGTAGCGCAGACGTACCTCACGACGCGGCTGGGCACCGAGATCATGGCCGACCTGCGCGTCCGGCTCTTCAAGCACCTGCAACGCATGGAGCTCGCGTTCTTCACCGCGACCCGGACGGGTGCGATCCAGTCCCGGCTCGCGAACGACGTGGGCGGCGTCAGCAACGTCCTGACGAGCACGTTCTCGTCGATCCTCGGCAACGTCGTCACTGTCGTCGCAGCCCTCGTCGCGATGCTGCTCCTGTCGTGGCAGCTCACCGTCGTCTCGCTCGGGGTGCTGCCGCTGTTCGTCGTTCTGCAGCGCCGGGTCGGGCGGGTACGGCAGCGGATCGCGAAACGGACGCAGGAGTCGCTGGCGGAGATGACCGCGCTCACCGAGGAGTCCCTGTCGGTGTCCGGGATCCTGCTGGCGAAGCTCTTCAACCGGCAGGCGTCGGAGGTCGAGCGCTACCGGGCCGAGAACGGCCGGCAGGCGAAGCTGCAGGTGCAGCAGACGATGACGGGCCAGTGGTTCTTCGCCGTCGTCCAGACGTTCCTCGCGATCACTCCGGCGCTCATCTACCTGGCCGCCGGGATCGCCGTGAACGGCGGGTCGAGCATCACCGCCGGCACGGTCGTCGCGTTCACGACGCTGCAGACGCGGCTGCTCTTCCCGACCGTCCAGCTGCTCCAGGTGGCCCTCGACGTCCAGACGTCGTTCGCCTTGTTCCGGCGCATCTTCGAGTACCTCGACCTGTCGCCCGCGATCACGGACGCGCCCCACGCCCGGCGGCTCGACGCGGGCTCGACGGCCGGCGAGATCCGGCTCGACGGGGTCTGGTTCCGCTACCCCGGGCAGGACTCGTCGTGGGCGCTGCGGAACGTCGACCTGGACGTGCGCTCCGGTCAGCTCGTCGCGATCGTCGGGCCGAGCGGCTCGGGCAAGACGACCTTGTCGTACCTCGTCCCACGGCTCTACGACGTGACCGAGGGCGCCGTCCTGCTCGACGGGGTCGACGTGCGCGAGCTCAGCACGGGCTCGATCGCGGACGCCATCGGGATGGTCACGCAGGACACCTACCTCTTCCACGCGTCGATCGGTGACAACCTGCGCTACGCGCGCCCCGACGCGACCCGGGACGAGCTCGAGGCGGCGGCCCGTGCGGCCAACATCCACGACCGGATCATGTCGTTCGACGACGGCTACGACACGACCGTCGGCGAGCGGGGCTACCGGTTGTCCGGCGGCGAGAAGCAGCGCCTCGCGATCGCCCGAGTGCTGCTGAAGAACCCGCGGGTCCTCCTCCTCGACGAGGCGACGAGTGCGCTCGACACCGTGAGCGAACGGCTGGTCCAGGAGGCCCTGGAGAACGCCACGACGTCCCGGACGACGATCGCGATCGCCCACCGGCTGTCCACCGTGCTCGGAGCGGACCTCATCGTCGCCGTCGAGGACGGCCGCGTGGTCGAGCAGGGCACGCACTCCGAGCTCCTGGCCCTCGACGGCCTCTACTCCCGGCTCTACGCCGAACAGTTCGGCGGCGGGCGTGTCGAGGCGCGGTGCGCGGACGGCATCCGGTTCCAGGACGGCAGCGTCGTCCGGCACGTCCCCCGGGCGGACATCGCGGCGGGGGCATCGCCCGGGCGGGTCGGCGTTGCGCCGGGCGCCCCCGACGATCGCCGGGACGCCGTGTCGCTGCCGGTCCTGTGACGATGCCGGAACCGGCCGTCGGGCCGCGGGCGCCTCGCGTGCGACCCTCGGGCATGACGTTCACCGGCCCGGCACCAGATCTGTCCGGCACCGGCCGCGCGAGCACGCGTGACGACCTCCCGACGTCGGTGCGACGGTGAGGGTGGGGATGCTCGCCCCCGTCGCCTGGCGGTGTCCGCCGCTGCACTACGGCCCCTGGGAGCAGGTGACCAGCCTGCTCACCGAGGGGCTCGTCGCCCGGGGGGTCGAGGTGACCCTGTTCGCGACGCTCGACTCCGTGACCGGCGCGGTCCTCGACGGGGTCGTCCCGCACGGGTACGCCGAGGACCCGGACCTCGACGGTCGGGTCTGGGAGGCGCTGCACACGGCCTACGCGTTCGAGCGGGCCCGCGAGCTCGACCTCGTCCACAGCCATCTGGACTGGTTGCCCCTCGCGTTCGGGGCGCACTGCCCCGTGCCCATGGTCACCACGGTGCACGGGTTCGGCGGCCCGGCGATCCTGCCGGCCTACCGACGGGCGCGGTCGGCCCTCGTGTCCATCTCGGACGCCGACCGAATGCCTGGGCTGGAGTACCTGGCAACGGTCTACCACGGCGTCAACGAGTCCCTCCTGCCGCTGTGCACCGCCCCGGGAGACGACCTGGTGTCCTTCGGTCGTATCCACCCCGACAAGGGCACGGCGGAGGCGATCACTATCGCCCGGGCCTGCGGTCGCCGGCTCGTCATCTGCGGCATCGTCCAGGACGACGCCTACTTCGCCGAACACGTGCAGCCGGCCGTCGACGGCGACCGTGTCCGGTTCCTCGGCCCGGTCGGGCCGCAGCAGCGAGCCGAGGTCCTGGGCTCGGCGGCCGCGCTGCTGCACCCCGTCGCCTTCGAGGAGCCGTTCGGCCTGTCCGTCGTCGAGGCGATGATGTGCGGGACGCCGGTCGTTGCGTACCGGCGCGGGTCGATGCCGGAGGTCGTGGACGACGGCGTCACCGGGTTCGTGGTGACGGACGTCACCTCGGCGACGACCGCCGTGGACGCGGCCGCCCGGCTCGACCGGTCCGCCGTCAGACGCCGCGCCGCAGCTCGATTCGGTGCCGCGCGGATGGTCGAGGACTACCTCGACGTATACCGGCGGATCCTCGACGGGGCGACCGCGCCGGCGCCGGCGCCGGTCCCGGGGCCGGTCCCCGGCACGAACCACTGATAGTCTCGGACCGGCGGTTCCCCTCATGATGAGCGGGCCATGGGTGCGACTCGCACCGGTGCAGGCCCGCTGAACGCCGGTCGTTCCTCCCCGCCGGACCACGCACCGTGGTCGACGCGCAGGTTCGGGCATTGTGGCGGCTCCTTCGTGGGCCGGGCAGGGTCGGTTCCGGCCCTGCGCTCGAGGTGGAGAGATTCCTTGCCCCGTACGTCGTCGTCCCCCCGCCACGTCCGTTGCGCCATGCTCAGCACCTACCCGCCGACCCCGTGCGGGCTCGCGACGTTCGCCGAAGCGCTCGTCGGCGGCTTCAGCGCCCTGGGCACCGAGGTCGACGTCGTCCGCGTCGTCGACGAGCACCAGACGCACCGATCCGCCCGGGTCGCCGCGCACTGGGTCGTCGACGGGGCGGGCCCGGCGGCGCGGGCGCACCCGACGACCGGGACGGGCGCCGTCGCCGCGGCGCTCAACCGGTACGACGTCGTCATCGTCCAGCACGAGTACGGCATCTACGGCGGCTGCGACGGCGAGAACGTGCTGAGCCTGCTCCGGCAGCTGCACGTCCCCGTCGTCACGGTCCTGCACACCGTGCTCAGCAGACCCACGACGCGGCAGCACCGCATCCTCTCCGACGTGGTCGGGGCCTCCTCGGCCGTGGTGACCATGACCCGGACCGCGCGGGCCCGCGCGATCGAGCTCTACGGGGCCCGGCCGGACATGGTGCACGTCATCCCGCACGGGGCGGCGGACGGCCTGCTCGTGGGCACGCCGGAGACCGGCCGGCGGGCGACGGCCGCGACAGCTCCCGTCGTGCTCACCTGGGGGCTGCTGGGGCGCGGGAAGGGGATCGAGTGGGCCATCCGCGCGATGGCGACGCTGCAGGACCTCCGGCCGCCGCCGACCTACGTGGTCGCCGGCCGGACCCACCCACGGCTGTGCGAGGCGGACGGCACGGGCTACCGCCGTGAGCTCGTCCGGCTGGCCGACGACCTCGGCGTCTCCGCGACGACCGTCTTCGACGACCGCTACCTCGACCCGGCGGCGCTGCACGCCCTCGTCCGCGGCGCCGACGTGGTGCTCCTGCCGTACGACTCGCTCGAGCAGGTGACGTCAGGGGTGCTCACCGAGGCGGTCGCCGCCGGGAAGCCGGTCATCTCGAGCCGGTTCCCGCACGCGGTCGAGCTGCTCGGGGACGGCGCCGGGCTGCTCGTCGAGCGGGGCGACGCCGACGGCATCGCCCGCGCGTTGCGCCGGGTCCTCACCGAACCTCTTCTCGCGGAACGGTTGTCGGGCCGCGCGGAGCACCTGTCACCCGGGCTCTCGTGGCGCTCGGTCGCCGGCGAGTACCTCCACCTCACCGCCCGGCTGCGCCGTCGCCCGCCGGCGGCACACATCCGGGCGCGGCACCCCGTCGGCGCGCTCGAGCGGCCGCACCGGGATCGGTCCGTGGTCGCGTGACCCGGACCAGGTCGCTGTTCAGCCACGTCGTCACCCTGACCGACGCGGTCGGCCTCTACGAGCACGCCCTGCTGGCGACGCCGCGGGTCGAGCACGGCTACTGCGTCGACGACGTCGCACGGGCCCTCGTCGCCGTGTGCCGCAGCGCACCGTCGCAGGGCCACCACGACACGTGGGACGTCGTGGCCCCGGACGGCCTCGAGCAGGTCTACACCCGGTTCATCGAGGCCGCGCAGAGCGCGGACGGCCGCGTCGTCAACCGGCGCGACGTCCACGGCACAGAGCACGGCGCCCCGAGCCTGGACGACTGCTGGGGTCGCGCCGTCTGGGCGCTCGGGACCGCCGCGGCGCGCAGCCGCGACGAGGGCCTCGCCGCCCGGGCGGCCGAACGGTTCACGGTGAGCGCCGCCCGGCGCTCACCGTGGCCGCGGGCCATGGCCTTCGCCGGGCTCGGCGCCGCCGAGATGATGCGGGTCGACCCCCGCCGGAGCGACGCGCGCACCCTGCTGCGGGACGCGGCGGCGGCGGTCGGGGTGTTCGACGGCCGACGCGACTGGCCCTGGCCGGAGCCACGGCTCACGTATGCCAACGCCGTCCTGCCCGACGTGCTCATGGCGGCCGGGGAGTGCCTCAACGACGACCGCCTCGTGGACCGCGGGCTGGAGATGCTCGACTGGCTCGTCGGGATCCAGGTGCACCAGGAGCACCTCTCGCTCACCCCGGCCCGCGGCTGGGTGAGCGGCGAGCCCCTGCCGGCCTACGACCAGCAGCCCATCGAGGCCGCCACGCTCGCCGATGCCTGCGCCCGGGCGTTCGAGCTGACCGGCGACGCCCGCTGGGCGGACACGGTGGAGCTGGCCGCCGCCTGGTTCTTCGGCCGCAACGACGTCGGGATCCCGCTCTACGACGCCGCGACCGGGGGCTGCTGCGACGGGCTCGAACCGGCCGGCCGGAACGAGAACCAGGGCGCCGAGTCCACCCTCGCGCTCATCACGACGGTCCAGCACGCCTCGCGGTTGGCCAGGACGAGCACATGACCCCCACCGCGCCCGCGCCGGCCACCCGGGGCCCGGAGGCGTCGACGGGGCTGCTCCGCCGCTGCGACGTGCCCCTGATGCCGGACCCGCGCCGGGTGGCCGGCCGGCTGTTCCTGCCCGGTCAGGAACTCGACGCGGCCGGCGGCTCGCGGGCCGCAGGCGTTGTCGCGCGGTGCTCCGAGATGACGCCGGCCGAGGTCGCCGAGACGATGGAGCACGTCGTCGAGCACTACCGGCTGCGGCACCGCGACCTCGACGGGCTCCTCGAGGCGCACTTCGCCGCCATCGCCCATCGCGTCCCGCAGGCCGCCGAGGTCCCGCCGGAGCGACGTCGGCTGATCGGGGCGTACTTCACCCGTGAGGTCGCCGTCGAGTCGGCCGCCCTGTTCAACCCGTCCGTCGTGGCACATCCGGTCCAGGACGCGGGCGCCGGACGCCTGCGGTTCGTCATGAGCGCCCGCGCCGTCGGCGAGGGGCACCTGTCGACGATCGTGTTCCGTTCCGGCACGTTCACCGCGCGACAGGACACCGCTGGGGTCCGTGTGGACCCCGGGTCGACCCTCGTCGAGTGCGCCGACCGGCGGGTCCCGCCGCTCCCGCGCGAGCAGCTGCGCAGGCAGGCGACGCAGGACGGCGCGGACGCCGAGACGCTGGACGTCGTCCTGGCGGACCTGCCGGACACCGTCGACGTCGACGAGCTCGCCGCGGCGGTCGACGTGCTGCGGCGGGAGAGGCTGACGCGCAGCGACGTCGAGACGACGATCGCGGCGCTGCGTCGGTGCGTCCGGCTGACCTACGACGTCACCTTCCACAGCGCCTCCGCCCTGTCCGAGCGGACCCTGTTCCCGGAGTGCGACCCGGAGAGCCACGGCATGGAGGACGCCCGCTTCGTGCGCTTCGTCGAGGACGACGGCGCGCCCTCGTACCTGGCGACGTACACCGGGTTCGACGGGTCGCAGGTCGTGTCCCGGCGCCTCGACACCGCCGACTTCCGGACGTTCCGGTCCGCGCCCCTGACCGGCCGGGCCGCCGAGAACAAGGGCATGGCCCTCTTCACCCGCCGCATCGGCGGCCGGTACCTGGCCCTTTCCCGGTGGGACCGCGAGAACAACGCCGTGGCAACGTCCGACGACGGGTACCACTGGGACGACGCCGTCGAGCTGCAGACCCCGTCGCAGACGTGGGAGCTGATCCAGCTCGGCAACTGCGGACCTCCGATGGAGACCGAGGCCGGCTGGCTGGTCCTCACCCACGGCGTCGGACCGATGCGGGCCTACGCGCTCGGTGCGCTGCTGCTCGACCTCGACGACCCGGCCCGGGTCATCGGCAGGCTCGCCGAACCGCTCCTGGAACCGGACGCGTCCGAGCGCGACGGCTACGTACCGAACGTCGTCTACTCCTGCGGTGGGCTGGTCCACGACGAGAAGCTGCTCCTGCCCTACGGATGCAGCGACACGAGCATCCGCTTCGCCGTCGCCGACCTGCCCGTCGTCCTCGAGCGGCTGGCCGGCCGCTGATCCCGAGCAGCACCCACGTCCGCAGCGGCAGGCCCGGCGCGAACCACCGACGAAGGAGCACACGCATGAGATCGTCCCCGAGCGGGTCGCCCGCGGACCCCGGCCCGTCGAACGGGAGCACGGTACCTTCGCAGGCGACGACCGGTGACCTCGCGTCGCCGTTCACCCAGCACCTGCCCGGTCGACCCGCGCCCGCGGCCGGACGCCCCGGTGCCGCCCTCCACGTCGAAGGGGTGGAGCGGGTCGACAAGCCCTGGGGGCACGAGGTCGTCGTCGCCGTGCTCGAGGGCCGGTACGTCGGGAAGATCCTGCACGTCGACGCCGGAGCGGCGCTGTCGCTGCAGAAGCACCTCGCCAAGGACGAGACGCTCTGCGTCCAGTCGGGCCGGGTCGTCGTGGAGCACGGGACCGACCCGCGCCACCTCGAGACCGTGACCCTGGACCCGGGCCAGCGGGTCCTCATCCGCGCGAACGTCGTCCACCGCATCACCGCGGTGGTCGACAGCCAGATCCTCGAGGTGTCCACCGCCTGGCCCGGCTGGCGCACCGACATCGTGCGGCTGGAGGACGGCTACGGACGACAGGGGACGACGACGCCGTAGCACCCCGGCCGAGTCGCGGCCGGACCTGCCCGCGACCGCCTCCGCGAACCCATCGCATACCCGGAACCACTTGTGGCACAACGAGTCTCGTCAGGCAGGCAGAACATGGAACTTCACCTCACGACGACCCCGACGCACACCGTCGTCACGGCGGCCGGGCGGTTCACCGACGCGGAGACGGTCGAGCTCAGGCGCCGACTCGTGGACGCCGTCGGCCGGTCGACGGGGGACGTCGTCGTCGACGTCCGCGCCGTCACCTCCTTCGACGACGGCTGTCTCGCCGCGTTCACGGGCGCCCGGTCGCGGGCCAAGTTCCTCAGGCGCCGACTCGCCGTCGTCGACGCGGACGGCGGAGCCGTGTCCCTCGCTCTGCGTCGCTCCGGCCTGCACGCCAGGATCGGCAGCTACCCCGACGTCGACGCGGCGCGCGCGGGACTGGTGGAGGACCGTGCCGCCAGGGCGCGTCTCACCCTGCACCTCGGCACCCTGGACGAAGCGCGCGACGCACCGAGCGACGAACGGCGCGCCCGGCCCCCCGCCGGCGGGCGAACGCCCGCGCTGGCGAACCCGGTCCGTCACGTCGTCGCCTGACCGACGTCACCTCCGGCGACCGCGCGTCGGACCGTGAGGGCATCGACCCGGTCGGCATCGTCGAGCAGGTGCCCGGCCACGACGGCGACGGCGTCGGCGTCGGCGAGCAGCCGGCCCGCCCGGGCACGGTCGCCCCGGACGACCGCGTGGCGGGCGAGGGCGTCCCGGGCGAGGACCTGGACCTCGAGGTCGTGCGCGTCCGCGGCCTGTCGCAGCAGGTCGTCGAGCTCCGCGGCCCGGCCCGCGGGATCGGCCGCCGCGGTGACAGACAGCAGGAGGCACCGGGTGAGCAGGGCACCGTCCCCACCCCCGGACGAGCGGTACCACCGGTCCGCCTCCTCGAGCAGCTCGCGGGCGTCGGCGTCCTCCCCCGCCGCCCGCCGGGCTCGGGCGAGATGGGTGCGCGCCGTCGCGGCGAGGCGAAGGTCGCCACCGGCGTGCGCCGCCCGGACGGCGCGTCGCAGGGTCCCCACGGCCGCGTCGAGGTCGCCGGCGCGCTGCTGGACGCGGCCCAGCCGGGTCAGGTGCAGCGCCGCCTGGCCGACGAAGCCGAGCTCCTCGGAGCTGGCGGCCGCGCGGGCGAGGGCCCGGGCGGCCTCGGCGAAGCGCTGCTCCGCCTGCGCGACCGTCGCGAGCGTGGCCTCGGCGTGCACGATGCCCCAGGGGTCCTCCAGGGGCGTCAGGAGCTCGAGCGCCTCGGCGGCCGACCGGGCGGCGTCGCTCGTCGCACCGAGGATGATCGACCCGTAGGCGGACAGCAGCAACGAACCGGCGATCTCCCAGGTCAGGCCGCGCGCCCGGTACACGGTGAGCGCCGCCCCGGCCGAGGCGAGGACCTCGTCGGGGCTGCCCTGCTGGATGTGCAGGAACGCCTGATGCCGGTGCACGTCGGCGCGCAACCGCTCGTCGGCGAGGGTCTCGGCGAGGCGGAACGCGGCGTCGAGGTCGGTCCGGCTCCGGTCGACGTTGCCCGCGGACGCCTCGAGCCAGCCCGCCAGCAGGAGCGCCTGCGCCTCCTCGCGCGGCGAGGCGTCCCCGGCGGCCGTGGCCAGCGCACCGCGGAGGCGTTGCGCGCCGGCGACGCCGTCCCCGAGGACCACCCACACCCAGCCGAGCCCGGTCGCGATCCGCAGACCGGTTGCCGGTCGGTGCGTCGCCGCCCAGGCCAGGGCCGCGTCGACGTTCGCGCGCTCGGAGCGGGCGAAGGCCAGGCAGTCCGCCTGCGCGGGACCGCGCACGGTCTCGGCGCACCGCTGCGCCCGGTCGGCGAACCAGTCGGCGTGCGCGGCGGACGCGGTGTCAGCGAGCCCGGCGTCCTGCAGCCGGGCCAGGGCGAAGGCCCGGATGCTGTCGAGGAGCCGGTACCGGACGGCGCCGCGCGGGTCGACGTCCACGCTGACCAGGCTGCGGTCGGCCAGCCGCCCGACGACGTCGACCGCGGACGCGGACGGCACGTCCAGGGCGGCAAGGACGTGCTCGACGGCCTGCAGCGGTGCTCCGCCGCTGAAGCAGGCCAGCGCCCACAGGCCCCGCTGGTCGTCCGGGAAGAGGAGGTCGTAGCTCCACCCGATCGCCGCCGACAGCGCCCGGCGCCGGTCGGGACGACGGCTCGTCGGGTCCTGGAGCAGGGTGAAACGGTCGTCGAGCCGGCGGGCGATCTCCTGGACGGACAGGGACCTCACCCGCGCCGCGGCGAGCTCGATGGCCAGCGGCAGCCCGTCCAGGCTGCGGCAGACCTCCTCGACCACCGCGGAGGTGGTGCCGTCGAGGACGAACTGCCGGCGCAGCTGCGCGGCCCGCGCGGCGAACAGTGCCACCGACGCCTCGATCGGCAACGGCTCCAGCGGGTAGACCACCTCCCCGTCCAGACCCATCGGGACCTGGCTGGTCGCCAGCACACGCAGACCTTCGGCGTCGTCGAGCAGCCGACCGGCCAGGTCGGCGACGGCGTCGACGACGTGCTCGCAGCCGTCCAGCACGAGGACCGTCGGCGCGTCCCGGAGCCGGGCTTCGAGCAGGGCATCGCCACCGGGCAGGTTCAGGGTCTCGGCGACGAGCCGGCGGATCGACGTGGTCGGGTCCGCGGCGTCGAGCCGGACCAGCCACACGCCGCCGGCGGCCCCGAGGCTGCGTGCCACCTCGAGCACCGTGCGGGACTTCCCGACCCCGGCGGTGCCGACGACGGTCACCAGCCGACGCTCGCGGGCCAGGGCCGAGACCGCGTCGACGTCCTGCGCGCGCCCGACCATGGGTGAGGACAGCGCCGGCAGGTTCCCAGCCGCGGGCGCGACGACGCGGGCGGGTGCATCACCGGTCGGTGGGGGCGGGTCGGGCCGGCCGGGCAGCAGGTCCGGGCTCTGCAGGAGGACCCGGCGTTCCAGGGTCTGCAGGTCCGGGCCGGGCTCGATCCCGAGCTGCTCCACGAGGAGACGACGGACCCGCGCGTACGCCGCCAGCGCGTCGGCCTGCCGGCCCGCCCGGTAGAGCGCGGTGACCAGGCAGACCCACAGCCGCTCCCGCAGCGGGTGCTCCTCCACCAGGGACTCGATGCGCCCGATGACGTCGCTGCCGGCACCCAGCTCCACCCGCGCCGCGAGCTCGTCCTCCCACAGCCCGAGCCGCACCTCCTCCAGCCTCGTCCGGTGCGGCTGCACCCAGGTGCCGTCACCGACGTCCGCCAGCACCTCGCCCCGGAACAGCGCCAGGCCCGCCCGGGCCGCCTCCAGTGCCACCGCGGCGTCGCCCGCCCGCGCGGCGCTCGACGCGGCCGCCAGGTCGACCACCCGCAGGGCGTCGACCCGGTCGGCGGCGAGCGCGAGGGCGTAGCCACCGGTCCGGGCCGCAACCAGCTCGGGTGCCCCGACCGCGCGACGCAGCTGGGAGACCTTGGACTGCAAGGTGTTCCGGCCCGTGCCGGCCGCCCTGTCGGCCCACAGGTCCTCGATCAACCGCTCCGCGCGTACCGGCCGACCGGCGTCGAGCGCCAGCCGGACGAGCACCTCGGTGGTCTTCCCCGACGGGAGCGTGACGAGCTCACCGTCCCGGCGGACCTCCACCGGGCCGAGCAGCGAGACCGTCCACATCGCGCGAGCGTACGCCCGGGGCCCGAGCCCGGCTCCCGGACCTGATCAGGCCCCCGGGGCCGGCTCCCACCGGCCGCGTCAGCGGATCGTCAGGGCGCCGTCAGCGGTCCCCCCGACCGTGGACACATGGCCGAGGACACCCAGACCCTGCTGAACCGCCTCGTCGGCGGCGACGACGTACGCCGCGAGATCCTCGCCCGGGCGGCGACGGACGACTCCCCGCTCCTGCTCGTGGCCGCGGCCCTGGTGACGGCGGCACCCGGCGACCTGCTCGCCCGTGCCGGCGACCACGCGACCAACACCCGCGACCGCCAGCTCGTCGCCATCGCCGGCGCACACCTGCGAGGCGACACCGACCTTCTCGACGCCCTCGTCCGGGACCACCTCGCCGACCATCCCGACAGCCTCCTCGCCGCCTGGATCGCCGCGCAGCACACCGGCTGAGGCCGTTCGCACCGTCCCGTCCCGTTCACACCGTTCACACCGTCCACACCGTCCAGACCGTCCACACCGTCCACCAAGGAGACCACCGTGAGCAGCAGCACCGGCACCAGGACCAGCACCGGGACCGGCACCGGGACCACCACTGTCCGACCCGTCCGCGTCGCCGCACGATGGCTTCCCACCGTCCTCGGGTTCCCGCTCGGCGGCTTCGCCGCCAGGGTCCTCGTCGGCCCCGCCGACACCGTGGCCGCGGCGCTCCTCGGCGGCCTCGTCACCGGCCTGGTCCTCGGCGTGGTGCAGGCCTGGGGCCTGGACGCCGACCGCCGTGCCGCCCTGCGCTGGACCGTCGCCACGGCGGCCGGTCTGGGCGTCGGTCTCGCCTCGGCCGGCGCCGCCGTCGGGTTCGAGACGACCATGACCGCCCTCCTCACGCAGGGAGCGGTCTGCGGGCTCGCGGTCGGTGCCGCGCAGGCCGCGGCGCTCCGCCCGCACCTCGGGCGCGCGGCCCTCGCCTGGCCGCCGGCGCTGGCCGTGGTCTGGGCCGCCGGATGGGCCGTCAGCACCGCGATCGGCGTCGACGTCGACCAGCACTTCACCGTCTTCGGCTCCAGCGGCGCGGTCGTCGCCACCGCCGCGACGACCGTCCTCCCCCTGCGCCTGCGCCGGCTCCGCCCGGTCGCCGGCGTCTGAACCGGAGAGGAGCACCCGTCATGACTCGTCACGTCGTCTTCGGCACCGGGCAGGTCGGCCGCCTCGTCGTGCAGGCCCTCGTCCGGCGCGGCATCGACGTCCGCGCCGTCAACCGCACCGGCCGGGGCAGCATGCCCGGTGCCGAGATCGTCGGCGGCGACGCCACCGACCCTGCGTTCACCACCCGCGTCACGGCCGGCGCCGATGTCGTCTACTTCTGCCTCAACGCCGCCGGCTACGCCCGCTGGGCGCAGGAGTTCCCGCCGCTGCAGCGCGGCGTCCTCGGCGCCGCCCGTTCGGCCGGCGCCCGGCTCGTGGTCCTCGACAACCTCTACGCCTACGGCCCCACCGGCGGTCGCGACCTCGTCGAGACGCTGCGGGTGAACCCCACCTCCCGCAAGGCCGCGACCCGGGCCGAGATGACCCACGAGCTGCTCCGAGCCCACGACGCCGGCGACGTCGAGGTGGCCATCGGCCGGGCGTCCGACTACTTCGGTCCCGGTACGACGCGCTCGGCGCTCGGCGAGACGGTCTTCGGTACCGCGCTCATCGGCCGGGCGGCGCAGGTGATGGGCGACCCCGACCAGCTCCACAGCTACTCGTACACGCCCGACGTCGCTGCCGGCCTCGTCACCCTCGCCACCCGGCCGGAGGCGGCCGGCGACAGCTGGCACCTGCCGGTCGCCGAGGCCCGGACCACCCGACAGGTCGTCGAGCAGGTGTACGCCCTCGCCGGACGCCGGCCCCGAACGCTCGCCGCCGGCCGCGCCACGTTGCGGATCCTCGGTCTGCTCAAGCCCGAGCTGCGCGAGTACCAGCACACGCTCTACCAGTTCACCGACCGCTGGGTCGTCGACGACACCAAGTACCGCAACGCTTTCGGCGAGCGCGCCACCCCGCTCGACGACGCCCTCGCCGGCACCTTCGAGTGGTACCGCGACGACCGAACCGTCCACGACCCGAGAGGAACCCCGTGATGTCCACCGCTCCCAGCCCCACCGCCGCACCGACCGCCGGCAGCCGCTACCGGCTCGCCGCCGTCCTGACGGCAGCCGCCGCCCTGCTCGCCATCGCCGGCTTCACCGCCCTCGGCTCGGTCTTCGACTACCCGCAGATCCTCGAGTCCCCGACCGCTGACATCCTCGAGTCCTTCCGCGCCCACCAGGGCGTCGTCGTCGCCTGGTTCGCGGTCCTCGTCGTCAGCGCCGCGCTCCTGGCCCCGATCGGAGTCCTGCTCGGCACCGCCACCGGTGGCCGGTCCGGACGCTTGATCGTCGCCACCGGGATCGCGGCGGCGACCGTCCAGGTCGTGGGCTTGTCACGCTGGGTCCTGCTCGTCCCCGGCATCAGCGAGGATGCCCTCGACCCCGTCCGTACCGCGCCGGCGCACCACCGGTTCGAGCTCCTCCACACCTGGCTCGGGACCGTCGTCGGCGAGACCGTCGGCTACACCCTCACCGCCGTCTTCACGGTCCTGGTCAGCGCGACCGTCGTCCGCGCCGTCGCACCGCGCTGGATGGTCGGGCTCGGGCACGCCTCCGCCGTGCTCATCGCCACCGGCGTCCTCGTGCCGCTCGGCGTGCCCGCCGCCACGCTCACGAACTTCGCCGGTTACGTCGGCTGGTGCCTGTGGCTGATCGCCATCGCCGTCGCCCTCTGGCGCGCCGCCCGGCCGGCGGCGGACGCCGGACGGCGCGGCAGTGCCGCCTCGTCGCGCGATGCCGCCCACTGAGCGATACCGCCCACTGAGCGATACCGCCCGGACAGAGGCAGCGACGATGCCGACCGGCCAGGCAGGAGATCTGGTACGCGGATCCGCGACCTCGTGCCCGAGAGAGCACCCGGACCGGACTCCAACCTGGGACGGCACGTCGCGCTGACGACGGCATCGTGCGACACGAAGGTCACCCGCTCAGCGCGGCAGGAGCGTGCGTCCCGCACGGGAACGGCGGCGCTGAGCGTATGTCGGTGTGAGGCTTTCGATCGCGGTCAGGATGCGTTGGAGAGTCGACGGAGAATGTACTGGTTCAGACTGAGGTTCTCGGCGGCGGCTTCCATGGCCAGCTTGCGGTGGAGTTGTTCCCCGACGCGGAGGTTGAACTTCCCGGAGTAGCTTCGCGAGGACAAGGGTTCGGGGATGGGCTCGTGGTTGTTGCGCAGGTCGTCGATGACGTCTGTGATCAGATCGCGCAGTCCTCGCAGAGCCGCTTCTTGGGTGTCGGCTAGCCAGGACAGCGAAGGGAACTCAAGGCAGCTGGCGACGTACTCGTCGTCCTCGACTGACCAGGTCACGCGGTAGGTGTAGTGGGTGATGTCTGCGTCCGTGGTCATGACTCTCCCTCCTGCTGCCTGTCGATCGCGGCCAGGACTTGGCGCACCTGGTAGGCCTGGGCTGTTCCGTGGTCGTTCTGGATGTTCACTCGGGGATCGCCCTGCCAGGGGGTCTTGAATACGGCGTGTGATCCGCCGCCGGTTCTGGGTTGTCCGAAGTAGTGCTGGCAGACCTTGACCAGGTCCTCGTAGCGGATGTTGCGAGGGTTGGCCCGCATGGCTTCGAGGATCCTGGCTACCGATGCCATCGTTGAATAGTACCGCAGATGGTACTATGTGACAACGGCAAGGGCTGGCCAAGTGACACGCGAGTTCAAGATCAGTTGGTGAAGCTCCACCTGGATCAGCGGTCAAAGGACGTCGCTGGCATGGGTAGCTCGGGAGAACGGTGTCGGTGCCGAGACGCTCCGGAACTGCGTTAGCGCGTATGAGAAAGCGTTCCCCCAGGAGGAGGCGCTCTGTCGGCCTCGGAGCGGGCGGCTTCGGGAGTTGGAGCGAGAACCGTGCTCCCGCATCGCCGTCACCGAACTCCCCGGGCATGACCGGTCACCGTCTCCCGATCATCGTGCGGAACCGCCGGCCGCGCCGTCGGGCGGACGGCTTCTCAGCATGACCACGGCGATGCCAGGCTGTCCACGTGCTGGTGTTCGTGTCCTACCGGCGGCGGGACTCCGCGTTCGCCGCGCAGGCGCTCCGCTACGCCCTTCGCGCGACGGACCACGAGGTCTTCCTCGACACGGGCACCATCGCCCCCGGAGAGGCGTTCCGCGAGGTGATCCGCGACGGGCTGCAGCGCTCGTCCCTGGTGCTGGCGCTCGTCGGCCCCGAGTTCGACCCGGGGCGGTTGCACGAACCGCTGGACGCGGTGGCGTTCGAATGGAGACAGGCCCGCTTCCTCGGCTGCGCCGTCCATGCCGTTCTCCTGGACGGCGCCGCGATGCCGGCCGAGCAGGCCCTGCCGTCGGACCTGCGCTGGTTCTGCAAGCGCAGCGCGTCCGCTCTCGGCGGAGTCGCGCTCGGCCAGCAGATCGACGCCCTGGTGGCCGCGGTCCCGCAGCTCGCCGTCCGTCCAGCGGGCGCCGCGCGCGTGCTGTGGGTGGACGACAACCCGGCGAACAACGAGTACGAGCGGTCCCTGCTGCGACCTCTGGGGCTGGTGTTCGACAACGTCGTGTCGTCGGCGGAGGCGATCGAGCAGCTGCTGACGAGCACCTACGACCTGGTGATCACCGACCTGGGCCGGCGCTGGTCGTCCGACCGCTCGAAGGACGCCGGCCGCAACCTGCTCACCCATCCGGTGATCGCCGACGGCGGCCCACCCGTCGTCGTCTACGCCGGCCGCGGCGCGGCACCCCGGGAGGCCGAGCTGCTCTCCCTCGGCGCCTTCGGGGTGTCCCACGACCGGCAGCACTTCCTGGCGCTGGTCCGCCAGGCCCTCGGCCGGGGCATCGAGCCGCCGGACGCCTGAGCGCGGCCGGTTCAGGATGGCCCGGTCGCGTCTCGTCCCTGGCGCGGCGGCCAGGGCGGCCTCAGCTGACGAGGTCGAGCGTCCACTGGGACCGGCCGCCCTCCAGGGCGGCGAAGAACACGTTCACCTGGACGTCGCGACTGCTGTACCAACGCGGGAGGCCGGTGGACGCACCGACCGTGTAGCCGACCTTGACGTACGCCGCGTCGAGGGCCTGCTTCGTGGTGAAGACGTCCGTCGGCGCGAGCACGACCGCCCTGCTACCGCTCTGCGACAGGATCGCGCCGGCGGGCAGCGGCGCGGTGGCCGCCGGCCAGGCCGAGGACGACGAGCCGCCGCCGGCGTGCGCGGCACCGGGCGAGACGATCAGGAGCGAGAGCGCGGCGACCGCGGCCGCCAGGGTCTTCCTCATCGGACGTCCTCCTTGTGCAGCACGACGGATCCCGTGCAGGACCCGCGTCGAACCTCGCCGCGGGCCCCCGGGCACGCCTCAGCATGTCCACCACCCGGTACGGGTTCACATCGTCCATCCGGGCTGGTACCAACGGCGGACCCGACCGGCGAGGGCGCCGCACGACCGGGGACCTTGCAGCTGCCCGGGGATCACCCATGATGCTGGGGTGACCTTCATGCACGAGTACGGCCTGTTCCTCCTGAAGACCGTCACGGTGGTCGTCGCCGTTGCCGCCGTCCTCGCCGTCACCGCCACGGTCTGCTCCCGCGCCGTCCGGGCCCGAGGCCCGAGCCGTCGTGGGTTGCAGGTCCGCAACCTGAACCGGACCTACGAGGACCTGGCCTGGGCACTGCGCTCGGGGACGATGCCGGCCAAGGCAGCCAAGGCCCAGGCCAAGGAGCTCAGGAAGGCGCGCAAGGCCCTCGACGCCGGTGCCGCACGGCGCGCCGGTGCCACGCCGACCGGTGCCGCGCCGACCTCGGGGCCGGACGCCCGCCCGCGGGTGTTCGTGCTGGACTTCCACGGCGACGTGCGCGCGACCGAGGTCGCGGCACTGCGCGAGGAGATCACGGCGATCGTGACCGTGGCCCGCCCCGGCGACGAGGTGGTGGTGCGGCTGGAGAACCCCGGCGGCCTGGTCGCCGACCAGGGGCTGGCGGCGGCCCAGCTGATGCGGGTGCGCAGCCGTGGGCTGCGCCTCGTCGTCGCCGTCGACAAGGTGGCGGCCAGCGGCGGCTACATGATGGCCTGCGTGGCCGACCGCATCCTGGCGGCGCCCTTCGCAATCGTCGGGTCCATCGGTGTCATCGCCGAGATCCCGAACGTCTACCGGCTCCTGGACCGCACGGGCATCGAGTTCGAGCAGTTCACCGGCGGCGAGCACAAGCGCACGGTGACGCCGTTCACCCGCACGACAGACGCGAACCGCGAGAAGCTCACCAGCCAGATCGAGGACACCCACGCCCTGTTCAAGGAGTTCGTCGGCCGGCACCGACCGCAGCTGGACATCGAGCGGGTCGGCACCGGCGAGTACTGGTACGGAACGCGCGCCGTGGAGCTGGGGCTGGTCGACGAGCTGGTGACCAGCGACGACCACCTGCTCGCACGCGTCGCGGACGCGGACCTCTACACGGTCAGCTGGTCCCGGGGCCGCACCCCGGCGCGCAAGCTCGCCGCCCTCGTGCGGTCGATGACGTCGGTGACACGGCTGGACCATCCGCGTTGAGGCCGCCTGCCTCGTCGTGCCGGCGCCTAGGCTGGCCGCCATGACCGACCTGCCCGTCCTCGACGCCGTCGAGCAGCGGGTGCTCGGGTGCCTGCTGGAGAAGCAGGTGACCGTCCCCGCGACGTACCCGCTGACGCTCAACGCGTTGCGTACCGCGTGCAACCAGACGTCGAGCCGCGACCCGGTGACCGACCTCGACGAGCCCACGGTGGAGCGGACGGCGCGGGCGCTGCGGGACCGCGGCCTGGTCCGGATCGTGTGGGCCGACACCGGGCGCCGCGTGCTGAAGTGCCACCAGACGCTCGTCGACGCGCTCACCCTGGCCGCGGACGAGCGCGCACTGCTGACCGTGCTCCTGCTGCGCGGCGCGCAGACCGCGGGCGAGCTGAAGGCGCGCACAGAACGGCTGCACCCGTTCTCCGACAAGGACGACGTCGAGGCGTGCCTGCACCGCCTCGCCGACCGGACGGGCCCGCTCGTGCGCAGGCTGGAGCGCCGCCCCGGGCAGCAGGACCACCGCTGGGTGCACCTGCTCGGGCCGGTCCCCGAGGGTGCGCCGGCCACGGGCGCAGTCACCGGTGCCGGCGTGGCGGCCGCCGGACCCGCCGTCGACCGTGAGCGCCCGCTCGCGGACGGCGCCGACGCCCGCGACGAGCGGGTCCGCACCGCGTACGCCGCCGTGGCGCAGGACTACGCCGAGAAGCTGGCCGGGGAGCTCGACGACCTGCCCTTCGAGCGCTGGCTGCTCGACCGGGTCGCAGCCGGGGCAGGCGCCCGGCCCGTCGCCGACGCGGGCTGCGGCCCGGGCCACGTCACGGCGTACCTCGTGGCCGCAGGCGCCGACGCCCGCGGCCTCGACCTCACCCCGGAGATGGTCGACGAGGCGCGGGTCCGCTTCCCCGGCGTCCGTTACGCCGTCGGCGACCTCACCCGGCTGATCCGCCCCGACGACGCCGACGGCTGGGGTGCGGTGCTCGGCTGGTACTCGCTCATCCACCTGGCCGGTTCGGAGCTGCCCGCCGTCGTCGCCGCCCTCGCGCGTCCGCTCGCTCCCGCCGGGGTCCTCGTGCTGGCCATGCACGCCGGGCACGAGGTCCGGCGCCTGACGTCGTGGTTCGAGCACGACGTCGAGCTCGACGTCGTGCTGCACGACCCGGCGGACGTCGTCGACGCAGTGACCGCGGCCGGTCTTCAGGATGTCGAGTGGTACGTCCGCGGGCCCGTGGCGGTGCGCCAGGAGACCACGGAACGGTTCTACGTGCTCGCCCGGCGCCCGCACCCCTGACCGGCCCCGGCGTCACACTGGTCGCGTGGACGGCGTGACCAGGCCCTGGGTGCTGCACCTCGACCTCGACCAGTTCATCGCTGCGGTCGAGGTGCTCCGCCGTCCGGAGCTCGCCGGGGTGCCACTGATCGTCGGTGGCCGGGGAGACCCGACCGAACGGGCCGTCGTATCGACGGCGTCCTACGAGGCGCGCGCGTTCGGCGTCGGGTCGGGCATGCCGCTGCGGCTGGCCGCCCGCAAGGCGCCCGACGCGGTGATCCTGCCGGTCGACGCGGCCGCGTACGAGGCCGCGTCCGCCGAGGTGATGGCCGTGCTGCGCGGGACGGAGGGCGTCGTCGTCGAGGTCCTCGGCTGGGACGAGGCGTTCCTCGGCGTCCGCACCGACGACCCCGAGGGCTTCGCGCGGCGGGTGCAGGCCGCGGTACTGGCCGCCACCCGGCTGCACAGCTCGCTCGGTATCGGCGACAACAAGGTGCGGGCCAAGATCGCAACGGGCTTCGGCAAGCCCCGAGGCGTCTACCGGCTGACCGCGGCGAACTGGTTCGAGGTGATGGGGGAGCGGCCGACGATCGCGCTGTGGGGCGTCGGCTCGAAGGTCTCGGGGCGGCTCGCCCAGCACGGCATCACCACTGTGAACGAGCTCGCCGCGGCGGACGTCGACACGCTGGTCGAGGAGTTCGGCCCGCGGATGGGCACGTGGTACGCCGACCTCGGTCGCGGCCGCGGGTCTGCCGTGGTCGACGACTCGCCCTGGGTCGCCCGGGGCCACAGCCGCGAGACGACCTACCAGCAGGACCTCACCGAGCGCGCGCAGGTGGACGACGCCCTGCGCGTGCTCGTCACCGAGGTGCTCGCGGACATCGCGCGCGAGGGCCGCCCCGCCGTCCGGCTGACGCTCAAGATCCGCTACAAGCCGTTCTTCACCAAGACCTTCAGCCGCACCCTGCCCGAGCCGACGAGCGACCCGGACGTCGTCCTCGCCGAGGCCCTGGCCCTCGCCGCCAAGCGCGAGGCAGACCGGCCGATCCGGCTGCTCGGGCTGCGCCTGGAGATGACGATGCCCGGGCCGGACAACGACGCCGAGCGGACGCCGGTCCGCGGTCGGATCTGAGCGCCGTCAGACCCGCTCGCGGAGCCAGGCGATGTCGGCCGCCTGGCCCTCGACCCCGCCCGGGGTCTCGCAGATCACCGGCGCGCCGGCCTCCCGGACGACGGCGACGAGCGACTCGCCGTCGACGAAGCCCGAGCCGAAGTTCGTGTGCCGGTCGGCCCCGGAGTCGAACTCGTCCCGGGAGTCATTGGCGTGCACCAGGTCGATCCGGCCGGTGATCGCCAGGACCCGTCCGACGACGTCCGCGAGGTCGATCCCGCCGGCGTGCGCGTGGCAGGTGTCGAGGCAGAACCCGACGTCCTCGGAGCCGGACGCCTTGCCGACGGCCTCCCAGAGCCGGTCGATCGCCTCGAGCCGGCGGGCCATCGCGTTGTCCCCGCCCGCGGTGTTCTCGATGAGCAGCGGGACGGGAAGGTCGAGCCCGTCCACGCACTTGCGCCAGTTGTCGAAGCCGACCGCGGCGTCCTCGTCGACCCCGAGGTGCCCGCCGTGGACGACGACTCCCTTGGCGCCGATCGCGGCGGCCGCGAGGACGTGCTGCTGCAGGAGCTTGCGGCCCGGGATCCGGATCCGGTTGTTCGTCGCGGCGACGTTGATCGGGTACGGCGAGTGCACGAACAGGTCGATGCCGGCTGCGGCGGCGTCCGCCTTCAGCGCCTCCGCCCCGCCCTCGTACCGGACGACAGGCCCCTTGTAGCTCTGCGGGTCCCCGAGGAAGAGCTGCACGACGCTGGTGCTGCGGGCCCGCGCCTCCGCGACCGGATCGGCCTGGTCGACATGCGCGCCGATAGCGAGTTCACCCATAGCACCACCGTAGGAGGTCGCACGGACGTCGCGGCGGTCGGGCGTGCCCTCGACCTGCACGGGCGCCCCCGTGCTCACTCACCTGTCGACCGCGGCCCGACCATGGTGAGCGTGTCGGCGATGCCGGCGAACTCCGCGCGTCAGCGTGCGAGCGAGGAGCAGCGCGATGACCGACAGGGCCACGGCGTCGATGGCGGGGACGAAGCGGACCTCTCCGTCGCGGATGGCGTAGACGCCGATGCCGCGGACGATGCCTCCGAAGCCGCCGCCGGTCCCTTGGTCGTCCGGGCCGCTGCCGCCTCCGCCACCGCCGACGGCGACCGCCACCGGGATCACCAGCACGCCGTCGCGTTCGATCGGCTCACCGAACACTCGACGGACGCCGAGCACGTCACCAGCCTTCGCGAGGATCTCTTCAGGATTCACGACCGGCCTCCGGGTGTGAGATTGACTGACGTGTCCAGCATGACCTCGGCCTGTTCGTCGCGCCGCGCCGCGCCGCGGGCGCCGCTGCCGCCGGCCGGGGCCGCGGGCGTCGTCCCTGTGGCGCTCGCGGACCGGGCGTCCTCGCCGGCGACGCGCGGCACTGGTCGTGACACGCGCAGCAGGACCAGCAGCCGAAGGACCGACGTCGACGCGAGGACGCCGACGAGGGTGGCCATGGTGACGGCCAGATCGGGTGCCCACACCCAGATCCCGCGCCATCCGTAGCCGATGCTCCCCGGGGTGGCGAGCAGAAGAGCGATCACGACACCGCGTGCGACCACGCCGAGCCAGGCCGGCAGCACATGACGAGGAGCGCGGCGCAGGCTCCTCGCAGCTCGCCACAGCCCCCACCCCGCGGAGCCGACCAGGAGCAGCACGATCAGGTCGAAGGCAAGGTAGAACCGGGTCGTGGACAGTCGTGCGTCGACGCGCTCACCCAGCATCGTGCCGACCACGTCGCGCGACATCCGATCGGTGGCGGCCGGGTTCCCCGGCACCGGGATCTCGTGGCTGAGGTTCATCAGGGTTGCGACCGCGGTTCCCCGACCCGGTACGACGGCGATCATCGCGCTGGAGTCCGGGGTGTTGCCCGGGTGGAACAGCACGGGTTCCTGCCAAGGGCCGCCGACAAACCAGCCCATCGCATAGCGCGCGGGGGCGCCGTCGGCCCATCCGCCCAGGTGCGCCACCGGACCCGGTGAGGTCATCGTGCGCAGCGCGTCGGACGAGACGATCCGGCTCCCGTCGTCGCTGACGCCGTCGCGCAGGTACATCCGCAGGTAGCGCCCCATGTCCGTGGCGGTGCTGACCAGGTAGCCGGCGGGCAGCAACCCCGACCGCCGGGTCGGTCCGTGCACGATCGTCGCACCGAACCACAACCGGTGACCGGAGCTCACGGCCGGGTGACCGCCGTCCCCGGTGTCGCCCGACAGGTGAGCCGCGCTGCTCGTCATGCCCAGCGGCGCGAAGATCCGGCGCCGGACGTACTCGGCGTAGCTGGTCCCCGACGCTCGTTCGACGACAAGGCCGGCCAGGACGTAGTTGGCGTTCGAGTAGTGCCACACCGTCCCCGGCGGGTCGCTGAGCCGGGTCTCGGCCAGCTCACGGACGGCGTCGAGAGCGGTGCCGTCCCTCGCGCTCTTCAGGACCGGGCCGCCGGCGGTCTCCGGGAGGCCGCTGGTCTGTTGCAGGACCTGCCGTACGGTGATCGAGTCGGCGGCCCGCGGATCGGCCAGTCGCAGATCGGGTACGTACCGCCGGATCGGGGCGTCGAGGTCGACCAGCCCGTCGTCGACCAGCTGCATCACCGCCAGTGCGGTCACGCTCTTGGACGTCGACCCGATCACGAACGGGGTGTCCGCGGTCACGCTGCGGCCGTCTCCCGTCTCGCCGAGCCCGGTGACCACCTCGTCGCCGGTCCGGTCGACCACCGCGAGGGCCGCGCCAGGCACGCCGACGGCGTCCATCTCGCCGGCGAGGACCGTGCTCGCGCGGTCGGTGTCGAGGCGATCCACGGCGGACGCCGGGCTGCCCAGCCCGCCGACGAGCACGAAGGACACGGTCAGGACCCCCGCGCGTCGCGCCGTCCGGGCACGCCGGCCGGAACCCGCACATCGCCGGCTGCTTCGGTGCATCACCGGACGCAGCTGCCCGCTCATGAGACGCCTGCGCCGCGGTCGTCCAGGACGACGCCGGTCATGAACGCGTGGAATGCGTCGGGCTGTTCGAACAGGGGCCGGTGCCCGGACGTCTCGGCGACGCTCAGCTGCTTGCGCGGCGCGCTGAGCATCCCGAACCACTCCTCGGCGAGGTCGGCGCGGCCCGGAGCCTCGTGGCGGCCCTGGAAGAGGTAGACGGGCACCTCGAGCCGGGTGGCCTGGGTGCGGAAGTCGATGTGCTGGATCTGCGGGTACAGCAGCGCCAGGGTGTCGACCACGGCGCCCAGGTTGTGCACCTGGTCGATCAGGGCGTACTCGCCGACGAAGATGCCTTCCGACATCTGACCTTCTCCCTCGGCGTTGCGACTGCGGTCGTACGGGTAGAGCTCCGACTCGTAGGACAGGGCCGGCTCGTAGGCCAGTGCGGACTGGTACGGCGGGGGGCCGTTGCGGATCAGGGTGGCCGCCAGGCTGGTGTTCCCGGTGCGCTGTGCCCAGGCCAGGCTGTCGCGGTAGAAGACCAGGTCGGTCGCCCGAGGGCTGACCATCTGTCCGGCACCGATGAACGCGTGGAACAGCTCGGGACGCTGCTGAACGCTGAGGACACCGAGGATCGTGCCCCAGGACTGCCCGAGCAGGTAGATCTTGTCCTGACCGAACCGGTCACGCAGGTAGTCCGTGACCTCGATCGTGTCGCGGACGGCGTTGGCCAGGGTCAGCGTCGAGGTGGGCTCGAGCTGGTCGTAGGACCGCCCGGTGCCACGCTGGTCCCAGCTGACCACCACGAAGTCGTCCTCCAACGCCTGCCCGTGATGGCGCATCGCCCCCAGCTCGGTGCCGCCGGGCCCCCCGGCCAGGAACAGCAGCACCGGGTTGTCGGCGCTCCGGCCGCGGATCATCATCGCCAGGTCGTGGCCACCGATCCGGACCCGGGTGAGCTCGGCGACACTGCCCGACAACCGGTGACCGTCCGGGCCGGTGATCGGGTCGGTGCCCGCGGGCCGCGCCAACGCCACGGCGAGGAGCACCAGGGCCGTCGCCGTCGCCGCCGCGACGGTCCGGCGGGCGTACACCCCGGCCCTCGACATCGCCGACCGGCGCGGACCGCCGCCACCGGAGGTCGCGACGCCAGGAGAGCTCCGACGCCTGGCGACGCCGGCCCCCAGGACCGAGCCCAGGACCATCGGAAGCAGCCCCACCACACCGTGGAACCCGCGGCCCACAGCGAACGCGAGCAGCCCGTAGGTGCTGACATGGATCCCGTCGACGGTCGGGCCGGCACTGCCGAGGCGCACCACCTCGAACACCGTCGCGAACACCAGCGGGGTCACCAGGAGCGCCCACCGTGACCGCAGGAGCAGACCCGCCCCGGCGCCGACGGCAAGACCGATCGCCATCGCCGCCAGAGCCTGACCCGTGGTCACCGGCCCGCGGGGCATCCACCAGCCGGCCAGCAGCGCCCACAGCACCGGGATCGCCAGCCCTGCAGCGACGACCCCGCGCCGGTCCCGCCGGCCACGATCGAGCACGGCGCGGACCCTAGCGCCGGCTCCGTCGGACCCGGACCCCGCCGCGGCCGTGCGGCCTTCGTCGGGCTGAGGAGTCCGAAGACCCATCGGTGGTGTGGCGTGCCGCATGGCGAATCCCCTCGAGCGGTCCGTCGCCACCGCGGACGCAGCCGCACGACCGGACCGTCCATGTGCGCCGACGGGCGGGCAGCCGAGACGCCCGCCCGATCTCACGTGACCGCCGCCGTTCCGCACCCCGCGGGCGTCCTGCCACCACCTTTCCCGCTCGCCGCAGGAACCGGTCGGGCACAACGTCCCCGGAGCTGTCTCGCCCACGTGACGTTGGACCCTGCTGCTCGCAGGTTGCTCGGTGCGAGCGTGAAGACATGGGCGCCGTGTCTGTGCCCACGGCTGGGCGACGCCTCGTCGGTCGCCCGCGGCGGGCGTACCTGGACAACCTCAAGGTCACGCTGGTGGCCGGCGTGATCACCGGACACGTCTTCATCACGTACACCGACATCGGGTCCTGGGCCTACCGCGAGCCCTCGGCCAACGACGCGTTCCTGATCCCGGCGTCGCTGTTCGTCGCCCTCGGCTCGCTGTTCGCGATGGGCCTGTTCTTCCTCATCGCCGGCCTGCTCACGCCCCGAGCGCTGGGTCGCAGAGGGGCACGAGGTTTCCTGCGCGACCGTTCGCTGCGACTGGGTCTGCCGTTCCTGGTCTTCCTCCTGCTGGTCTACCCCGCCGTCGAGTGGATGGGTGCTCGGCGCCGCGGACGCTCCCTCGTCTGGTACCTGCGAGCGCAGCTGGACGCCTTGGACCCCGGGCCCCTGTGGTTCGTCCTTGCCCTGCTCGTCTTCTCCGTCGGCTACACCTCCTGGCGGGCGCTTCGGCCCGCCCGCCGGACACCACGACTCCTACGGCCCTGGGTCCTGGTCGGGCTCGCGGGGGTGATCGCCGTGACCACCTTCGTCGTCCGCCTGCGGTTCCCGGTCAACTCCCGGCAGGTCTTCGAGCTGCACGTCTGGCAGTGGCCCCAGTGCATCGCCTTGTTCGTCCTCGGGATCGCGTGCGCCGAGAACGGCTGGCTGGACCCGGTGCCGGACCGGCTGCTTCGACCGGCCAGGATCGCGGCCCTGGTCGGCATCGGTTCGGTGACGGCCGGCTTCGCCATCAGCCACGACGCGTTCGACCCCTTCGCGGGCGGACTGTCCTGGCAGGCGGCTCTCGTGGCCGCCTGCGAGGGAGTGATCGCCGTCAGCCTGTCCGTCTGGCTGCTCGGGTACTTCCAGCGTCGCCACGACCACTCCCGCCCGCTCGCGAGCGCCATGGGTCGGGCCGCCTTCGGCGCCTACGTGGTCCAGGCTCCCGTCGTCGTCGGAGTCGCCCTGCTCGCCAGTCCGCTTCCGGCTGCCCCCGAGCTCAAGGCTCTCGTCGTGGCGCCGGCCGCCGTCGCCGGATCGTTCGCGCTCGCCCGGGCACTCACCCGCGTCCCGGGGGTCAACCGAGTCCTCTGACGCACTCAGCGCTGCAGCCCGTCCCATGACCACCGCGGAATGCTCAGACCCTCGGGGACGTCGTCGGCCGATTCCTGGTACCGCGACAGGGTCGTCGTGACGGCCCACGCGAAGTAGTCGTGCAACGCCTTCCGCAGTGGCTCGTCCGCCGCCAGTCCCACGTCCTGAAGGGCCAGGTCGAAGCAGGCGACGGCCCGCCGTTCCATCTCGTCGTGCGGGCCGTTGCCGCTGTGCATCCGGACCACCGACGTCTCGTCCCCGCAGGTGGCCGAGTATCTGTTCGGCCCCCCGAGCGCCTCGGCCCAGTACGCAGCGAGCCGCTCACTGTGCTGCGGGTGGAACCCGTGGCTGAACGCGTGGCTGACCACCTCGTCGGTCATCACCCGGGAATGCCACGCCTGGGCCAGGCGGAGCAGGCCCTCGTCGCCGCCGGCGGCCAGGTACACGCTCTGCATGTCCCAAGGATGCCTCACTGACGGGCCAGGGGATTCGTCGTGACGACTGCTGTCGTGGCTTCCGCCTCGGAGCGGGTGCACCCGGTTCCGCCGGGCGTGAGGAGCCGGGCTGAACCTCCCGGCTCCTCGAGGGAGCGTCGATCAGCGGCGCCGGGAGGTCGGGATCGAAGGGACCATCGCGCCGAAGGCGAGATGTGCGGCGATCAGTGCGAGCCCGAGCGTCGTGAGCGAGAAGCCCACCGACAGCTTGAAGAGCGCGAGCACGAAGCAGACGAGCGCAGCGATGGCGAGCATGCGGATCCTCCTCGGCGAGCGGACACCGGCCGGCCGCCGGTGATCTCGGGGCGAATACTCCTCCGGGCGAGGTGGACCACCACTCGAGACGGCCACGCCGTCCTACGACGGCAGCCGCGTCGCTGGTGTCCTGGCGACCGCATCGAGGAGGTCCTGCCGCCCCGCTCCGTCCCGACCCAGGACGACGACAGGCTCGGAGCTGAGCGCTCGTCGACGGCAGGCACGAGCGCCGTCGGGCCGGACGGCGACGACCGGGACGCCGTGCCGACGGGCGGCGCGCAGCTCGAGCTCGGTCCAGGACGACCACCAACCGCTCGTGGCGACGACCACGAGGCACCCTGCGTCGCGGACCAGACCCTCGAGCCGCGCTGCGACGCCGCGGTCCGACAGATGCTCGCTGGACCGGTAGTCCCACGACGGGAAGCCGGCGCCCGCGAGCAGGGGACGGATCTCGTCCCGGACGAAGTCGCCGTCCCGAAGGACGCGGTACGACAGGAAGGCGTACCCGCCCGGCAGGTCGAGGGCACGCGCTGACAGGCCGACCGCCTGGAGCAGGTGGAGGAATCCTCCTTCCGGCCTCCCGGGGCCGCGCCGTCCCCGTCCGGGTCGGCGCGGCTGGTAGTAGTTCTCCCACAACGCGAAGGCCGCGCGTCGCCCGGGGTAGTCGTCGGAGTGGATTCGTGTCCAGTTGCGTTGCGCCACGAGCAGGGGGCAGGGCAGGTGGGCGTAGTCGAGAGGCTCCGGGCCGGGGCGGAACCAGCTGTGGACGACGACCACGGCGGCCGCCTGCTCGACCGCGGCGGCGCGTGCGCGTCGGTCCGTCGGCATCAGCCGCGCCGGTGCACCGCGAGCGGCGAGGTCGACGACCAGGCACTGGGCCCAGCCGCGATCAGCGGCGCTCGCGTGCACGAGCACAGGACCGGGCACTGCCGCAGCGTCGCAGAGGGGCCGGGCCGCCGACAACCGGCCGAGCGGTCACCGGCAGTGGGACCCGCGCCCAGCCGCGGGTCGTCCCGAAGGCGAGGAGACCAACGACGCCCGGTTCAGGCAACCGGCCCTGGCCCGGACGTCCGATCCCCCCCATCCGGTCGTTCCCCGACCCGGGACTGCAGGCCGACGATCACGTTGCCGCTCCTACCTCTGCCGAAGCGGACGTCAGGATTTCCTCTCAAGGAGTCCGCGGCCAGCTCAGGGGACACAGCCGACTCCGCGGCAAGCCGGTCCAAGGACCGCCACCGGTACCGTGGATGCGCCAGAGCGTTCATCAGCCGGGCCTGGACGTGGCGGTCGGTCTCGATCCGGAGAAGATCGTCGGTCGATGGCGGCGCACCGAGCGCGGCTACCTCGCCCGCCAAATGCGCATGATCTACCTGCGGAGACGCGCAGGACAGCTCAGCCGCGAGGCGCTCGTACAGCCTCCGCACACCCGACGCCGCGTCGAGTGCCACGCCCTGACGGGTCGAGAGCGGCATCGGAAGATCCGCCGGCGTCAGGCCCGCGTGACACAGCGGAACGATCGGGATCCTCCGCATCCAGGCAGCGCCGGCCTCGAACTGCAGCCATGGGCGGTACTTCGACGCAGGACTGCAGAGAACGAGGAACACAGACGCCCTCTGGAGCGCCCGTTCCACGGCCGCCAACCAGTCGTCGCCCGCAGCGATGCTGGCGGTGTCCGACGAGGCGAAGATGTCGAACAGGCCCAGGAAGTCACGCAGGACGGACGACCGGACGAGCTCGGCGACCTGAGCCTCCTGCGAGATGTGGCTGATGAAGATGCTCGCCCGACCCGTGGCGTCGTCGTTGACGGACATGCCAACCCCTCTCCGTCGTCGATCCTCCGTCGCCCCATCGTCCATCGTCCGGCGTCCGGTGTCCCGCGGCCCGGACCCGGCGATCGGAGCAGTGCGCCGACCCATCAGGCAAGTGACGACGGAAGAGCGCAGGAGATACGTCGGGGCGCCGGCGGCAGCCTCGGTGCCGGTGGCGGTGACAGCTGCAGGAGGGACATGCGGGCTGCCTGCGTCGTCAGCTCTCGTCCGCGGAAGGTGGGTCAGTGGTGCCGCGCGCGGTGCGCCGCCAGAACGTCGAGCCCGAAGTCGGTGGTGGGGTCGCGCCACACCGAGTGGGCGTGGTTGGCGCCGCGCTGGGTGTTGTCCCACTCGATGAGCAGGCCCGGGGCCTGCAGCCGGTAGTAGTGCGACTCACCCGGTTCGAGCGAGCCTGCCCAGGCGACATGGACGGCGTCCAGGGCCCCGAGGTCGTCGTGCCAGGTGGGCGCGACGTCGTCGGGGATCCGCCCGAAGTAGGTGCCCAGCAGGACGCGCATCAGCTCCTTCTGCTCGGTGTCGAACTCGGCGGCGGCGACCCCCTTCGGGGTGGTGGTGTACTCGACGGCCTTGTGGTCGGCCTCCTCGAACCCCGAGACGGCGTCGATGGCGTCGCTGAGGGTCTGCAGCTTGGCGGCCTCCACGGGGTCGGGGAACCGCTCGTCGCGCCAGACCCCGGTGAGGGGGATCTGGCGGTCCCCGTCGGCGATGTGCGTCCGGTTCGCGGTGACGAGGTCAGGCGGCGCCTTGGACAGCAGGACGGCACGCGTGCGGAGCTCAGCGGGCAGGGACCGCACGAGGTCTCGGGCGAGGTCCTCGACGCGAGCCAGCGGGCGGTGCAGGGTGCCGCCGAGGAGCGGGGAGGCGGCCGGGTCGGCGCCGATGAAGCAGGGCGTCGTGGCGACGAGGACGCCGTCCACCACGAGGTAGTTCAGCGAGACGTGGTGGCCGCCGAACCGCCACCCCCACGGCTGCGGGCCGCCGGGCTCGCCGAACACCCGCAGGTAGTACAGGCCCGGGTCGCGCGCCCGCTCCCGGTCGAACCGGGTCACGAAGCCCTCCACGTGGTCGAGGACGTTCTCCAGGCCCATGGTCAGAGCGACCGTCACGTACCCGGCTGGGGACAGCCCGCTCGCGACGAGCCTCATCGCCGCGCGCTGCTGGGCGGGGCGTTGCTGGTGCAGTGTGAGGCCGCCATGGTCGGTCGGCGTGTAGAACCAGCGTCGGCGTTCGGTATCCGTCGCGTCGTCCGCCGGCACGGCGCCGCAGGCGTGCTCCCGCTGCCCGTCGTCCAAGGCGTCCAGCCAGGCGCCCGCGGCCTCGGCCATCCGCCCGGCCACGTCGCGGCGGGCCGCCGGGTCGACGGCGCGGTCGACGGCGCTCATCGTTGCGTCCCGTCGTCGGGCGTCGGGTGCGGGCTCGGCCGCGGCGCCGGTTGCTCGTCGTCGGACGGCGCGCGGGTCGTCGTCCCGCGGATGGCTGCCATGACCTGACGGTAGGCGTGCCGCTCGACCCGTGCATCGACGAGCAGCGGGCCGCGCGGCGCCTGAGCCAGCAGGGCACGCACCTGAGAGGCGTCTGTGGCGATGCCCGCCGGCACGCCCATGGCTTCGGCGACGGCCGCGAAGTCCGTGCGCCGGTAGACGACCGGGCGAGCGTCGCGGGCTGCGGGCGACTGTTTGAGCTCGATGAGGCTCAGGGTCGCGTCGTTGAAGGCGACGACGACGACATCGAGGTCGAGGCGGGCCACGGTCTCCAGCTCGGCAAGAACCATTCCGAGACCCCCGTCCCCGACGAAGCAGACGACCCGCTCCCCCGGCCGGGCGAGCGCCGACCCGATCGCCGCGGGCAGCGCGAAGCCCATGGTGGCCAGGCCGTTCGAGATGAGCACCTGCCCCGGCCGGTCGGTCCGCCACAGCTCCATCGCCACGAGCATGTGCGCACCCGCGTCCACCGTGACCGGTACGTCGCCGAGTTCCTCCTGCACCGCACGGACGACGTCGTGCGGGCGCAGGCCGGGGGCTGACGCGTCGAGCGCCTTGTGGCGTGCCGCGAGAGTGCGCGTCCCCGTCCCGACCGGCCACGTCGAGGCCAGGTGCCCCAGCAGCGGGAGCAGCAGGGTCTCGTAGTCGCCGAGGTGCAGCGTCACGCGTCCGCCGAAGTAGGCGGTGTCGACCGGGTGGCGGTGGAGCAGGACGACGTCGGCCTCGTACGGCCACGGGCCGGGCACGGGCTCGACGGGGTCCAGCCCCACCCCTACCACGAGGTCGGCCTGCTCGAGCAGGGCTGCCTCGATCCGTGCCCCGGTGAACAGCCCCGCGTACCCCTGCCACGACTCGGGAACGGCACCCTTCGCCTGGTAGGTGGTCAGCACGGGGCAGCCGACCTGCTCGAGCACGGCGTGCAACGGGGCGCCGAGGTCGGCGGCGTCCAGGCCCACGACGACCACGGGGCGCTGCGCCCGGGCAAGGGCGGCACGTACGTCGCCGGCGCCGTGGCCCGGGCCGGGGGCGTCGACCGGCTCATGGACAGGGTCGCCCGGGACGGACGGGTCGAGGGTCAGGTGGACGGCGCCGGCGGGTGGCCGCCGCGCGAGCGCCGCGGCGGCCATGACGTCCTTGTACGGCGTTGCATGACCGAGCCGGCCGCTCCACCGGGTCAGCGGCGCCGTCGTCGCCACCTGGTCCAGCCGTTGGTGGGCGGTTCTGGCCGCCTGGTCCTGCGGGACTCCGTCGCTGAGCAGCAGCAGCGGGTAGCGGTCCAGGCTCGCCTGGGCCAGGCCGTTCGCGGCGCTGGTCACGCCCGGCCCTCGGGTGACGACCGCAGCCCCCGCCGTGCCCGCGAGCCGTCCGTGCACCGCCGCCATGACGCAAGCCGCGGACTCGGTGTGGGCGAGCACGAAGTCGATGCCGAGGTCGGCCGCGGCATCGATGAGCTCGAGGTTCGCCCCGCCTCCCGGCACGCCGAAGAGACGGCGGACGCCGGCGTCCCGCAGCCCGTGGGCCACGTCGGCGCAGAAGGTGCCGATCGTCATCGGTCAGTCCTCCTGCGGGGCGTGGAGGGAGTCGATGGCGGTCGTGCCCCTCGTCGCGCCGTGGGCGGCGAGGAGCTCGTCAGTGTGCTGGCCCAGCAGCGGCGCGGGGGTGAACGGTCCCGTCGGGGTCACCGTGAACTTGATCGGCGACCCCGCGACCGTCACGGTCGACCCGCCGGGGTGGGGCAGGTCGACGAGCATCTGTCGTGCCCGGGGGTGCGGGTCGCGCAGGATGTCGGCCGCGGAGGCGACCGGGCCGCACGGGATGCGCCCCCCGAGCACGCCGACGACGTCCGCCGTGCGCAGGGATCGGCTCCAACCCTCGATGAGCCGGTACACCTCGCCGGCCCGGGACAGCCGCACGTGGTTGGTGGCATAGCGCTCGTCGGTGCCGAGCTCGGGGCGGCCCATCAGCTGGGTGAGCAGGCGCCAGTGGTGGTCGGAGGGGGCGGCGACCGTGACGAAGCCGTCGGACGACGCGACGACCCCGTAGGG
>DAIOGQ010000003.1:0-45802 GCA_036745175.1 Kineosporiaceae bacterium
CATCGGGCCGTCCTCGTCGAAGTTCGAGCCCCAGACGTCCATGACGGCGCCCCGCACGCACGTGACGTACTTGGCCTGGCCCGGCGGCACGTCGGAGAAGTGGATGCCGCGCACCGTGCCCGCCGCGGAGACCGAGCAGTTCGCCTGCCGCAGGTCGAGCGGGTGGCCGACGTGCTCGGTGAGGCCCTCGTGCCGGTACCACTCGAGGAAGACGCCACGGTCGTCGCCGAACGTGCGCGGCGTGAACGTCCAGGAACCCTCGATCGCGAGGGGGTCGATCCTCATCCGGTGCTCCCTGTGCCGACGAAACGGGCGAGCGCGTCGTGCCAGTGCGGCAGCGGCCCGAGCCCGGCGCGGGACCACGCGTCGTGGCCGAGGACCGACCAGGCGGGCCGCGGGGCCGGCCGGACGAGCGTCTCAGACGTGGTGGGCAGGACCCGGGCCGGGTCGTGGCCGTCCGCCACGAAGACGGCCTGGGCGAGCTCGAACCACGACGCCCGGCCCGACGACGTGCCGTGGTAGGTGCCGGCCGGTGCGCCGGCGCGCACGGTCGCCACGATCCGGTCGGCGAGGTCGGCCGACCAGGTCGGCTGCCCGATCTGGTCGGTGACGACCTCGACCGTCGGCCGGCTGCCGGCGAGCGCGCGCATCGTCGTGACGAAGCTGCGGCCGTGGGCGCCGTACAGCCAGCCGGTCCGGACGACCCAGTGCCGCTCGGGCAGCGCCGCGCGCACCGCCCACTCGCCCGCCGCCTTGGTCCGGCCGTACGCCGACCGCGGCGCCGCCGGCGCCGACTCCGGGTAGGGCTGCGTCGCGGTGCCGTCGAAGACGTAGTCGGTCGAGACCTGGAGCATCCACGCCCCGGCGGCCGCGCACGCCAGCGCGAGCAGATGGGGCCCGAGGGCGTTGACCGCGAACGCCTGCGCCTCGTGGGACTCCGCGTCGTCGACCGCGGTCCACGCGGCGCAATTGACCAGGACGGCGTCGAGGTGTCCTGCTGCCGGGCCGGTGGCGCCCGCCGCCGTCCCGCCCGCCGCCGTCCCGCCCGCCGCCGTCCCGCCCTTCGCCGTCCCGCCCAGCGCCGTCCCGCCCAGCGCCGTCCCGACGACCTTCTCCACCGACGCCGGGTCGCTGACGTCGACCTCGTCGCGGCCGAGCGTGACCACGTCGCGCTCACCGGCGGCCTCGAGCGCCGCGCACACGTCGCGCCCGAGCATGCCGCGCGCGCCGACGACGACCCAGCGTCGCGGCGTCATCGGGCCAGGGCCGTGCGGGCCTTGAGCGGCTCCCACCAGTCCCGGCGGGTCCGGTACCACTCGACGGTCTCGGCGAGCCCGCGCTCGAAAGGCACCTGCGGTGCGTAGCCCAGCTCGGCCGAGATCTTCGTGATGTCGACCGAGTACCGGCGGTCGTGACCCGGCCGGTCCGTGACGGGGACGACCGCCGACCAGTCCCGCCCGGTCGCGGCGAGCAGCCGCTGGGTGAGCTCCCGGTTCGTCAGCTCGGTGCCGCCGCCGATGTTGTAGACCTCACCGGACCGCCCGCCGGCCAGCACGAGGGCGATGCCCCGGCAGTGGTCGTCGACGTGGAGCCAGTCGCGCACGTTGAGCCCGTCGCCGTACAGCGGCACGGTCCCGCCGTCGACGAGGTTCGTGACGAACAGCGGGACCACCTTCTCGGGGAACTGGTGCGGCCCGTAGTTGTTCGAGCAGCGGGTCACGACGACGTCCGTGCGGTGCGTGCGCGCGTACGACAGGGCGATGAGGTCGGACCCCGCCTTGCTCGCCGCGTACGGCGAGTTCGGCCGCAGCGGGTCGGTCTCGGGCCAGCTGCCGACGTCGATCGAGCCGTAGACCTCGTCGGTCGAGACGTGGAGGAAGCGGCCGACGCCGCCCGCCCGGGCGGCGTCGAGCAGCGTCTGGGTGCCGACGACGTTCGTCATGACGAAGTCGGCCGCCCCGGTGATCGACCGGTCGACGTGGCTCTCGGCGGCGAAGTGGACGACGGCGTCCGCGCCCGCGAGCACGTCCGTGACCAGGGCGCCGTCGAGGATGTCGCCCTCGACGAACCGCACCTGCGGGGAGTCCAGCACCTGGGTGAGGTTGGTCAGCGTGCCGGCGTAGGTCAGCGCGTCGAGCACGACGACGTCCGCCCCGCGCAGCCGCGGGTAGTCCCCGGCGACGGCCCGGCGGACGAAGTTGGAGCCGATGAACCCGGCCCCGCCGGTGACGACGATTCTCACAGATCATCCCATCTGGTGGTGGCAGCTCGGTCGCCGGCTGTCAGCGGAATCCGACTCAGACGTCTCCGAGCGGGTGGGCCCGTCGCGACGTCGGGCGTAAACCGGGGCAGAGTGCGGTTGACTGTACCCCGCGCAATGATCATCGAGGGACGGGCGGAGAAGTTCGGTGAAGGTCTCGGTAGTTATCCCGGTGTGGAACCCAGGCGCCGCTCTGGACCCTGCGTTGGACTCCCTGCGAGCACAGACCCTCGATCGCGGCACCATCGAGGTGCTCCTCGTCGACGACGGCTCGACCGACGGCACGGGCGACCGGCTCGACGAGATCGCGGCCGCCGAGCCGATGTTCTCGGTGACGCACATCCCGAACTCGGGCTGGCCCGGCAAGCCTCGCAACATCGGCATCTCGATGGCGCGGGGCGAGTACGTCCTGTTCATGGACCAGGACGACCGGATCGCACCCGAGGCGCTCGAACGGATGTACGATCTGGGTCACTCCTCGGACGCGGATATCGTCATCGGCAAGGTGATCAGCAACTTTCGGGGCGTGCCGCACAACGTGTTCCGGCGGAACGCGGTCGGCTGCTCGATGAGCGACGCGCCACTCATCGAGTCACTCACGCCGCACAAGATGTTCTCCCGGCGGTTGCTCGCCGCCCACCCCGAGCTGCGCTATCCCGAGGGGAAGCGCCGCCTCGAGGACCAGTTGTTCATGGTGAAGGCGTACTACGCCGCGAGGTCGACCGCGATCGTCGGCGACTACGCGTGCTACTTCTACTGGCGGCGCGAGGACGGGGCGAACGCGGGCTCCACGCGCATCGTCCCCAAGGAGTACTACGGCAACCTGCGTGAGGTGCTCGATATCGTCGAGGGCAACGCGTCGTCCGAGGCCGAGCGGCTCGCGGTGTACGAGCGCTTCTTCCGCGTAGAACTGCTCGGCCGGCTGAGCGGCGGGCCTTTCCAGCGCTACCACAAGGCCTATCGGGACGACCTCGTCGGCACGATCCGCAAACTGCTCGCGGACGCCTTCCCCGCAGATGTCGACACCCTCCTGCCGCCGGGGCTGCGAGGCCGCGCGGCGCTGGCCCGGCGCGGCGACGTCGACGGTCTGCTCGCCCATGCGGACGTCTCGGACTCGCTCAAGCTGCGCAACCGTCTGGAGGAGGCCCGGTGGGACGGCGACACGCTGCTCGTCGTCCGGGCGACGACCCGGCTGCTGCTGGGTGACGTCCCGCTCGAGGTCGACGTCGTCCGGGACGACGCTGGTGCACCCTCGTCGGTGACGCTGGCGCCGCCCTTCTTCGACGCCGTCCCGGAGATCGGCGGTCTCGACGTCCTGCCCTCGCTCGCCAATCCCCGCATGGACGTCGTCGTCAAGATGCGGGACACGGCCGTGGAGTTCTTCGTCCCGACCGAGAGCACGGTCGAGTTCGTCCCGGTGGCGGGCCACCCGACGCGCCACACCGTGAGGTACGCCCTGATCGCACGCCTGGACCCGACGCACTTCAACACCGCCGGCCGGCTGCCCGAGGGCATCTGGGACCTGTACGTGCGAGCGGGCGCCCTTGGCCTCACCCGGACCTCGCGGCTTGCGCCGGAGCGGGCGGCCTCCGTGTCCGACCCGGGAGTGCGCTTCGGTGGCACGGGGGTGCCGACCACGGTCGGGTTCCTCACCCAGGGCAAGGAGGAGCTGAGCGTGGCCGTCGACACCCGAAACGGCACGGTGACGAACCTGCTCCGCGCTGCGACCAGGGTCTTGACTCGCAAGGGCCGGGGGACGGAGCTCGCCGTGACCGTCCCTCTCAATGCCGCGGTCACGCCGCGTACGGGGGAGGTGCGGTTCCGTCTCGTCCACCAGCAGACCGAGAAGAAGATGTTCGTCGATGCCGTGCCTGACGCCACAGGTCCGCGGACGGTGTGGCGTGCCCGCGTCTCGGCGGACCAGCACGCCGCGGCCCGGGTTCGCGAGGGCGTGTACGCGCTGTTCGTCGAGGTGGGCGAGCCGGGGCACCGGGTGTCCGTGCCGATCGACCTGGTCCTGGACTCCAACGGTCGGGGCGTTCGCGGCGTCCGGGTGCGCTCGAGCGCCGACCCGGTGAGCCTGCCGGACCGTGCCCGGCACGCCTTCCGGCGTGCTCGCAAGTCGGTGGGTCGCCGGCTCCCAGGGTTGCGGCGGCGGGTCCGTGCACTGGCAGCGAACCGGAGCTCACCGCGCTGAGATCGCGGGCGGCGGGCGCCACGGGTCGCTCACACGGGGCGCGGTGGGGGGACGGCGCAGGTCCCGAACGCGGCTGCACAGGTTCAGAACGCCGAGAGCGCGGCGACCGTGAGGTCGCCGACGGACGCGAGGTCGTAGCCGCCCTCCTGGACGACGACGGTCGGGAGGTCGAGCGCGCCGACGAGCGCCCCGGCCCTCGCGTAGCCGTCGCGGCTGACGAGCAGCGGGCTCTCCGGGTCGGCCGCCGCGGCGTCCAGCCCGAGGGACAGCACGACGGCCTCCGCGTCGAACCGCAGCGCGGCCTCCACGAGGAGCCGGACGCCGCGCAGCCAGCCGTCATCGTCCGTGCCGGGCGGCAGCGGGACGTTGACCGTCGAGCCCGCCCCGGCGCCGGCGCCGCGCTCGTCGCCGTACCCGAGGACGTGCGGGAACCAGCCGGCTCCGGGGTCGACGTGGACGGATGCGTAGAGGACGTCGGCGCGGTCCCAGAAGACGGCCTGGGTGCCGTTGCCGTGGTGGGCGTCGACGTCGAGGACCGCGACCCGGCGGCCCGCGCGGGCGAACGCCTGGGCCGCGACGGCGGCCGTGTTGAGGTAGCACGACCCGCCGAACCCGGCGGGCGCGGCGTGGTGACCGGGCGGCCGGGTGAGGGCGTAGACCGAGTGCCGGCCGGCCAGGACGAGATCGACGGCGGTGAGCCCGGCGTCGACGGCGGCCCGGGCCGCCTCCCAGGTCCCCGGGCCGACGACGGTCATCGTGTCGTAGCACCAGACCCCGGCCCGGGCGTGCGTCGCCGCCGGGTACCGCCACGGCATCCCCGACGTCATGAGCGGGGTCGGGAAGACGTACGGCACGACCCGGTCGGAGCCGACGAGCGTGCCGTACGGGCCGTCCTGCCAGGCGTCCCAGGCGGTCCGCAGCCAGTCGACGAGGCCGGCCTCGTGGACCTCCAGGAGCACGTCGTCCGGGTGCTCCGTCGTGGGGACCTCGGGATGCCCGGCGGCGGCGAGCGCCGCCCGGATGACGGTCGCCCGCCGCGGCACCTCGGTGCCGTCGGTCCGCACGCCCACCCAGATCTCGTCACGCGGGTCGTGGCGCAGCACGTCGTCGGACCAGACGACCGGGATCACGAGCGACTCGTCTGCGCGACGCGACGCCGCTGCTGAACCCTGACCACCGGCCTATGCTCCCATGCCGTGGCGCGACGCTTCGCTGACCTGCGGGTCAGTACCGGGGTCGGGATCGGCCTGCTGCCGAGCGGTCCGACCCGGTCGGTGCACGACGTCCCCGGGGTCGGTCTCGGGCACGCGACGCTGTGGCTCGACGAGCCCGGCCCGCCCGACGGTCGCGGCGTCGTCCGGACCGGGGTGAGCGTGCTGCACCTGGACGGCGACCTGTTCGGCGCGCCGGTGCCGGCCGGCGCCGCGGTGCTCAACGGTGCCGGGGAGTGCACGGGGTTCGTCACGGTGCGGGAGTGGGGCCGGGTCGAGACGCCGGTCTTCCTCACCTCGACGATGCACGTGGGACGCGTCTACGACGCGGCATGCTCGCTGCTGTCGCGCTCGGACCCGCGGGTCGGGGTCGACGACGTCGTCATCCCGGTCGTCACAGAGTGCGACGACTCCGGGCTGTCGGACCCGCGGTGGGCGCGCCTGACCGACGCGGACGTCGAGGGCGCCTGGGACGCCGCCCGGGCGGCCGTCGGGTCGGGCCGCCTCCCCGACGAGGGCTGCGTCGGGGCCGGGACCGGGATGGAGTGCCTCGGGTACAAGGGCGGCATCGGCACGGCGTCCCGGGTGCTCCCGGACGGGCACGTGCTCGGCGCGGTCGTGCTGACGAACTTCGGCGACGGCGCGCGGCTCACGGTGTGCGGCGTCCCGGCCGGCGGGCTGGCCGCGGCGCGGCCCGGCGGGCCGGTCGCGGTGGCGCCCGGCGCCGCCCCGGACCGCGGCGACCGTGGCTCGTGCATCGTCGTCCTCGTCACCGACGGACTGCTCGACGCCCAGGCCTGCGAACGTCTCGCCCGCCGCGCGGGACTGGGTCTGGGGCGGACCGGCTCGGTCGCGACCCACGGCTCCGGCGAGATCTTCCTCGCGCTCGCGACGGGGCTGCGCGGCGACCGGACGCGGTCCGCGGCCGCGGCGCCGGTCTTCGGTCGCGACCTCGACCCGTACTTCGCGGCGGCCGTCGAGGCCACCGAGGAGGCGGTGCTCACCTCGTTGCTCGCCGCGACGACGACGTCCGGGCGGGACGGCCGGACCGTCGAGGCCCTGCCGTTCGACGCGGTGGCCGACCTGGTCCGCGGTGCGCGCCGATGACGGCGGGTCGGGTCGGCGACGCGCACCAGGTCCGGATCCCCTTGCCCGACAGCGGGTTCCTCGCGGCGACGCTCTACCTGCCGGCCTACGCCGGGCCGCAGCACCGGGTGCCGGTGCTGCTCGAGGCGCTGCCGTACCGCAAGGACGACCTCACCTGGTCCTACCGCCCCGAGTACGTGCGCTTTCGTGACGAGCACGACTACGCCGTCGCGCGGGTCGACCTGCGCGGCACCGGGTCGAGCCCAGGGGTCGCGCTCGACGAGTACCACCCCCAGGAGCAGGCCGACCTCCACGTCGTCATCGAGTGGCTCGCCGTCCAGGAGTGGAGCACGGGCGCCGTGGGCATGTTCGGTACGTCGTGGAGCGGGTTCAACGCGCTCCAGCTGGCGTGCGAGCGACCACGCGCGCTGAAGGCGGTCGTCGCGACGTACGCGACCGACGACCGCTGGTCCGACGACGTGCACTACATGGGCGGCGCGCTGCGGCTGCTCGACCAGGTCGACTACCCGCTCTACATGGTCGCGATGAACGGGCTGCCGCCGGTGCCCGAGCTGTTCGGCGAGGGCTGGCGCGAGGAGTGGCTGCGCCGCGTCGAGGACACGCCGCCGTGGCTGCTGCGCTGGCTCACCGAGACCACCGACGGCACGTACTGGCGCCACGGCAGCCTCCGCGCCCGGCCCGGGTCGGCGGCCGGGACGCCGTCGTACGAGCGGATCGCGTGCCCGACGCTGCTCGTCGCGGGCTGGGCGGACGGCTACCGGGACAACACGTTCCGGACCTTCCGCGGGCTCGACGACGCCGGGACGCCGGTGCACGTGCTCGCCGGGCCATGGAGCCACATGGCACCGGCGACGTCCGTGCCCGGACCGGGCGTCGACCAGGTCGTCGTCATGGCCCGGTGGTGGGACCGCTGGCTGCGCGGCCTCGACAACGGTGTGGACGCCGAGCCGCCGCTGTCGGTCTTCGTCCGCCGGTACGCCGAGCCCGAGCCCGATGCGCCGGCGTGGCCGGGGACCTGGCAGGCCCACGACCGGGCGAGCCTCGACGCCGTCCGGCCGCAGGTGCTGCCGTTCGCGTCCGGGGTCGTCTGCGGAGCGGTCGCCGACGGTGCCGTCGACGAGCGGCGCCCCGGCGTCGTCCGGTACGCCGCAGCGCTCGACGTCGGCGCGGCGGCGTGGAACTCGTGCGCGGCGTCCCTGCCGTGGGGCCAGCCGCTCGACCAGCGCGCGGACGACGCGAGGTCGCTGTGCGTCGAGTGGGCCGTGCCCGCCGGGACGGTGGTGCTCGGGCACCCCGTCGTCCGGGTCAGGGTGCGCCCGGACGGCGAGCGCACGCACGTCAGCGCGAAGCTCTCCCTCGTGCCGGACGGCGGCGGGCCGAGCCTGCTCGTCTGCCGGGGCCTGCTCGACCTGGCGTACCGCGAGGGGGACGGGACGGCACCCCGGCCGCTGGTCCCCGGGGCGTGGGTGGACGTCGCCGTCGAGTGCGAGGCGACCGCGTTCGAGGTGACGGAAGGGTACCGGCTGCGCCTCGCCCTCGCGTCCGCCGACTGGCCCAACACCGTTGCGCCGCAAGGAGTCTGGTCCGCGCTCGACTGCGCCCGGTCCGAGCTCGAGCTGCCCGTGTCGCCGGGAACGCCGCATCCGGCGCCCGTGCTGCCCGAGCCGGCCGCGCAGGTCGCGGACGTCGAGGCGGGGTCGGGTCGGGGTACCGCGCAGGGCGGGGACTCCTCGCACGTCCAGTGGCGGCACGGCTACGACATCCTGACCCGGACCCGCTTCGCCGACGTCGACCACGGGTCGTCGTACGCCGCGCCGTTCGGGGCCCGCTGCACCGAGCACTACGTCGGGCACGTCGAGGTCGACGCGCGGACGGGGGAGCAGGTCGCGACCGGGACGGCGCGCTTCACCGTGGCGTGGCCCGACGTCGCGGTGCAGAGCACCGCTCGCCTGCTGCTGCGGGTGGGAGCCGGGGGGCTGGTCGTCGACGTCGACCTGGACGTCGACGACCTCGCGCCGGGCGCCGACCCGGCGGCGGGCGCCGGCGGCGTCGCCGTGGCACGCAGGCGGTGGCAGGCCACGGTGCCGCGACGTTCGGTCTGACGCGCCACCTCGTGCGGCGGGCGGGCCCCGCCGGGTCAGGACCGGGCGGGTGCCGGGCCGAGCCGGAGGAGCTCGCGCTCGAACGGACCGAGCACGTCCTCGCCGACCCCGCGCCGACGCATGTCGCGGATGTGGTCCGACAGCAGGGCACGGAACTCGTCCTCGGCCTCGCGCTGGGCACGCTGCGGGCCGGACTCGGTGCGGCGGGGCGTGCCGACGGCGACACGCGTGGTGGTCTTGCGACGCGTGAGCGTCGGGGGGCGTCCTGGTGTCGTCTCCGTGAGCACGGACCGATCGTCGCATCACGAACGCCGAGTCCTCTGCGTGAGCAATGCGACACGCCGAGTAGTCACTCGGGTGACGGGGCCGGTGGCCGCGGTCGGTGCCGGCGCGCTCTGTCCGCGGTCGCCGCGCGGCCACTAACCTCGGCCCGTGGGGCGACGACGGGCCGACGTGCGGCGGGAGGAGATCCTGCGTGCGGCCGCGACCGTCGTCGCGCGCACCGGGTTCGCACGCACCCGCGCCGCGGACGTCGCGGCCGAGCTCGGCGTGAGCACCGCGCTGGTCTTCTACCACTTCGACACCAAGGAACGCCTGCTCTCGGAGGCGTTCGGGTTCGCCGCGCGCGAGGACCTCGAGCGGCTGCACCGGGCCGTCCGCTCCCGCGGGACGTGCACGCAGCGGCTCAAGGCGGTCCTGCGGCTGTACGCACCGGCGGGCGACGCCCCGGGCTGGACCCTCGACATCGACGCCTGGGCCGAGGCGCTGCGCACGCCGGAGATCAGGACCGCCTCCTGCGAGGTCGACCGGCAGTGGCGCGCGGCGATCGAGAAGGTGGTCCGCGACGGCGTCGGGGCGGGCGAGTTCACCTGCCCCGACCCGGCGGCGTCCGCGCTGCGCATCGCAGCGATGCTCGACGGCCTCGCGGTCGCGACCCAGGTGCGGCTCAGCGTCAGGCGCTCGCAGGCCGCGCTCTGGGCGGCGGAGAGCGCGGCCCACGAGCTGGGCCTGCCGCCCGACGCCCTGCTGCTGCACGCCCGCCGGCCACGCCGGGACCAGCCGGCCGTGCCCTCGCAGGTGTCTTCGGACTGACCTCGGACGTGCCCTGGGACGGTGCACGCCAGGCTCCGGGGCTCGGTGTGTCGTAGCTCAGACCAGCCAGTGCACCGGGGCGTCCGGGTCCGTGATGCCCCGGCGGCCCAGACCGAAGGCCGACAGGTCGGTCGAGGAGGTCCCACGGGTCGCGAGATCGGCGAGCACCCGGCCGAACCACGGGGCGAACTTGAACCCGTGCGCCGCGCCGAGCCCGACGACGACGCTCTCGTGGCCGGGCACGACGTCCGCGACGAAGTCCCGGTCGGGCGTCAGCGTGTACAGGCACGTGGTGACCCGCTTGACGTCGTCCGCGCCCGGCACGAGGACCCGCATGAGTGCGCGGACCCCGTGCAGGGCGTCCTCGTCGACGTCGAAGCTTCGGTCGTCGGGGTCGACCGGCTTGCCGCCGCAGTCCTGGCCGACCTTGACCGTCGCCTCGCCGTACGCCGGGAAGCCGTACCAGGACGGGTCGTCCATCCAGATCCACACCGGGAACGGCCCCGGCGCGTGCCGCCCGCCGTGGCCGTCCTCGTCGGCGTCGGAGACCCCGAAGTGGACGACCTGTTCCTTGGTCACCGTGAGGGGTACCTGGACGTCGAGGCTCGCGAGGACGTCGTTCGTCCACGCGTCGGCCGTGACGACGACGCGCCGCGCGAAGTGCCGCCGGCCCTCCGCCGTCCGCAGGACGACGGCCTCGCCGAGGTCGGAGATCTCGACGACCTGCTGGAGCTCGCGCAGGTCCGCGCCGAAGCGGCGGGCCTGCTCCTGCAGGGTGAGCGTGCCCAGGCTCGCCGGGACGATCCCGGTCCGGTCCTGGTAGAGGGCCGTCGTCCCCTCGGGGACGGCGAGCCCGGGCCAGCGGGACCTGGTCCCCGACGCGTTCAGCACCTCGTAGGGCACCGCCATCGCCGACATGCTGTTGACGTAGTCCTCGATGTCGATCGCGGCCGCGGGCGGGAACAGGTCGACCCCGCCGCACCGCAGCACGAGCGAGCGCCTCGAGTCCGCCTCGAGCGCCGCCCAGTCCTCGTAGGCCTCGATGGCTGCCGAGACGTAGTTCGGCGTGTGGTAGCTCAGCCGGATGATCCTCGAGTCGCCGTGCGAGGCGCCGCGGGAGTGACCGAGCTCGAACCGCTCGAGCCCCAGCACGGAGTGCCCGCGCCGGGCGAGCTGCCAGGCCGTCGCGCTGCCGAGCGCCCCGAGCCCGACGACGGCGACGTCGAACGGCTCCCCGACGGGGATCACGGCCGGTTCACCGCCCTTCGAGCCGCGGCAGGAGCCAGCGTCGGATGTCGAGGCTGTCGTCCTCCATGGGTCCGTACCAGCCGTGCGCGTAGTACGCCGAGCTCATCCCGGACTGCACGCTCTCGCACACCTCCCAGTCCTGCCGGTTGACCAGGTCCCAGAAGCCGGCGCAGTCCTCGACGTCGAGGTGCGCCTCCTCCGGGGAGACGAGCAGGTCGAACACCACGCGGGTGCGGCCGACCCGGATCGGCTCCAGGACGAAGCATGCCGCGTGTTCGGCCGAGAGGGACAGCAGCAGGTTCGGGTAGACCAGCTCGCCCTTGTGCCGGACGCGCTCGTCGGCGTCGAGATCCGGGAACGGCGTCCGGGGCGACGTGCCCGAGAACGAGAAGGTCCACGCGCCGTCGCGGTGCGCGATGCCGCCCTCCCAGTCGAGCGGTCCGCCGTCCGGGGCGAGCCCGCCGTGACCGAAGGCCGGCACGAGCCGGGTCAGCTCCGGGTGAACGCCCGCGCAGTGCAGGCACTCGTTGTAGTTCTCGGCGAGCACCTTCCAGTTCGCGGCGACCTCGTAGACGACCCGGCGGGCGCTGACGAGCCGGTCGAGGGGGTAGCGGACGGTGCGCCGGGCGATCGCGGCGAGCGCGTCGGCCAGCGCCGTCGCGGGGGCGGCGTCCGGAGCCGTCAGGCGGACGAAGGCGAAGCCGCCCCAGGTGTCGACGGCGACCCGTGCGAGGGAGAACTGCCCGGGGTCGAAGCCCTCGACGCCGTCGAAGTGGGGCGCACGGAGCACCCGGCCGTCGAGGCCGTACGTCCACGAGTGGTACCGGCAGCGCAGCGCCTTCGCCCCGCAGGGGGGCGGCGCCTCGCCGTCGGCGTGCGGCACGACCCGCGCGCCCCGGTGCCGGCAGACGTTGGCGTGGGCGCGCAACGTGCCGTCGTGGTCGGTCGTGAGCAGCAGGCTCTCGCCGAGCACCTCGACGACGGCGAGCCGCTCCGGCGCGTCCAGTCCCAGCTCGTGCACCCGGCCGGCGCACGTCCACTCCCGGCGGAGCACGACGTCCCGCTCGTGCCGCCACGTCGCCTCGTCGACGTAGTGCTCGCGCGGCAGGGCGGCCTCCATGCCGGTCACGGGGTCAGCCACCGGCCCGCGCAGGGCCGCACCGGTGCTGCACCCGGTCGGCGAGCGGTCGGCGGACGGTGTCCATCGTGCGAGTTTACTGACTCGCCAAACAGCAGGCCAGACGCTGTCGGCGCGGGTTCGCGGACGTCCGGTGCGCCACCGAACGGGGCGGAGCGAGCCGCCGGCAGGACGAGATGCCCTGTCAGACGGGGCTTTCGAGGAGAAGGATGGATGCAGGAGCGGGGCGTTGGGGGCGCATCCGTACCGTGGCTGCGCACGCCCCGTCCGAGGAGGCGAGTGCAGTGCGCTCCGTTCTTCCGTCCAGACACACCACGTCGCTGCGACGGCGACTGCTCGTCGGGCTGGCCGTCCTGGCCTGCGCGGTGCCCGCCGGGCTCGCGACGGCGACGTCCGTCGCCGCGCCGGCCCAGGCCGCCACGACCCCGGTGCTCGTTGCCGTCCGGGCCGCCCACCACCCGGGGTACGACCGGGTCGTCTTCGAGTTCACCGGCAAGGGCCCGTCGTCGTACTCGGTGGGCTACGTCACCCGGCTGATCCAGGACCCGGCGGGCTACCGGCTCGCGATCGCGGGTCGCGCGATCCTCCAGGTCACCATGCGGGACGTCGACGCCCACACGGTCGCCGGCACCGTGCCGACGGCCGGCCGGACGGCGTTCGCCCTGAAGAACGTCCTCACGACGGTCCGGTCCGGTGACTTCGAGGCCGTCGTGTCGTACGGCATCGGCCTGCAGAAGCGGACCGCCGTCCACACCCACCGGCTCAGCAGTCCGGCACGCGTCGTCGTCGACGTCGCCACGCCGTTCACGACCGTGAACAAGAAGGTCTGGTTCGCGGACAGCGACAACGTGGCCGCCAACGTCCAGCCGTTCGTGAAGCCGGTCTGGCGGCAGGTGCTCCCGGGCACCCCGGCCACCGGTGTCATGGACCGGCTGTACGCCGGCCCGACGGCGGCCGAGAAGGCCACCGGCCTGATGTTCGTGTCGTCCCTGACGACGGAGTGGTACAACCTGCGGATCTCCTCCGACGGCATCGCGCGGGTCCAGCTGAAGTGGAAGTGCGGCGGGGGCTCGGCCGAGGTCACCGTGGCCAGCGAGGTCTTCCCGACCCTGCGGCAGTTCTCGACCGTCGACCACGTCAAGATCTACGGTCCGGACGGGACGACGGAGTACCCGACCGGGCACCGCGACTCGATCCCGGAGTGCCTCGAGCCGTAGTGGGCTGTGATCACAGCCGCAGCAGTTCATGATCATCGAGAGGCAGAGGATCCGCCCGAGTTCTCGGGCGGATCCTCTGCCTGTCGGTGATCATGGACGCTGGCGAGGAGCCCGGTCGCGAGCAGGCACGCTGCCAGGTGCTCCGTCGAGGCGGGCAGGACGGCGAGCGGCCGGGTCCGGCAGGCGGCCGCGGTCGCGTCGTCCACCCCGGCGTCCTGTCCCGCGGCGAGCGCGGGGCAGCGGGGATGGAACCGGCAGCCCGCGGGGACTGCGGTGGCGTCCGGCGGCTCCCCGCGCAGGATCACGGGGTCGAGCTGCCGGGTCTCGGGGACGACGGACAGCAGCGCCCGGGTGTACGGGTGCTGCGGGGCGGCGAGGACGTCCTCGGTCGGGCCGGACTCGACGATCCGTCCGAGGTACATCACGGCGAGCCGGTCGGCGATGTTCCACGCGAGCCCGAGGTCGTGGGTCACGACGAGGACGCTGAGGCCGAGCTCGTCGCGCAGCCGCAGGAGCAGTGCGAGGATCGTGCCGCGGACCGAGGCGTCCAGGCTGCTCACCGGCTCGTCGGCGACGAGCAGCTCCGGGCCGACGGCCAGCGCCCCCGCGATGAGGACGCGCTGCCGCTGCCCGCCGGACAGCTCGGTCGGGTAGCGGGCGAAGAACCGCTCCGGCGGGCGCAGCCCGGCCCGGGTGAGGGCCTCGGCGACCAGCTCGGTCTCGGGCCGGCCGGACGCCGCCGGGATGCGGTGGATCCGCAGGCCCTCGGCGACCGCCTCGTACACGGTCCGGCGCGGGTTCAGCGACCCGGCGGGGTCCTGCGGAACGAGCTGCACCCGGCGCCGCCAGGTGCGCAGCGCCGACCGCGAGTGCCGCAGCGCGACGCCGTCCACGAGCACCTCTCCGGACGACGGTCGCTGCAGCCCGAGGACGGTCCGGGCCAGCGTCGTCTTGCCGCAGCCGGACTCGCCGGCGAGGGCGACGATCTCGCCGCGCCGGACGGCCAGGTCGACGCCGTCGACGGCGCGCGCGGACGGCGCCCCGTGCCCGCCGAGGACGACGTGCAGGTCGCGCAGCTCGAGCAGGGGCGCGGTCACTCGGCCTCCCGGGCCTGCGTCGGCAGCGTCCGCTGCGGGGCGCCGACCTTGATGCAGGCGGCCGACCGGCCCGGACCGACCCGTCGCAGGCCGGGGTCGGTCGTCGCGCACTCCTGGGTCGCGATCGGGCAGCGCGGGTGGAACGTGCACCCGGTCGGCAGGTCCGCCGGGTCGGGAGGGTCGCCCGAGAGCCCGGTCGGCGAGCGCCGGCCGGCCGGGTCGCCGATCGTCGGGAACGCCGCCGCGAGCGCCTGGGCGTACGGATGACGGGCGTCGGTGAAGACGTCGCGACCGGCCGCCGTCTCGACGACCCGGCCGGCGTACATGACGGCGACCCGGTTGCACGTCGTCCCGAGCACGGACAGGTCGTGGCTGATGAGCAGCAGCCCGAGCCCGAGGTCGGCGACGAGCCCGCTGAGCACGTCGAGCACCTGCGCCTGGACCATGACGTCGAGCGCTGTCGTCGGCTCGTCGGCGACGACGAGCCGCGGCGAGCAGGCCAGGGCCATCGCGATCATCACCCGCTGGCGCTGCCCGCCCGAGAGTTGGTGCGGGTACGCCGAGGCCCGGGACGACGCCAGCCCGACCCGCTCGAGGAGGTCCCCCGCGCGCCGGGTCGCGGCGGGCCGGGTCACGCCCCTGTCGTGGAGCAGGATCGGCTCCGCGATCTGGTCGCCGACCCGCTGCAGCGGGTTGAGCGAGTGCAGCGCGCCCTGGAAGACGACGGACGCCGCGGCCCACCGGACCGCCCGCAGCGCGCCCCAGCGCATCGTCAGGACGTCCTCGCCGTCCACGAGCACCTGGCCGCTGACCGTCGCGCTCGGCGGCTGGAGGCGTAGCACCGTGCTGGCCAGCGTCGACTTGCCGCAGCCGGACTCCCCGGCGAGCCCGACGACCTCGCCCGCCGAGACGGTGAGGTCGACGCCGCGAACGGCGGGGACGGCGCCGTCCGAGCCGTGGTACGTCACGTGCAGGTCGCGGATCTCCAGCAGCGTCATGCCGACCGCCGCCGGGGGTCGAGGACGTTCTCCAGCGCCCTTCCGAGGAGGGTGAACGCGAGGACGACGAGGACGACGCAGACGCCCGGCGGGATGAGGTACCACCAGGCTCCGGCGGTGATGGCGCCCGCGCTGAACGCGTCGTCGAGGATCTTGCCCCACGAGACCGCGAACGGGTCGCCGAGGCCGAGGAACGACAGCGTCGTCTCCGACGCGATCGCGACGGCGACCGTGAGCGTCGTGTTCGCCAGCACGAGCGGCATGACGTTCGGCAGCACGTGCCGGGTCATGAGGTGCCACTCGCCGGCACCCAGGGCGCGGGAGCGCTCGACGTACGGCCGCGCCTCGATCGACAGCGTCTGCGCACGGACGAGCCGGGCCGTCGCGGGCCACGACGTGAGCCCGATGACGACGATGACGTTGACGATGTTCGAGCCGAGGACCGTCGCCAGGACGATGACGAGCGGCAGGAACGGGATGACGAGGAACCAGTCGGTGAGCCGCTCGAGGACCGCGCCGAGGACGTTGCGGAAGTGCCCGGAGGAGATCCCGACGAGGGTGCCGAGCAGCATCGAGATGATCGTCGCGCTGATGCCGACGAGCAGCGAGATCCGCGCGCCCCACGCGACGAGTGCGAGCACGGAGATGCCGTAACGGTCGGTGCCGAACGGGTAGCCGGCGTAGGGCCCGCTGAGCTTGGGCTGCGTCGTCCGGGTCACCTCGAGCGTCTCGGCCGGGAAGACGACCGGGGCCAGCAGCGCGACGACGACGAAGAACGCGAGGATCGCCAGGCCGGTGACCCCGCCGGGCTCGCGCAGCAGCGCCCGCCAGGACCGCAGCAGCGCCGCCCGTCGGCGGGCCCGGGCCAGCGCCCGCGCGTTCTCGGTCGGCGGGGCGCCGCCGACCGGTCCCGGGTCCGTACCGGCGGGGGTCCCGGGGGCCGTCCCCGCCGGGGGCGCGCCGCCGCCGTCGCTCATGTGCGCACCCGCGGGTCGATGACGCCGTAGAGGACGTCGGCCACGAGGTTGACGGCGATGACCGACAGCGAGAAGAGCAGGAACAGCGCCTGCAGCAGCGGGATGTCCGGCCCGCGCAGGGCGTCGTAGGTGAGCAGCCCGAGCCCCGGCCAGCTGAAGACGGTCTCGACGGTGATCGCACCGCTGATGACGAACCCGATGTTCAGCAGGACGAGCGACGACGTCGGGAGCAGCGCGTTGCGCAGAGCGTGCCGCTGCCGGACCTCGACGTCGCGCAGGCCCTTCGCCCGCGCCGTCGTCACGTAGTCGGCGTGCACCTCCTCGACGAGGCTCGCGCGCATGATGAGGGAGTACTCGGCGAGGTAGCCGAGCACGATCGTCAGCGCGGGCAGGAACAGGTGCCGCCCGACGTCGAGCCAGCCCGCCGGGGACGACGAGTCGACGCCGGGCGAGGACAGCCCGCCGACCGGGAAGACGGCCGGCAGCGGGCCGACCCCGGTGCCGAGCGCGATGAGTAGCAGCATGCCGAGCCAGAACTCCGGCATCGCGTAGAGCAGCAGCGTGACGCCGGTCGACCCGCGGTCGAACCGGCCGCCCGGCTGCCAGCCCGCCCGGATCCCGATCCACAGCCCGACCGCGGTGGCGACGAGGGTCGCCGTACCGACGAGCAGCACGGTCGGGCCGACCCGCTCGCCGATGAGGTCCCAGACCGGCCGGCTGTACTTCACCGAGTCGACACCGGTCGAGAACGGGTTGCGCAGGTAGGTGAGGAACTGCTCCCAGACCGGCCGGTTGAGCTCGGAGCGCAGCAGGCGCACCTGTGCGGCGTCCATGTTCCGCCCGCGGGTGATGAGCGCGATCGGGTCGCCGGGCAGCAGCCGGAAGAGGAAGAAGTTGACGACGAGGACGAAGACGGCGGTGCCGGCGGCCGTGCCCGCGCGCCGCAACGCGTACCGCGCCATCGAGCCGTCACCTACTCGCGGTCGTCGTCACCGCGCCGGCGGCGCAGCGCCACGACGCCCGCGGCGACCGCGACCGCCGCGACGACTCCGCCGCCGACGACGACGACGGTGCTGATGCCGCCCGACGTGGTGTCGGCGGACCGGTCGCCCGCCGCGGCCTTCTTCTTCTCGACGTTGCGGTAGGTGTACGTCCCGTACTGGAAGACGAGCGCGCCGCCCTCCGGCTGGGCGACGAAGCCGGTCCACTCGTCGCGGTAGGCCTGGGTGTCGTCGTAGTCGTAGAGCATGATGTAGGGCGCGTCGTCGTGGAGGATCTGCTGCATCGCCTTGACCGTCTCGGCGCGTTGCGCGGGGTCGGTCTGCGTCGCCTGCTTCGCGTAGAGGTCGTCGTAGGCCTTGTTGCAGTAGAAGGAGTCCGAGAGGTTCGCGAAGACGTCGCCGCCGTCCTTGTAGGACCGCTTCGAGCAGGTGAAGGTCGACAGCTGGTAGTCCGGGTCCGGCTCGACGACCCATCCCCACTCGAACATGTCGAACTCGCCGCGGCCGATGATCTCGGTGAGGTTGTCCTCGGCGACGACCTTGACGTCGACCGCGACGCCGACGTCCTTGAACCAGCCCTGGACGAACTTCACCGTCTGCTGCGACGGCTGGGACTCCTGGCGGGCGAACAACCGCAGCTTCAACGGCTTCGAGCCGTCCGGCATGGTCCGGATGCCGTCACTGCCCTTCGTGTACCCGGCCTCGTCGAGGAGCTGGTTGGCCTTCGCCGGGTCGAACGTGTACTTCGTCGCCGGGTCCAGATGCAGGTCGGCGTAGATCGGCGGGATGATCGTCGAGCCCACCGTCCCGGTGCCGTTGAGCACCCGGTCGAGGATCGTCTGCCTGTCCACCGCGTAGGAGAGCGCGACCCGGACCCGCTTGTCCTTCAGGGCGGGGTGCCCGTCGCCGATCGGCGTGCCGTCGTCGAGCGCGGCGCCGGTGTTGAACGCGATCTCGTCGAAGCCGTAGTACTTCGCGGGGTAGGCGACGACGCCCGGGGTGTTCTTCAGCGACTCCCAGACATCGGCGTCGAGGTTGTCCGCGATGTCGACCTCGCCGGTCTTGAGTGCCTGCGCGAGGGCGTCGGCGTTGGCGTAGACCCGGAAGACGAGCTCGTCGATCTTCGGGCCGCCGTCCCAGTATCCCTTGTTCGCCCTGAGCCGGATGAACTGGCCGGGTTTGCGCTCGATGAGCTCGAACGGCCCCGAGCCGACGACGTCGGTCTCGTTGGCGTAGGACTTCACGGCCTTCGCCGAGACCTTCGACCAGACGTGCTGGGGCAGGATCGGCACCGCGAGCCGGGTCATGATCGGGGTCGGCACCTTCGTCGTCATGACGACCGTGGCGTCGTCGGGCGCGGTCACCGAGACGATGTTGGCGGTGTAGCTGCCGTAGTTCGTCTGCTCGTAGGAGCCCTCGAGGATCCGGTTGAACGTGTACGCGACGTCCTTGGCGGTCAGCGGCGTCCCGTCGGACCAGGTGACGCCGGACCGGATCGTGTACGTCCAGGTCTTGCCGTCCGCCGACGTCGTCCAGGACGACGCGAGCCGGGGGGTCGGTGAGAAGTCCCGCTCCGAGTAGCCGGTCAGGGTGTCGTACATGGTCCCCCAGACCTCGTAGGCCTCCGCGACGATGCCGGTGAAGGGGTTGAGCGAGTCGACGTCGTTGAGGATGCCGACCGTGAAGGTCACCGGCTCCGACGTCGGGGCCGGGCCGCTCGTCGTGGTCGACGTCGCGACCCTCGGCCCGGTGGCACCCACCGCCGCGGCGGCGGACGTCCCGACGGCGATCGCGAGCGCGGCGACCCCGGCGGCGGCGAGCCGCAGGCGGTGCGGGCGGGGACGGGACGGGTCGGTCGTGGCCATGTCGGCTCCTCCGCGGGCGGTGCGACGTCCTCGTGTGCCGTCCTGACCGGCCGGTCAGGACGGCACGGTGACGGGGCCTGTCTACTACAGGCGGCACGGTGTCGGGGAGATGACAACCAAGATCCTTTTGGCCGTCGGGGGCTGGTGCTACGGTCGCGGCATGGCCCTTCAGGGTGCGGTGCCGTACGAGGGGTCGGCGCTGTCACCTCCCGTCGCCCCTCGGCGACCCACCGTGCACGAAGCGCACGGTGTGCGCAGGCCTGACGACTATGCGTGGCTGCGTGACACGGGCGATCCCGAGACGCTCGAGCACCTCCGCGCCGAGCGCGCGCACTACGACGCGGCGACGGCTCACCTCGAGGCGCTGCGGACCGAGCTCGTCGCCGAGATGGACTCGCGCACCCCGGCCCTGCGGACCGGCGTCCCTTGGCGGCGGTGCGGCCGCACGTGGGTCACCCGCACCCGGCCCGGCGAGGAGTACGAGCACCTCGTCGTCCTCGGCAGCGGCGGGGCGCCGGACGTCGTCGCGCTCGACCCCAACGCGCTCGAGGGCGCGGGCGCCGCGCACCTCGACCTCGGGCTCGTCGAGCCGAGCCCGGACGGACGGCTGATCGCGTACTCGGTCGACGTCACCGGCGACGAGGTCTACGAGCTGCGCTTCCGCGACCTCGCGAGCGGGGCCGACCTGCCCGACCGGATCGCCCGCAGCTACTACGGCGGCGCGTGGAGCGCCGACTCGACGGCCTTCCACTACACCGTCCATGACGAGCTGAACCGCCCCGACCGCGTCGTCCGGCACGTGCTCGGCACCGACCCGGAGGCCGACGTCGTGCTCGTCGCCGAGCCGGACCGGCGCTTCGAGCTCGACGTCGCGGCGTCCCGGGACGGCCGCTGGGTCGTCGTCACGGCCGCGTCGCGGGACACGACCGAGGTCGTCCTCCTCGACGGCACCGACCTCGAGGCCGCGCCGCGCGTCGTCGCGGCGCGCCGGCCAGGCATCGAGTACTCCGTCGAGCCGCTGCCCGGCGGCTGGTTCGGCATCGGCGACGACCGGCTCCTGCTCGTCACGAACGACGGCGCGCCCGAGTTCACCCTCGTGGAGACGACGCTCCCCGAGCCCGGAACGACCGGCGACCCGGGTGCCTGGGTGCCCGTGCCGTCGGCCGTCACCCGGTCCGGCGGCGACCGGCTCGTCGAGGCGGCGGTCCTCACCGGCCACGTCCTGCTGTCGGTGCGGCGCGACGCAGAGCCCTTCCTGCGGGTGCTCACCCGGGCCGTGGCGCCGGGCGCCGCACCGGCCCGCGAGCTGCACCCCTACCTGCCGTGCGGCCAGGTCCGCACCTACCACCTCGACGAGCCCGACACCCGCGAGGTCGTCGTCGTCGAGGAGAACCTCGTGACGGCGCCGGTCTACGCCCGGATCGACCTCGACACCGGTGACCGCACCGTCGTCCACCGGACGCCGGTGCCGGGCCAGGACCCGACCCGCTACGTCACGGAGCGGGTCTGGGCGCAGGCGGCCGACGGCACGCCGGTGCCGGTGACGATCGCCCGGCGCCGGGACGCGCTGCCGCGGGCGACGAACGGCGCGCTGCTCTACGGGTACGGCGCGTACGAGGCCTGCGAGTGGCCCGAGTTCTCGGTCGGGACCCTGAGCCTGCTCGACCGGGACGTCTGCTACGCGGTCGCCCACGTGCGCGGCGGGGGCGAGCAGGGTCGCCACTGGTGGCTGCAGGGCCGGTTGCGGGCCAAGCCGACGACGTTCGACGACTTCGTCGCCGCCCGCGACGGGCTCGTCGCGTCCGGCTGGGCGGTCTCGGGCGAGATCGTCTCCCGCGGGCTCTCGGCCGGTGGCCTGCTCCAGGCCGCCGCCTGGACCCGCGCGCCGGAGCGCTGGCGCGCCGTCGTCGCCGAGGTGCCGTTCGTCGACGTCGTCACGACGATGTCGGACGACACGATCCCGCTCACGGTCAACGAGCGGGACGAGTGGGGGAACCCCGCCGACCCCGAGGACTTCGCGGCGATGCTCGCCTACTCGCCCTACGACAACGTCCCGCCGCCGCCGCGCCCGCCGCTGCTGGTCACCGGCGCGCTCCACGACCCGCGGGTGCTCGTCCACGAGCCCGCGAAGTGGGTCGCCCGGATCCGGGCGTCGGACGACGAGGCCGCGCCGTCCGACGTGCTCTTCCGGGTCGAGCTCGGTGAGGGCGCCCACAGCGGCCCGGCCGGCCGGTACGCCCGGGTGCGCTACGAGGCCGAGATCCTCGCCTGGGTGCTCGACCGGCTGGGGGTCCGGGCGCGAGACCCGGGGTAGCCGGCCGTCCACGCCCGTGGCCGTGCCGCGCGAACGGCGACCCGGTTCGGGGGGTCACTCGCCTCAGCGGGCGCGGACACGGCAGGATGCGGGTCGTGGTGGACGACGACGCGGCACGGACCGGCTCGGGCTCCGGGCTCGCGCGCGGCCTGGCGACCACCGCGAAGGCCCTGCTGCGGCCCGCCCACACCCATGAGTACCCCGACGTGCTGCCGGTGCTGCCGCCGCGCACCCGGGGAGTCATCGCGCTGCTCCAGGAGAACTGCACCGTCTGCATGCTCTGCGCCCGCGAGTGCCCGGACTGGTGCATCTACATCGACTCCCACAAGGAGACGCTGCCCGCCGTCGAGGGCGGGCGCGAGCGGCAGCGCAACGTCCTGGACCGGTTCGCGATCGACTTCTCGCTCTGCATGTACTGCGGGATCTGCATCGAGGTCTGCCCGTTCGACGCGCTCTTCTGGTCCCCGGAGTTCGAGTACGCCGAGCTCGACATCACCGACATGCTCCACGAGAAGGAGCGGCTCTCCGGCTGGATGGGCTCCGTGCCGCCCCCGCCCGCGCCGGACGTCGCGGCGCCCGAGCCGAAGGAGGTCGCCGGCAGCCGCCGGCCGGCCCGCCCCGAGCGCCCGGCCCGGGCCGCGGCAGCGCCGGCCGACCCCCCGCCCGCCCCGGAGGCGGGCGCGTGAGTGGGGTCGAGCTGCTCTTCGCGGCGTTCGGCGGGCTCACGGCCGCCGCCGGGCTGCTGGCCGTCACCAGCCGGCAGGTCGTCCACGCGGCGCTGTGGCTCGTGGTCGCGCTCGGCGGGCTCGCCGGGGTCTACCTCACCCTCGGCGCCGAGGTCGTCGCCCTCGTCCAGCTGCTCGTCTACGTGGGTGCGGTCGTCGTGCTCGTGCTCTTCGCGCTCATGCTGACCCGGGCGCCGATCGGCGTCCGGCCCGACCTCGACGCCTCGCCCGCCCGGCGGATCGGGGCGGCGGTCACCGGGGTCGCGGTCGCGGGCCTCGTCGGCGGGACGCTCCTCGTCGCCGTCGGCGACCGCACCGTGACCCCCGACCTCGCCCGGGGTGCCGCCCGCCCGCTGGGCGAGGCGGTCTTCGGCGCCTGGCTCCTGCCGTTCGAGCTGCTCTCGGTGCTCCTGCTCGCGGCGCTCCTGGCCGCGCTCGCGGTCAGCCGCTCGGGCCCCGGGGGGCGGGACGGGTGAGGTCCCCGACCGGGGTCGAGCCCCGCACCGTCCGCGCCTTCGGCGACCCGGCCGCCGATGGCCACGTGGTCACCGGCGACCACTGGATCGACGTCCCGCTCGACCACGCGACGTCCGACGGGCCGCGGATCGCGGTGTACGCGCGCGAGGTCCGGCGGGCCGACGCCGTCGAGGCGGACCTGCCGTATCTGCTCTTCCTCCAGGGCGGTCCGGGCGGCCGGGCGCCGCTGCCCGGCGTCGACGGCCCGGGCTGGTTGCCGTGGGCGCTCGACCGCTTCCGCGTCCTCCTGCTCGACCAACGCGGGACCGGCCGCTCGACCCCGCAGGACCGGCGGACGCTGGCCCGGCTCACGCCGCGCGAGCAGGCCGACCGGCTCGTCCACTTCCGGGCCGACGCGATCGTCGCGGACGCCGAGGCGCTCCGCCGCCGGCTGCTCGGCGACATCCCGTGGACCGTCCTGGGCCAGTCCTTCGGCGGGTTCTGCACCTGGACCTACCTCTCCTTCGCCCCCGACGGGCTCGCCGCCGCATACGTCACCGGCGGCGTCCCGCCGGTCGGTCGCAGCGCCGAGGACGTCTACCGGGCCACCCATCGCGCGCTCGACCGCCGGGTCGCCGTCCTCGACCGCGCGCACCCGCGGGTGCGCGCCGTGCTCGCCGACGTCGCGGTCCACCTCGCGCGGCACTCCGAGTACCTGCCGACCGGGGAGCGGCTCACCCCGCGCCGCCTCCAGGAGGTCGGGACCGTCCTGGGTGGCGCGGGCGGCGTCGACCGGCTCGCGCACCTCGCGGACGACGCGTGGGCGATGCCCGGACGGCTGTCCGACAGCTTCCTCGCGACCGTCGCCGACCTCGTGTCCTACGCCCGCAACCCGCTCTACGCACTCGTCCACGAGGCGATCTACGCCGACGCGGGGACGGCGACCCGGTGGGCGGCGCAGCGGGTCCGCGACGACCTCGGGGTCGCCGCCGAGGGGGTCCGCGACGCCGACGGCGTGGTCCGGCTGCCGCTGACCGGCGAGATGGTGTACCCGCACACGGTCAGCCGGGACCCCGCGCTGACCCCGCTCGCGGAGAGCGCCCACCTGCTCGCCGAGCGGGTCTGGGACCGGCCGCTCTACGACGTCGCCCGGCTGGCGTCGAGCACGGTGCCGGTCGCGGCGTGCCTGTACACCCACGACATGTTCGTCGACCCCGACCTCAGCCGGGCGACCGCCGAGGCGACCGGCGGGGTCCGGCTCGTCGAGGACGACGTGCACCACCACGACGGCCTGCGGCGGTCCGGCGCGGTCGTCCTCGGCCGGCTCGAGGCGGCGCTCGACGGCCGCACCGCCGTCCCGGCCGGCGCCCTCCTGCCGGCCGGTGATCGCATCCCGACCGGTGATCGCATCCCGACCGGTGACGGCATCCCGACCCCGGCGGCCGGCACGACCCTCGCGGCGGTGGGCGAGTGATCCATCTCGTCGGACCGGTCGTCCTGGCCGCGGCGCTCGCGGGGACCGGGGTCTACGGCCTCCTCGCGCGGCGCAACGCGGTCCTCGTCCTCGTCGGCGCCGAGCTGCTTCTCGCGGCCGCGGGCGTCCTGCTCGTCACGGCGAACACGATCCCGGCCGGCGGCCTGGCCCAGCTCACCGCGGCCCCCGATGCCGGGATCGCGCCCGACCCGCTGCTGCCCGGCCAGGTCCTCACGATCTTCGCCATCACCATCGGCGCCGCCGAGGTGGGCCTGGCGCTCGCCGTCGTCCTCTTGCTCTACCGTGCGCGGTCGGTGAGCGACCTCACGGCGGTCCGCGAGCTCGGCGAGGCATCGCCGACGTACAGCGAGACGCCGGGCGCGGGGGCGTCGTCGTGACCCGGGCCGCCGCCTTCTCCACCATCCTGCTGCCTGCCCTCGCGGCGCTGCTCGGCCTGCCGCTCGGCGGCCGGCTGTCCGCTGCCGCACGCGAGTGGGCGGTGCTCGGAGCACTCGGCGCGCTGCTCGCCGCGTGCGTCGAGCTGGCCGCCGTGCTCACCGGCGGCGGGCTCGTCCGGGTGGCGTTCCTGGGCGGCGTCGACACCGGCTCGACGGTCGTCCGGCTCGACCTGCGGGCCGACGAGCTGAGCGCGTTCGTCGCGGTCGCCGTCGGCCTCGTCGCGTTCTGCGTCCAGGTCTACTCGACGGCCTACCTCGCCGGGCCGGGCACCGACGACGCCCCGACCCGCTACCCCGCCTACGCAGCGACCGTGTCCCTGTTCACCGCCGCGATGATGCTCGTGGTGCACGCCGACGACCTCGTGCTGCTGCTCGTCGGCTGGGAGGTCATGGGCATCTGCTCCTACCTGCTCGTCGGCCACCACAGCGAGCGGCCGGCCGCCCGGGCCGCCGCGGTGAAGGCGTTCCTCGTCACCCGGGTCGGCGACCTCGGCGTCCTGCTCGCGGTCGTCGTGCTCGTGGTCGGGGCGGGCACGACGTCGGTGAGCCGGCTCGCCGGCACCGCGGGCGACCTGCCCCGGGGGACGGTCCTCGCCGCGGCGCTGCTCCTGCTCATGGGGGCGGTCGGCAAGTCCGCCCAGTTCCCGCTCCACACCTGGCTGCCCGACGCGATGGAGGGCCCGACCCCGGTGTCGGCGCTCATCCACGCCGCGACGATGGTCGCCGCGGGGGTGTTCCTCGTCGCCCGGCTGCTGCCGGTCTTCGTCGCCTCGGACGGCGCCCTCGTCGTCGCGGCGGTCGTCGCGTCGGTGACGATGCTCGGCGCGGCGCTCGCCGCCCTCGCGCAGGACGACCTCAAGCGGCTGCTCGCCTGGTCGACGGTGAGCCAGGTCGCCTACATGCTCGCCGGGGTCAGCGTCGCGAGCGCCGTCGACGGCGACGACTCCGCCGGGGCCTCGGCGGGCGTCTTCCACCTGCTCTCGCACGCGGCCTTCAAGGCCCTGCTCTTCCTCGTCGCCGGCTGCGTCACGCACGTCGTCGGCTCGACGCTGCTCGCGGACATGGGCGCATTGCGCCGCACGCACGCCCCGCTGGCGCTGCTGCTCGGGCTGGGCCTGGCCGGCCTGGCCGGGATCCCGCCGCTCGGCGGGTTCTGGTCGAAGGAGGCCGTGCTTACCGCGGCCGAGCACGCCTCGGCGTCCGGAGTCGGCTGGCCGGCGCAGATGGTGCTCGCGAGCGGTCTGGTGACGACGCTGGTCACCGGCGTCTACGCCGGGCGGGCGTTCGCGATGGTCGCGCTCGGCGGCGTCCGGCCGGCGCCCGCCGGGCACGACGTGCCGCACGGCCCGTCGCACGCCCTGCCGCACGGCCTGTCGCCCGCCCTGCCGCCCGCCATGACCTGGCCGCTGTGGCTGCTCGCGGTTCCGACGGTGCTCCTCGGGCTCGTCCTCGTCCGGCCGCCCGCGCTGCTCGGCGAGGTGCACGTCGGGTTCTGGACGGCGTTCACCGGCACGCTCCTGTCGCTCGCCGGCGTCGGCTGGGCGCTCACCGCGCCGGCGCTCGGCGCGCGCGACATCGCCGACGCCGTGCCCCGGCCGGTCCGGGTGTTCCTCCGCGAGGGCTACCGGTTCGACGCCGTCCAGGACCGCCTCGTGGTCCGGCCGGTCCGGACGCTCGCCCGGGTCGTGGCCGGCGGCGACCGGGACGTCGTCGACGCCTACGTCCGCGGCACGGCGACGGTGAGCCGCTGGGGCGGGCTCGTCCTGCGTCGCACCCAGTCGGGGCTGGTGACCGGCTACCTCACCTGGGTGCTCGCCGGCGCGGCGGTCGCCGCCGCGGTGGGGGTGGTGCTCTCGTGACCCCGGCCGCTGTCGCACCCGTCGGTGCGACCCTGCTCGACGACGTCGGCGGCGCGCTCGACGGCACCCTCGGTGGCTGGCTCCTCGCCGTCCTCGTCGCGCTGCCCCTCGTCGTCAGCCTGGGCCTGCTGCTCGTCGGCGACCGGGTCGACGACGAGGCGGCGGCCCAGACCGGCGCCGGCACCGCCGCCGCCACGCTCGTCCTGGGCGTCGCGGGCGCGCTCGCCGCCGCGCCGTACGACGCCCCCGGCCCGGGCATCGAGATCGACGCGCCGTGGATCCCGGCCCTCGGCGTCCGGTTCCACCTCGGCCTGGACGGCGTGGGCGCACCGCTCGTCCTGCTCACCGGGCTGCTCACCCTGCTCGTCTGCTGGCACCTCGTGCGCGTCCGCCCGGTGGCGGGCCGGGTCCGCGGGCTCGTCGCGTGCATCCTCGCCGTCGAGGGCGGTGCGCTCGCGACGTTCACCGCGCAGGACCTCCTGCTGTTCTTCGTCGCCTTCGAGGTCGTCCTCGTCCCGATGTGGTTCGTCGTCGCGCTGTGGGGCGACGACACCCAGCCCGGCGTCGTCCACGAGCCGTCGGCGCCGCGACCCGGCGGCCCGGTCGTTCGCCGGGACGCCGCCAACCGGTTCGTCCTCTACACCGCGCTCGGCTCGGCGGTCATGCTGCTGGGCCTGCTCCTCGTCGCCCTGCGCGCCGGGACGACGGACCTCGCCGCGCTGACCTACGCCGCCGGCGGCGGGATGTCGACGACGACGCAGACGATCGCCGCGGCGCTGGTCGTCGGCGGGCTCGCCGTCAAGGCGCCGATGTTCCCCCTCCACACCTGGCTGCCGCCGGCGCACACGATCGCCCCGACGGCCGGGTCCGTGCTCCTCGCGGGCGTCCTGCTGAAGATGGGCACCTACGGCCTCGTCCGGATCGCCGTGCCCGTCGTGCCGGACGGCATGCGCGTCGTCGCGCCCTTCCTGGGCGCGTTCGGCGTCGCCGGCATCCTCTGGGGGGGCCTGGCCTGCCTCGTCGAGCGCGACCTCAAACGGCTCGTCGCGTTCTCGTCGGTCGCGCACATGGGGTTCGTCCTTCTCGGGGTCGCCTCGATGACCCCCGAGGGCCTGCAGGGCGCGCTCTTCGCGAACGTCGCCCACGGGCTCATCACCGGCCTGCTCTTCCTCGTCGCGGGCGCGGTGAAGGACCGGCACCACACGACGGACCTGCTGCTCCTCGGTCCCGGTCTGCGCGACCGGCTGCCGCGGCTCGGCTGGCTCCTGGCCTTCGGGGCGATCGCCGGGCTCGGGCTGCCGGGGCTCGCCGGGTTCTGGGGCGAGCTGCTCGCGATCGCCGGGGCCTGGGACGCCGGCGGGGCCGGTGCGCTCGGCCCGCTCGCCCGGCCGCTCGCCGTGCTCGCCGCGGTCGGGACGGCGCTGGCCGCGGCGTACCTGCTCCGCGTGCTCTACCTGCTGTGGCACGGGCCGCGGGAGCCGCGCTGGTCGGGCGGCCCGATGGGCACGGTGACGATGGGCGACGTGACGGTGCACGAGATCGCCGTCACCGCGCCCCTCGTCGTCGCGACCCTCGTGCTCGGCCTTCTGCCGTGGCTGCTCCTCGACGTCACCGGACCCGCCGTCCGGACTCTGCTGGTGCTCGCGGGGGTGGCCGGGTGATCGACCGCGTCCAGTCCGTCGACGGGTGGGCCCTCGGGCCCGCGATCGCACCGCTCGCGGCGCTCCTCGTCCTGCTCCTCGTCGACGCGTTCGCGCCGGTCTCGGACAGGCTGCGGCGGGTCCAGGACGCCGTCGCGCTCGGCGGTCTCGCGGTCTCGGGTCTGCTCGTCGGCGTGCTCGCCGTCGCGAGCACCGGTCGCGACGTCGGCCCGGTGGGCGGCGCCCCCGGCGTGCGGTCGACCGTCTGCGTCCCGGGCGCCGACCTCGTGCTGAGGTCGTGTTCCTTCGTCGTCTCGCCGCTCACGCTGACGCTGCAGGCCCTCGTCGTCGGAGCCGCGGTCGTCTGCCTCCTGCTCGCCCTCGACGGACCGGGCGCGCGCGACCGCAGCGTCCACCACCTGCTGCTGCTGTCGACCGTGACCGGCGCTGTCGTGCTCGCCGGGGCCCGCGACCTCGCGACCGTCGTCGTCGCCTTCGAGACCGCCTCGCTGCCCGTCGTCGGCCTGGTCGCGCTGCGCCGCGACGCCCAGGGCGCCCAGGCCGCGGTGACCCTGCTGCTCACCGCGGTGGCGTCCCTCGGGCTCCTCCTGCTCGGGGCCGCGCTGCTCGTGCTCGCGAGCGGGTCGCTCCACCTCGACCGGGTCGCAGCCGCCGTCGGCGACCCCTCGCTGCCGGACTCCGTGCGCGCCGTCGCCGTCCTGGGCACGCTGCTGGCGCTCGCCGGCGTCGCGTTCAAGCTGTCCGCAGTGCCGTTCCACCTGTGGACGCCGGACACCTACGCGGGCGCGCCGCTGCCGGTCGCGGCGTTCCTCGCCGTCGTCTCGAAGGCCGCGGGCCTGGCGGCCGTGGTGGTCCTGCTCGGGGTCGGGCTGCCGGCCCTCGGCGACGCGTGGGCCCCGGTCCTCGCCGTGCTCGTCGCGCTGACGCTGACGGTCGGCAACCTCGTCGCGCTGCGGCAACGGGTCGCCGTCCGGCTGCTCGCGTGGTCGACCGTCGCGCAGGCCGGCTGGGTGCTGATGCCGCTGGCCGCCGTCGCGTCCGGGACGCCCGGCGACGCGCGGCAGGCGGTGTCGGCGTCCGTCGGCTACCTCGTGGCGTACTCCGTGGCGAGCCTCGCGGCGTTCGCCGTCGTCATCCTCGTCGCGCGGCACCACCGGGCCGGCGAGGACCACACCCTGGAGGCGTACCGCGGGCTGGCCCGCCGGGAGCCGGTCGCGGCGGCGGTCCTCGGGTTCGCCCTGCTCTGCCTGGCCGGGCTGCCGCCGGGTGTCGTCGGCCTCGTCGCGAAGGTCGTCGCGGTCCGGCCGCTCGTCGACGCGGGCGTCTGGTGGCTGGCGGTCGTCGCCGCGGCGAACGTCGCGCTCGGGGTGGCCTACTACCTGCGCTGGGCGGCGATCCTCGTCGTCACCCCGGACGAGACCCCGCCGACCTGGCGGCTGCGCCCGGCCGAGGGCCTGGCGCTGGGGATCTCCGCCACGCTGTGCGTCGCGTTCTCCGTGCTGCCGCAGGTCGTCGCCGGCCTGGTCCCGACCGCGCTCCGCTGACCCCCCCCCGCCGCCCCCCCCCCCCCCCCCCCCCCCCCCCCCCCCCCGGCCCCCCCCCCCCGGGCCGTCCTCGCCGCATGAGCCGTCCTCTGGTGGCGAAGGGGCCGAATGACGGCCCGCGTAAGGCCCCTTCGCCACCAGAGGACGTCGATCGAAGGGTGAGTGTCTGGGAGTTCGCTGGGAGGTCGCTGGGAGGCCTCGGCGGCGGGAACGGCACCGGGCGGGGGCACGTTGTCGCTGAGGGACCGTCACGAGAGGAGCACGAACCGGCCATGGGCCACCGTCACTTCAACGGGCTGAAGACCGCACTCCTGCTCGGGGGGCTGTCGGCGTTCCTCGTCGTCGTCGGCAACGTCCTCCTCGGCCGCACCGGCCTGTTCATCGGGCTGTTCCTGGCCCTGGCGATGAACGCCTTCGGCTACTGGAACAGCGACAAGCTCGCCCTCAGGGCAATGCGCGCGCGCCCGGTGAGCGAGGCGGAGCAACCGGCGATGTACCGGATCGTCCGCGAGCTGTCGACCGCCGCACGGCAGCCGATGCCGCGGCTGTACGTGTCGCCGACGAACGCCCCGAACGCGTTCGCGACCGGTCGCAACCCGCGCAACGCCGCGGTCTGCTGCACCGAGGGCATCCTGGGCCTGCTCGACGAGCGCGAGCTGCGGGGCGTCCTCGGGCACGAGCTCATGCACGTCTACAACCGTGACATCCTGACGGCGTCCGTCGCCGGTGCGCTGGCGAGCGCGATCACGTTCATCGCCCAGTTCGGGCTGTTCTTCGGCGGCGGCGACGACGAGGAGCGGCCGAACCCGGTCGTCCTCATCGGGCTCATGATCCTCGGCCCGCTTGCGGCGGGCGTCGTCCAGATGGCCATCAGCCGCACCCGTGAGTACGACGCCGACGAGGACGGCGCCCGGCTCACCGGCGACCCGCTGGCGCTGGCGAGCGCGCTGCGCAAGCTCGAGGCCGGGACCCGGCAGCTGCCGCTGCCGCCGGAGCGGCGGCTCGTCAACGCCAGCCACATGATGATCGCCAACCCGTTCCGCGGCGGGGGCGCGGCCCGGGTGTTCTCCACCCACCCGCCGATGCCCGAACGGATCGCCCGGCTCGAGGCGATGGCCGGCTACCGGCGCTGAGCCGGGCCGAGCAGGTACCTTCGGTCCCGTGAGCCGCCCAGGACGTCGCCCCAAGCCGGCCGCCCGACGCCCCGCCGCGGGCAGGGCGTCCGCCCGCCCGGACCGCGCACGACCGGGCCGCGGCGGCCCGCCCGGCCGCGGGGCGACCCCTGAACCCGTCCCGCTCGAGCGGGGTCGGTCGTTCGGCGTCCTCGCAGGGCTGTTCCTGTTCTCGGGCGGGTTCGCGGTCGCGGCCGTCGACCTCTTCGTGTGGGGCTTCACCAGACCGCCGTACCTCGTCGCCGTGACCGTCGGCTTCGTCGGGATCGGGGTCGCCGGCTTCTTCCTCAACCGCGGGACGGTGCCCCGGCCCGAGGAGGCGCTGTGGTCACCGACCGGTTTCCGCGCGCTGACCCGCGCCGTCGGCTGGCCGGCGACGCCGGTCATGGCCGCGTTCTACGCGCTCGTCGCCGTCGGTGTCGTCGGCAACTTCATCGTGCCGCTGTTCTTCCGCCGTTGACGGCTGACGGCCGAAGGGCTGAGGAGTGACGGCTGACGGCCGAAGGGCTGAGGAGTGACGGCTGACGCCGGAGGCTGACGGGCCCACGGACTCACAAGGCTGACAGGGCTGACGGGCCGGCGCGGTCCGACCGGATCAGCCCGCGGTCGGGCCCGGTCGCTGCTCGACCCAGGCCCGGAACGCCCCGAGCAGGTTCTCCCGGGTCGCGTCGTCGAGCCGGTCGACGTCCTGCACCGCGAGGCGGCCGGTGAGCCGGACCGTCGTCGCGAACTGGTCGAGCGCCGTCGAGCAGCCGTCGCACTCGGCAAGGTGCGCATCGAGCCGCGACCGCTGGTCCGCGGGCAGGGCGTCGTCGAGGTAGTCGGTGATGAGCTCGACGACGACGGCGCAGGGCAGGTCTTCCTCCACGCGGTCGGTCACGGCCGTCCTTCCCCCTTCTCCGGAGCCAGATGCGCGTCGAGAGCCCTGCGCACCTTGGCGCGGGCCCGATGGAGCAGGACCCGCTGGTTGCCCTCGCTCAGTCCCAGTGCCGCGCAGACCTCGGCGCTCGTCCAGCCGTCGACGTCCCGCAAGGTGATGACGGCCCGCTGGCTCTGCGGCAGCGCCGCGACCGCCCGGCCGACGACGTCGCGGGTCTCACCGGCGAGGAGGGCGGTCTCGGGGTCCTCGACCCACGACGTGGGAGGCGTCGACCAGTGGCCGGGGTCCGCGCCGTCCGGGCCCTGGAACCGGTCGGTGTCGAACGGAGTGCCGTCCGCGTCGTCGGGCGACAGCGAGGCGAAGGGCACGGTCCGCGCCTCCTTGACGGCGTGGCTGCGGGCGACGTTCATGAGTATCGACACGACCCATGTCCTCAGCGCGGAGCGGCCCTCGAACCTGTCGAGACCGCGCAGGACGGCGATCCAGGTCTCCTGGACGACGTCGGAGACCGCCTCGTCGGTCCGGACGTAGCCGCGGGCCACCCGGCGCAGGGTCGGATGGAACCGCTCGACGACGTCGGCGAAGGCGCGCTCGTCGCCGCGCCGCAGGGCGGCGACGAGCGTCGCGTCGTCGATGCCCGTCGTCGTGACCACCGGCGCATTCTGGACCAGGACGGTGCCCCGGCGCGACACGGGCGCCGACGGCGCCTGGTGGCCGGTCGGCCGGCAGGCCGTCAGCACGGGGCGGCCGTCAGGCCGTCGCGATGATCGGGCAGTTGACCGCGACGTCGCTGGGCCCCCACGCGCTGCCGTCGGGTGCCGTGACCCGACCGGCCTCGGCGAGGTCCTCGACGTCGGCGAACCGGGTCACCCGGACCGGCGTCGCGCCGGCCTTCCAGGCGGTGAGGTGGACGTCCCAGAGCGGGGAGTACCGGCCCTGGCCGGGACGCCAGGCGAGCACGTTGAGCGGGTCCCCCTCGCCGAGCAGCGCGCTGTTGATGCCCTGGCGTGTCTGCGAGGACCCGGTCGGGCCGTTGACGAACGCCGCGAGCGAAGCCCGCGCCGACGCGCTGGTGTCGTCGCCCGGGGACGGGGCCGCGTCGAGCCTGGGCGCGAGGGTGGCGCCCTCGAGGGCCGCGGGGCCCGCCGCACTCGCGTCGGTGGAGAGGTAGACGACGGCGTCCCCGCGCGAGAAGCCGTCGGTGAGCGCGAGCGTCACGGTGCGCCGGGCGCGGTCGACCGAGACGACCTTGTCGTGCAGCCCCGTCACGTTGCCGATCTGCGGCGCGTTGAGCACCGAGCCGTCGGGCAGCCGCACGAGCGGGCTGTACTGCGCGTCGCCGACCGAGCCGGGAACCGCGCGGACCGGCGGGAACCCCGTGCCGGGCGTGCCCGCGACGTCCCGGACGGGGGAGAAGTCGACCGTGCCCGCGAAGACGACGGTGCCGGCGTCGAGCGTGACGCGCTGGACGGCGCCGGAGCCCGCGTTCGCGAGCTTGTTGACGACGCCGACGCCCCAACGGTCCGCGGCGGCCGAGTCGGACGCCTCGACGACGACGAAGTCGACGCTGCGGCCGTCGGCGGTGCGCCCGGTGCGCAGCGGGAAGGTCGCGGTGTCGCCGTCGGCGGACACCGAGACGCCGGGGACGAAGACCGTGCGTCCGGACGCGGTCGCGGGTCCGGCGAACGGGGCCGACGTCACACCCGTAGCGGCGAGGGCAAGGGCGACGGCGGTCCGGCGACCGAGGGCGGTCCGGCGGGGTGCGGCGGGCGGTCGCGCAGGGATGGGCATCGGGGCACTCCCGGGGGGCGGGCCCGCGGGGTGCGGGCGTGGTGCCCGGTGTGTCCGGCCGGTGGCTCCCGGCGTTACATCCCGCCGACGACGACGTCCGCCCGGTCGGGGTAGAAGGCGACGGCGCCCGCGATCGCGACGGCGTCCGGCAGCGGCGCCTCATAGCTCCAGGCGACCTCGGTGGCGGAGCCGTCCGGGGCCGGCACGGACCAGTACGACGCCGTTCCTTTGTAAGGGCACGAGGACGTCGTCGGTGTCGGCGTGAGGTCGACGAGGACGTCCTCGCGGGGCAGGTAGTAGCGCGGCGGGATGCTCGTCTCGAAGACCACGAGCGGGTGCGTCGACCGGGCGACCACGGCGCCGCCGACCCGGACCGTGACCTCGCGGGTGCTGCGCCGGACGTCGACCCGGTGGAACGGGTCGCGCGGATGGCCGTGGATCTCGTCGTCCTCCTCGAGCCAGCCGAAGGCGTCGCCGTCGAGGACGACGTGGCCGGCGAGGTCGGGGTCGTCCGGCGTGAAGGCGGCGGCGGTGGCCGTGCCGGAGGCCGTCCGGACGTCGTGCGCGGTCCCGGGCGTCGTATGGACGCTGAACGGTACGAAGGGGAAGACCGGGCCGTCGCCGGGCGGGGCGTCGCCGGATGATTCGGCGGCCGCCGCGAGGTCGGCGTGGACGTCGGCCCGTGGCACCGCGTACGCGGGGACGACGCGGCGAGGTTCCCACACGAGGACGGCAGCCGAGGAGTCTGCGACGAGGTCGTCGCCGAGGTAGGCACGCACCCGCTTGGCGGTGGGCTCGAACCGCAGGTCGTGGAGGGCGGCGCCGAGGAGCGCCGAGACCGTCGTCGCCATCAGGCCATCATGGCGGACGACGGGCCACGGCAGAAACCCGGCGTTCCCGTGGTGCGGCCGACCCCCTAACCCTTGACGGCGCCCTCGGTGCCGCCACGGACGAAGTAGCGCTGGAAGGCGAAGAACACCAGCGCGACGGGGATCGTCATGAGCAGCGCGGCCGCGAGCTTGATCGGGTACTGGTTGCCCGACCCGAGCTGGCCGGAGACGAGTGACGCGACCCCGGTCGTCAGCGTGTTCAGCTCAGGGCTCTGCCGCGACACGATGAAGTGCGGCAGCTCGTTCCACGAGCCCTGGAACGACAGGATCGTCAGCGTGATGAGGGCGGGCCTCGCCATCGGCAGGACGACCGACCAGAAGATCCGGAAGGTGCCCGCGCCGTCGATCCGGGCCGCCTCCTCGACGCTCACCGGAACCGACTCGAAGAACTGCTTCATGATGAAGACGCCGGCCGCGTCGGCGAGCAGCGGCACGATCATCCCCGAGTACGAGTCGTACATGCCGAAGGTGTTGAGTACGAGGAACTTCGGGATCAGCAGCACGACGCCGGGCACGGCCATCACGGCGATGACCGCGGCGAACACCGCCCCCCGGCCGCGGAACCGCAGCCGGGCCAGGGCATAGCCGGCGAGGGAGTCGAAGAAGACCCGGCCCGCGGTGACGACGACCGCCACGACGAACGAGTTCATGAACCAGCGCGGATAGTCGGCCTCCGCGAGCCGGCTGAAGGCCGCCGTGGTGAACGGGTCCGGCCACAGCGACAGCGGGCTGGCCGTGGAGTCCGCCTCGGTCTTGAAGCTCGTCGCGAGCTGGATGAGGAACGGGTAGATGTAGATGAGCGCGAAGACGACGAGCACGGTGTAGCCGAGCACCCGTCCGACGCCACCCTTGCGCCGCAGCGGCTGGACGCCCGGGCTGGCCGCCGCCGGCGGCGGAGTCGCCGTCCGTTCCGTGGTGGTCGTCATCCGGACACCTCCGTGGTCGGGCCCGCCCCGGACCGGGCCGCCTTCGTCGCCCGTCGCTGCGCGGCTTTCTCCCGCGCGTCGTCCTTGTCGCGCAGCACGAACCGCTGCACCAGCGTCATGCCGACGATGATCGCGAAGAGGATGAACGCGATGGCGCTGCCCTGGCCCCACTCGTTGTTGTTGAACGACGTCTGGTAGGACAGGAACGCCGGTGTCAGCGTCGTCTTGCCCGGCGCGCCCTTGCTCATCACGTAGATCTGGTCGAACACCTGCCAGGTGCCGATGAGCCCGAGGGTCAGCACGAGGAAGAGCGTCGGCTTGAGCATCGGCAGCGTGACGTAGCGGAAGCGCTGCCAGCGCCCGGCGCCGTCGATCTCCGCGGCCTCCTCGACCTCGACGGGGATGTCCTGCAGGGCAGCCATGAACATGAGCATGAACGTGCCGGCCGTCGTCCAGATGACGAGCGCGATGATCGCGCACATCGCGACGCTCGGCCCGGAGAGCCACTCCCACACCTCAAGCCCGCCCACGGTGGTGTCGACGAGGGCGGCGGGGGGCGCGTCCGTGTCCACTCCGACGAGCCCGAGCAGGATGTGGATGACACCGCGCGGGTCGGCGAACCACGCCGGGCCGCTCACGCCGATCTTGGCCAGGAGCGAGTTGACGACCCCGCTCGAGGAGAAGATGAACAGGAAGACGACCGAGATCGCCACCGAGCTCGTCACCGACGGGAAGTAGTACGCAGTGCGGAAGAACCCCTTGCCCTTCAACCGCTTCCCGTTGAGCACGAGCGCGAGCGAGAGCGCGAGCACGGTCTGCAGCGGGACGACGAAGAGCACGTAGTACGCGTTGTTGCGCAGGCTCGTCATGAAGTCGCTCTGCGCGAGCCCCTGCTCGGCCGTCAGCGTCGAGTAGTTGTCGAGGCCGACGAAGCCGACGTCCGAGGAGAACGGGCTGCCCTGGCCGCCCCAGTCCGACAGGCTCACCCACAGCGCCATGACGATCGGCACGACGAGGAACAGGCCCAGGACCAGCAGGACCGGCGCCACGAACAGCCAGCCGGCAACGCCCTCCCGGCCGCGGATGCCACCGCCCGGGGGGCGCCCCCGCCCGCGCCGCTGGGACGGCGGGACGGGGGACGCCTCGGGCTCGGTGGCGAGGACCGGTGTCGCCACCGAGCCCGGTCCGGGACCGGCCCCGGGAGTCGGTGTGGTCATGGCGGCGTCACTGACCGACGACCGACGACGCGTTCGCCTGGAGCCGCTCCAGGATCTTCGCCGGGTCACCCTTGGGCAGTCCCTGCAGGCCGGTGTCGAAGTCGGCGAGCACCTGGTCGATCTTCGGCGCGTTCACCGGGCCCTGGGCGAAGGCCGCGCCCTCGATGAAGGCCTTGTCCTGCGGGAACTGCGCGATGTAGTCCGCCTGCGCGGACTGCCGGGAGGGCATGACGCCGAACGCCTTCGCGAACCCGAGCTGCGCGTCCTTCGTCGTCATCGCCGTGACGAAGTCCACCGCCGCCGCCTTGTTCGCGCTCTTCGCCGCGATCCCCCAGCACTGGGTGAAGGCGAGCGTGCCCTGGCCGGCCGGACCGGCGGGCAGCGGGGCGACGGTGTACTTCACGTCTGGGAAGTCGTTCTTCATGGCGCCCGAGATCCAGTTGCCCTCGATCGTCATCGCGGCCTTCTTCTTGCCGAAGGCCTCGCCCGACCAGCCGGAGTCGAGCTGCTTGGGGTACTTCGTCGTTCCGCTCGCGAGCAGCGACTGCACGAACTTCAGCGCCTCGAGGTTCTGCGGGGAGTCCGCGGTGACCTGGGTGCCGTCCTTGTTGGTCACCCACCCGCCGGCCTGCACCATGAAGGCACCGATCCGGTCCCGGGTGTCGCCGAGGGCCAGGCCCACCTGGTCGCCGGTGGTCAGCTTCTTCGCGACGGCGGAGAGCCCGTCCCACGTCGTCGGGATGTCGGCGTCGGTCAGGCCGGCCTTCGTCCACGCGTCCGTGTTGATCTGGAGCGCGAGCGTCGAGAAGTCCTTCGGGATGCAGTAGAGCTTGCCCTGGTAGGTGAACGACTGCCGCAGGTTCTCGTAGAAGTCGTCCTTCTCGCCGAAGGCGTCGCCGTACGGCTCGAGGCTGCCCGCGCTCGCGTAGGTCGCGAACCGGCCGGCGTCGACGTAGAAGACGTCCGGCGGGTTGCCCGACGCGAAGCCCTGTCCGAGCTGCTGGGCCATGTCCTGCGCCTGGGTCACGGTGGCCTTGTTGCCGGACGACGAGGCCCACGCGTTCGCGGCGTCCGTCACCGCCTTCGTCTCGGCGTCGCCGCTGCTCGCGATGAGGACGCTGATCGAGGCAGGGCCTGACGACGACGCCTGCGTGCCGCCGTCCGCGCCCTCGTCGAAACCGCTGCCACCGCAGGCGGCAAGGCCGAGCGAGAGCAGCGCGGCGATGCCGACGCTCCATCGCGTACGGTGAGCAACCATCACAAATCTCCTTCTTCGGGTCGTCGGTGGGGTGGGAGCCGACGGCGTGGGCGGTTCCGGTTCGGGTCGAGCGGGGCCGAGGTGGGCGGGTCCTGTCTGTGGCTCAGCCGCTGGCGCGGACGACGAGCCGCGGGGTCAGCAGGACGGGGTCGGGCGGTCCGGGTGGTGGCTCGACCGCCGTCACGACGCCCTGGAGCAGCCGCAGGCACGCCGAGGCCGCATCGTCGAGCGGCTGCGCGACGCTGCTCAGCCCGACGACCGCCGCGGTGGCGGAGTCGTCGAAGCCGATGACGGCGACGTCCGCGCCGGGTCGCAGCCCCCGCGCGGTGACCTCGGTCCAGGCCCCGAGGCCGACCGAGTCGCTCGTGCAGACGATCGCGGTCGGCGGGGTCGGCAGGTCGAGCATCGCCGCCGCCGCAGCCCGCCCGGTGTCGACGCCGTCCGGCACCGCCGCGTCGTAGCCGGGCGGGACGGCGAGCCCGGCCGCGGCGGCGAGGTCGGCCCAGCCGCTGCGCCGGTCGTCACCGACCTCAGAGCCCTCGGGCCAGCCGAGGAAGGCGATCCGGCGATGCCCTGTCTCCAGCAGGTGCCGGGTCGCGGCGCGGGTGCCCTCCGCGCCGTCGACGTCGACCCAGCCGTGCCGGTCAGCAGCGCCGGACCGGGCTCCCCACGGCCGGCCGAAGGTCACGAACGGCACGTCGCGCTCGGCGAGCCATGCCGTCCGGCGGTCGTCGGCGTGGGTGCCGGTGAGGACGAACGCGTCGAGGTCGTGGTCGCCGAGGAGCTCGTCGTAGAGCCGGCACTCGTGGTCGTCGTCGGTCGCCGTGAAGAGCAGGATCCGGTGGCCGACCTCCTGGGCGCGGGCCGTGAGCGACTGCAGGAACCGGTCGAGGACCGCGCCCGCGACGCCGTCGCGCCGGGGCTCGATCCGGGCGCCGACGAGCCGCGAGCGCCGGGTCTTCAGCGTGCGGGCGGCGTGGTGCGGCCGGTAGTTCAGCTCGTCGATCGCCGCCTGCACCCGGACCAGGGTGGACGGGTGGACGAGATGCGGGGCGTTGAGGACGTTCGAGACCGTCTGGCGCGACACGGCGGCATGCCGTGCCACGCTCTCGAGCGTCGCCCGCACCATCGCGACAGCCTCCTGGTGGTCGTCCGGCTCTCTCGTGATCGTCCGGCTGCAGGGCTACCCAGGTCCGGATGTGGCTGATATGAACGTTCATTGGAGCGTTCAAATCGGTCCAACAGTGACCAACATCCCCTGCACTGTCAAGAGCGTCGGCGGTAACGAACCGGGAACGAGGTACATATGCGACCGACGGGACGGCAGCCGCTCCTGCACGACCTGACCGTCACCCTGACCGCGCCGACGGTCGTCCTCTCGCGGCCTGACGGTGACCTCGACGCCGCTGTCGCGGGCGGCGGCGTGCAGGGGCTCTTCCACGCCGACGTGCGGGCGCTGAGCCTGCTGCGGGTCACGGTCCGCGGGCTGCCGGACGGCGGCGCGGCCGTCGCCGAGGACCAACCGTGGAGGCCCGTCGAGCCCGTGCTCGCTGTCGCGGACGGACCGGGCCGCAGCCGGTTCGTCGGGCTCGCCCGGGCCCTCGGGGACGACGTCCCGGACCCGACCGTCCGGCTCGACCGGGACCGCACCGTGAGCCCGGGTCGGCTCGACGAGCGGATCACGGTGCGGTCGTCCGCGACCCGTCCGGTGCGGCTCGCCGTCCGGGTGGAGCTCGCCGGCGACCTCGTCACGCTCGAGCACGCGAAGGCGGGGTGCCCCGCGGGTGCACCCGTCAGGCCTGCTGTCGCTGCCGGCCGCACCGACGCCGCGGGAGAGCCGGTCGTCCGGTCCGCCGGCCGGCCGGTGCCGGGCGCTGACGGCCGACCCGCGTTGGGCTGGGGCGACGGCACGGTGTCGGTCGCCGTCCACGCACCGGACGCGGTCGTGGACGCCGGTGCCGGCACCCTCGTCTGGGAGCTGACCGTCGCGCCGGACTCCGCCGAGGACCTCGGGTTCGTCGTCGATGTGCGCGACCCCGGCGCGGCGGTGCTCGCCCCCGGACCGGCGCCGACCTGGCACCGGCCGGACGTCACGGCCGACGACCGCCGGCTGCCGGCTCTCCTCGAGCAGTCCCTGGACGACCTCGAGTCCCTGCGGATGGCGACCGCCGACCGGCCGCACGACACGTTCCTCGCCGCCGGGGCGCCGTGGTTCTTCACCCTCTTCGGCCGCGACAGTCTCTGGGCCGCCCGGCTCATGCTGCCGCTCGGCACCGAGCTCGCCCTCGGCACGCTGCACACGCTCGCCGCGCGACAGGGGGTGCGCAGCGACCCCGAGGCCGAGGAGGAGCCCGGCAAGATCCTCCACGAGCTGCGTCGCGGCGTCTTCGACGACGGCAGCGGGCTGCGGCTGCCGCCGGTATACTACGGAACGGTCGACGCGACCCCGCTGTGGGTCTGCCTGCTCCACGACGCGTGGCGCTGGGGGCTGCGGGCGCAGGACGTCGAGCGCCTCCTGCCGGCGCTCGTCGCGGCGCTCGACTGGGTCCGGGCCGCGGCCGCGGCCGGCGGCGGGTTCCTGTCCTACGTCGACCACAGCGGCTTGGGGCTGGCGAACCAGGGCTGGAAGGACTCGGGCGACTCCGTCCGGTTCGCCGACGGCCGGCTCGCCGGGCCGCCGGTCGCGCTCGCCGAGGTCCAGGGCTACGCCCACGAGGCCGCCCGCGGCGGCGCCGCGCTGCTCGACGCGTTCGGCCTGCCGGGCGGCGACCGCTGGCGGGCGTTCGCCGCCGACCTCGAGAGCCGGTTCCGCGCACGGTTCTGGACCGTCGACGACCGCGGCCCGTACCCGGCGATGGCGCTGGACGGGTCGGGCCGGCGGGTGGATGCCGTGGCGAGCAACATGGCGCACCTGCTCGGCACCGGCCTGCTCGACGCGGACGAGAGCGCAGTCGTCGCGGCCCGGCTCGCGGCCCCGGACATGTCCGACGCCTTCGGTCTTCGGACCATGTCCTCACGCGCAGGCGGTTTCGGCGCGCTGCGCTACCACTGCGGGGCGGTGTGGCCGCACGACACGGCGATCGCCGTCACCGGCCTGGTCCGCGCCGGACAGGGCGAGGCGGCCGCCGGACTCGTCGAGGGCCTGCTGGCAGCGTCGGCCGCGTTCGACGGCCGGCTGCCCGAGCTCTGGGGCGGCGACGCCCGCGACCGGCTGCCGGCTCCCGTGCCCTACCCGGCGGCCTGCCGGCCGCAGGCGTGGTCGGCGGCGTCAGCCGTCGGGCTCGTGTCGTCCGTGCTCGGGCTCGCCCCCGACGTGCCGGGCGACCGGCTCGTCGTCCGGCCGCTGCGGCCGTCACCGGTCGGCGCGCTCGCCGTCGAGGGGCTCCAGGTCGGGGGGGAGCGGCTCGACGTCGCCGTCGACCGGGACGGCCGCGTCGAGTCGGTGCGCGCGGCCGCGGGGCTGTCCGTCGAGGAGCCGGCCGCGGTGCTGCCGTGAGCGCGGGGGCGCTGCGCGGCTGAGCAGCGTGTCGGTTGGGCACGGCGTGGTCCGGCGCGGCGTGGCTCTCGGCGGTGGCCGGTTCGGCGGCGCCTGGTTCCGCGCCGCGGGATGATGAGGGATGGATGTCCACCCGTCGCCGCAGCTCTTCTGGGTGCCGCGGCCCGGGCCGGGGCGGCTGGCGCTGATGGCTGCGCCGCGCCCCGGCGACGGGCTGACGGCGGACGTCGCGGCGCTCGCGGCGGTCGGGATCAGCGACGTGGTCTGCCTGCTGCCGGACGCCGAGCTGGCCCGGCTCGGACTCGCCGCCGAGCCGGACACGTTGGCGCGCAACGGGATACGGCTGCACCGGCTCCCGGTCCGGGACTTCGGCGTCCCGGACGGTACGGCGGCGCGGGTGCTCGCCACGACCGTCGTGGACCGGCTCGCCCGGGGAGCGTCCGTCGTCGTGCACTGCCGCGGTGGGGTCGGCCGCTCGTCGACGGTGGCGGCGGCCGTGCTGGTCCGGGAGGGTTTCGCCGCGGACGACGCGTGGCGGGTCCTCACGACGGCCCGCGGCCGGCCGGTCCCCGAGACCCGTGCCCAGCGGGCCTTCGTCGCCGCCTTCGCCGGAACCCCGCTGCCGCCGCGTCGTCCTGCCGGCCGCCTGCTCGACGCCGCGACCCACGCCCTCGTCATGCTCGTGTCCGGTACCGCTTCGATCCTCGGACGTGGCCGGAAACGGTCCATGCCGTGAGCATGACGCCGTTTGGGGCCCTCGCCGACCCGGTCGTCATCCGGCTGCGGGGGGACCGTGGTCACCAGACGGCGGCGGGGTCATCTCAGCGGTAGTTGACGAACTGGAGCGCCACCTCGAGGTCGGCGCGCTTGAGCATCGCGATGACGGCCTGGAGGTCGTCCCGGCTCTTGCTCGAGACCCGCAGCTCGTCGCCGGTGATCGACGCCTTCACGGTCTTGGGGTAGGCGTCGCGGATGAGCTTGGAGATCTTCTTCGCGTTCTCCTGGTCGAGGCCTTCCTTGAGGGTTGCCTCGAGCCGGTACTCCTTGCCGGACGCCTTGGGGTCGCCGGCGTCGAGCGACTTCAGGGAGACGCCGCGCTTGATGAGCTTGTTCTCGAACACGTCGAGCACGGCCTTGACGCGGTCCTCGCTGTTCGCCTTCATGAGGATCATGTCCCCGCTCCACACGATGGACGCGTCGACCCCCTTGAAGTCGTAGCGCTGCGAGATCTCCTTCGCCGCCTGGTTGAGGGCGTTGTCGACCTCCTGGCGGTCGACCTTGCTCACGACGTCGAACGACGAGTCGCCGGCCACGGTCTGCTCCCTTCGGCTCGGTCCGGTCCCTGCCGGCCCGGCACCACCCGGTGCCCTCGGCGCCGGACGGCGGTTGTGGTGGTTGGGGACCCGGACATCCTGTCATCGGGACGGCGGTCTCGCGTCGTCCGACCGGCCGCTGCCGGTAGGCGAGCGGTGATCACGGTACGTGATCGGTTGGCCCCCCCTGTCTGCGCTAGGCCGGCCCCCCGATCCGCACCCCCCTAAATCGGGGGGTCTTGCGGAGATCCCCTTCCGCGTCGCTCGCCGGTCCCGCAGGATCTGGATCAGGATCAGGATCAGGGTCTAGGTCCTGCCCGAGTGCCACCTGTCAGTGTGTCGAGTCCACCCGCTCGAGGCCATACCCGTTGGTCCGCAAAAGGTTCCACTGGGACCTCTTGCATCCGACCACCGACCACGACCCGACCGGGCGCCCACCCGGCGCCACAACTCATGCCCGCGGCTCGTGGCCGTCGGGTCCTACCGGCGTCCCGCCACCTCGGGCGCCGGTCCACGCCGCGCGGCATCGATGTCGCGCGGGCTATCCCGTGCGGAGGGGCTTCCGCACACGCGTGGACGCGCACCGCCGCGTCGTCCACTTGGTCAAAGGGGCTGTGATGAGGCGAACGACGAGAACAGCGTTGGGAGTGACGGTCTGCGCCGCACTCATCCTGAGTGCGCCAGGTGCGGCGAACGCGGTGGTCCTGAACGACACCGACCTGGACTTCTTCCTGAAGCAGATCCAGATCGCCGAGGCGCATGCGGGAGGGGGCTCGCTGCTGGGTCCGGGGCCGAACCAGGTGCCCGACGCGTCGCTGCCCTACGGCCTGCGGACCGTCGACGGCCGGTTCAACAACCTGCAGCCCGGCCAGGAGTCCTTCGGCGCTGCGGACAAGGTCTTCCCGCGTCTGACGACCCCCCTCTTCCGTGACGCCGGCACGTTCCCCCTGGCCGGTATCAACACTCCGAGCTCGTACACGCAGAAGAAGGGCGGCGTCGCCGACCCGGAGCCCCGCCGCATCAGCAACCTCATCGTCGACCAGACCGACGACAACGACGCGGCGACCGCGGCCGCCGCCCGGACGGCCGGCAACCTGCCCTCGGGCAGCTCGACGACGGACGGACTCCACTACATCCCGAACACGGCGCCGGACGAGGGACTGTCCGCGCCGTACAACTCGTGGTTCACCCTGTTCGGGCAGTTCTTCGACCACGGCCTCGACCTGGTGACGAAGGGCCAGTCCGGCACCGTCTTCATCCCCCTGGACGACACCGACCCGCTCGTCACCGGCCCTGACGGGATCCTCGGTGACATCCCCGCGACCACCTTGATCGACGAAGGCGCCGACGACCTGCCGGCCGACCGGCGCTTCATGACCCTCACCCGGGCGACGAACCAGCCCGGCCCGGACGGGATCGTCGGCGACAACGTCGCCACGGGCATCGACGAGAGCGCCGACGACATCCAGGAGCACACGAACACGACGACCCCGTTCGTCGACCAGAACCAGACGTACACCTCGCACCCGGCGCACCAGGCGTTCCTGCGCGAGTTCGAGCGGCGCGGCGCCGTGACCGTCTCGACCGGGGACTTCCTCGACACCCTGTTCGCCGGCGAGCCCGGCCTGGCCACGTGGGCCGAGGTCAAGCGCCAGGCCAACGAGCTGCTCGGCATCCGGCTGAGCGACCAGGACATCCTCAACGTCCCGCTGATCGCCACGGACCAGTACGGCAAGATCACGAACGCGGGCAACGGGTACGCGCAGCTCGTCTTCCCCGGCAACGTGCTCGAGGCCGGTGACCCCGACTTCGGCGGGACCGGTGAGGGCCGGCCGACGGCGGGCTCGGTGAAGACCGGGCACGCCTTCCTCGACGACATCGCCCACCACGCCGTGCCCGGCACGTGGGACGACGACAACAACCCGACGACGCCGAAGGTCCCGCAGGTGGCGGACAGCGCCGGAGCCGGTGGCGGTCCCGACGACACGAGCGACGACGGCCTCCCCGGCACCTACGACAACGAGTTGCTCGACAGGCACTTCATCACCGGTGACGGCCGCGGCAACGAGAACATCGGCCTCACCGCCGTCCACCACGTCTTCCACTCCGAGCACAACCGGCTCGCGGGCCACGTGAAGCGGGTCGTCCTCGACACCGCGGCGTCCCGGAACAGCGTGGCCTTCCTCAACGAGTGGCTCGCCGTCCCGGCAGGCGCCGTGCCGGCGCCGGGTGCCGACCCTGCCGACTTCACCTGGAACGGCGACCGGGTCTTCCAGGCGGCCCGCTTCGGCACCGAGATGCAGTACCAGCACCTCGTGTTCGAGGAGTTCGCCCGCAAGCTCATGCCCGAGGTGAACCTGTTCACCGGCTACGACACCTCGACGGATTCGGCCATCACCGCCGAGTTCGCCCACACCGTCTACCGGTTCGGGCACTCGATGCTCACCGAGACGGTCGACCGGGAGTCCGCGACCGGCGGTGACAACTCCCTCGGCCTCATCGATGCCTTCCTCGACCCCGAGGCGTTCAACACGGACGGCGCCACGGTGCTGACCCCGAACCAGGCGGCCGGCCAGGTCATCCGCGGGATGACGAAGCAGGTCGGCAACGAGCTCGACGAGTTCGTCACGGACGCCGTCCGCGACGATCTGCTCGGCCTGCCGCTCGACCTCCCGGCGCTCAACCTGGCCCGTGGCCGGGACACCGGGATCCCGCCGCTCAACGCAGCGCGCGCTACGTTTTACAACGCCACGCAGAACGCCGCGCTCGAGCCCTACGAGGGCTGGGCGGACTTCGGTGACGAGCTGCGCAACCCCGAGTCGCTGGTGAACTTCATCGCCGCCTACGGGACGCACAAC
>DAIOGQ010000004.1:0-43941 GCA_036745175.1 Kineosporiaceae bacterium
CCATGCCGTCGGCCTCGACCCGGAAGCCGAACAGCTTGGGCAGCTGGCTCACGAGGATCGTCAGCGCGAGGCCGTTCATGTAGCCGATCTGGGTCGGCTTGCTGAGCAGGTCGGCGACGAACCCGAGCCGCAGTGCGCCCGCCGCGACCATCGTCACGCCGACGAGCAGCCCGAGCATCGAGGCGAGGGCCACCGCGCGGGCCGGATCGCCGTCCGCGCCCGCGATGGGGACGACGACGGCCGCGATCATCGGTCCGAGCGAGGAGTCCGGCCCGAGGACGAGCACCCTCGACGGACCGAACACGGCGTACCCGAGCAGGCAGAGCACCGTCGTGTAGAGCCCGGTGATCGGCGGCAGCCCGGCGAGCTCGGCGTACGCCATCCCCTGCGGCACGAGCAGCGTCGTGAGGGCCAGGCCCGCGACGACGTCCCGCGGCAGCCAGCGGCGCTCGTAGGTCCGGACCCAGTCGAGAGCGGGCACCCAGGTCCGCAGGGCGCGGGCGCGCGCCGCGGACGGGCCGACGCCCGGGTCGGCGAGCGGGGCGGCGTCCGTCATGGGCCGGCGGCCGTCAGCGCAGCGGGGGAGCGGAGTCGTCGCCCTCGGGGCGCGGTCCGTGGATCCGCCGCTGCGACGCCTCGATCGCGACGTCGTTGATGCTCGCCTCGCGGCGGCGCATGTAGCCGAGGGCGTCGAACTCCCACAGCTCGTTGCCGTAGCTGCGCCACCACTGACCCTGCGCGTCGTGCCACTCGTACTGGAAGCGGACCCCGATCCGGTCGTCCGTGAACGCCCACAGGTCCTTGCGGAGCGCGTAGTCGAGCTCGGTGGCCCACTTCCGGGTGAGGAAGACGACGATCTCCTCGCGGCCGGTGAGGAACTGCGACCTGTTGCGCCACACCGAGTCGGACGTGTACGCCGCCGCGACCCGCTCGGGGTCGCGGGTGTTCCACGCCGCTTCGGCGGCCCGCACCTTCTGCAGCGCCGTCTCCGCGGTGAACGGGGGCAGCGGCGGCCGCGGCGGCGTCTCCATGGCCGCGAACGTAGCCCGCGCCGCCCCGGCTGACCAGGGGTGGTCGCGCCCGGCAGGGCACCGGCCGTGTTCGTCGAGGGCGGAACCGCGAACCGCGTCCCGCAGAACTAGTAATCGAGTAATCAGTGTTGCAGGACCTATGAGCAGCACGCAGACTCTTCCGGTCCTCTTCCTCGACGACCAGGTCGTCCTGCCGGGGATGGTCGTCCCCGTCGAGCTAGAGGGTCCGGCCCAGGCCACCCTCGACGCCGCTCGCGCGGCCCGCGGAACGTCGTCCGCGGCCCTGCGCCTCCTCCTCGTCCCCCGCACCGACGGTCGGTCGGGCGTCATGGGCACGGTCGTCGACGTCACCCAGGTCGGCCGGCTGCCGTCCGGCGAGCCGGCGATGGTGCTGCGCGCCACGGCCCGGGCCCGGATCGGCGGCGGCACCGTCGGCCCCGGTGCGGCGCTGTGGGTCGACGCCGAGGTGCTCGCCGAGCCCGCGCCGTCGGCCCGGGCCGGCGAGCTGGCCGCCGAGTACAAGGCGGTCCTCGGGTCGATCCTCACCGAGCGCGGCGCCTGGCAGGTCCACGACGCCGTCCAGCGGATGAACGACCCGGCCGAGCTCGCGGACGCCGCGGGCTACGCCGGCTGGCTCGACACCGCCGACAAGCTGCACCTGCTCCAGACCCCGGACGTCGAGGAGCGGCTCACGACGCTGCTCGGGAAGGCACGCGCGTATCTCGCCGAGCTCGAGGTGAGCCAGAAGATCCGTGACGACGTCCGGGACGGGATGGAGAGGTCCCAGCGCGAGTACGTGCTGCGCCAGCAGCTGGCCGCGATCCGCAAGGAGCTCGGCGAGGTCACCGGCGACGCAGCGGCGGACGGCGGTGGCGACTACCGGGCCAGGGTCGAGGCCGCGGACCTGCCCGAGGCCGTCCGCGAGGCGGCGCTGCGTGAGGCCGACCGGCTCGAACGCACCTCCGACGCGTCCCCGGAGGGCGGCTGGATCCGCACCTGGCTCGACACGGTCCTCGAGCTGCCGTGGACGACGCGGACGCCGGACACCACCGACGTGACGGCGGCGCGCACGGTCCTCGACGCCGACCACACCGGCCTCGACGACGTGAAGGACCGGATCGTCGAGCACCTCGCCGTCCGGGCCCGCCGGGCCGCGCGCGGGCTCGAGGTCGTCGGCGGTCGCGGCTCGGGTGCCGTCCTCGCCCTCGTCGGACCGCCCGGGGTCGGCAAGACCTCGCTCGGCGAGTCCGTCGCGCGGACGCTCGGGCGCAGCTTCGTCCGGGTCGCGCTCGGCGGCATCCGGGACGAGGCGGAGATCCGCGGCCACCGGCGCACGTACGTCGGCGCGCTGCCGGGCCGGATCGTCCGCGCCGTCAAGGAGGCCGGCTCGATGAACCCCGTGGTGCTCCTCGACGAGGTCGACAAGGTCGGCTCGGACTACCGCGGCGACCCGGCGGCCGCGCTCCTGGAGGTGCTCGACCCGGCGCAGAACCACACGTTCCGCGACCACTACCTCGAGCTGGACCTCGACCTGTCGGACGTCGTCTTCCTCGCGACGGCGAACGTCGCCGAGGCGATCCCCGAGGCGCTCCTGGACCGGATGGAGGTCGTCCGGCTCGACGGCTACACCGAGGACGAGAAGCTGTCCATCGCCCGTGACCACCTGCTGCCGCGCCAGCTCGAGCGGTCCGGGCTCACGAGCGACGACGTGACCGTCACGGACCAGGCCCTGCGCGAGGTCGCCGTGTCGTACACCCGCGAGGCCGGCGTCCGCGGGCTCGAGCGGTCGGTCGGCCGGATCCTCCGCAAGGTCGCGACCGGGCTCGCAACGACATCGGACCCACCAGATGCCGACACAGCAGGTCCCGACCCGGCGGGTCCGGTCGTCGTCGACGCCGGCGACGTGCGGACCTACCTCGGGCGGGCCCGCTTCCAGCCGGAGGCGACCCGGCGGACGGCGGTCCCCGGTGTCGCGACCGGCCTCGCCGTGACCGGCGCGGGCGGTGACGTGCTCTTCGTCGAGGTCGCGACGATGCCGGGCGAGCCCGGGCTCACGCTGACCGGCCAGCTCGGCGACGTCATGAAGGAGTCGGCGCAGATCGCGCTCGGCTACCTGCGGGCCAACGGCGAGCGGCTCGGGCTCGACCCGGCGGCCCTTGCGGGACAACGGGTCCACGTGCACTTCCCGGCCGGGGCGGTGCCCAAGGACGGCCCGAGCGCGGGCGTCACGATGACCACGGCGCTCGCGTCGCTGCTCACCGGCCGGCTCGTCCGGGCCGAGGTCGGCATGACGGGCGAGGTCTCGCTCACCGGACGGGTGCTGCCGATCGGCGGGGTGAAGCAGAAGCTGCTCGCCGCGCACCGGGCCGGCCTCGCCGAGGTGATCCTCCCGGCACGCAACGAGCCGGACCTCGACGACGTCCCGGCCGCCGTCCGGGACGCCCTGACGATCCGGCTCGTCGACGACGTCGCGGAGGTGCTCGAGCACGCGCTCGAGCCGGTCGCCGCCGGCGAGGGCACGCAGGCGGCGTGAGGGCGGGGCCGACCGGGCGCGAAAACCGTGCGCCCGGCCGGCGCGACCGGCGGTACGGTCGCCAGGCTGCGCGCCAGGCCCGGTGGCGACCGCGTGGGGGTGACGATCGGCGACATGGGCACGACCCGGGTGGACGGCGTGTTCGCCGTCCGGCTGGGCGTACGACGTCTACGACGTCGCGACCCAGGCGATGTCGTCGAACTACGTGAGCGTCGCGGACGACGGCCGTGGCACGTTCCGCTCGATCCCCTTCCGCTACGTCTGGCCCGCCGAGCTCGACCTGATGGCCGAGCTCGCCGGGATGAGGTTGCGCGACCGTTGGGCAGGCTGGCGGGGCGAGCCGTTCACCCACGAGAGCCGGCAGCACGTGTCCGTCTGGGAGACGCCTGCTCCGGCAGCGACGTGACCGGTCAGTCGTCGAGCCTCAGCGTCGCGACGACGCCCGCGTGGTCGGACGGCCACAGCGGCGGCGTCGACTGGAACGGGGTCGCGCCGATCACCCTCGCGGACACGGCCTTCGCCCCGCTGCGGGACAGCACGAGGTCGATCCGCGACCGCAGCTGCGACGTCGGGTTGGTCAGGGTCTCGTTCTGGCAGCAGGTCAGTCCCGGGTCGCCGCGGTTGACCCGCCAGGCGTCCCGGAAGCGCCGGACGAGCTGGGCGTACGACGTCGTCGTGCTGCCGTCGGCCGCGGAGTTGAAGTCTCCCGTCGCGATGTCGGCGCCGCGGCCGAGCGCTGGTCCGGCGAGGAACTCGGCGGCCTGCGCCTGCTGCACCGCCGGGAAGTCCTCGGTCTCCAGGTGCGTGTTCGCGAAGTGGAACCGGACGCCGTCCACCCGGCCGTCGACGGTCGCCCAGCCCCGCTTGAACGACACCGGATCGGCACCGGGGACCGGTGGGGTGAAGGTCTGCTGCGCCAGGTAGGCGCCGGTGCGCGGGTTGCCCCACCGGAGGCCCTTTCGGTCCGCCTTGACGAGGACGACGTCTCGGTCCTTGAGCGTCACCAGGCACGCGCCGACCGTTGTCGACGCGCAGGGCTGGACGAGCGGGACCGGGCCGATGTCCGCGTTGCTCGCGACCGCGGCGACGTCGTAGTCGAGGCCCCGCGCCCGCAGGGCGGCGACCAGGATGTCGAGGAAGTCCTGGGTCGGCGGGACGCCCGGCCCGGAGGTCTCCCAGCGGGTGACCTCCTGGAGCCCGACGAGGTCGGGACGGTGCGCCGCGACCTCGTCGGCGACCGCCTGGGCGCGGGCGGGGAAGTTCGTGAACTGCGCCGTGCCGTAGATCCGGGCGACCGCGCCGAGGAACGAGGCGGTGTCGGCCGCCGTGAGCGCCGGCACGAGGCTCGACCCGAGGTACAGGTTGCGGGTCATGACGACCAGGCGCGGCTCGTCGTCCGAGGCCGAGGCGGCGGTCGGGGTCGCGAGGCCGAGCGCCAGCGCCGCGGCCACCGCGGGCAGCCACACCCTGCGCCGCCGCGCACCGTTCCGCCGTCCGACCATGACGCCACCTCCGGTGAGCACCGATGCTGTGCAGGCGTCGTGCGGCCGCACCGTGGCGGCGTCGCACGACGGTGGGCGAACACTCCGCCCACCCGGGGTCCGGCGTCAAGACCCCGGAGGGCTCGACGTCGGACGGGCCAGCGGGCAGCCGGTCGTGCGATTCCGCGGTCGGCCGCGAAATGGTCCCCGCGCGAGGGGCAACCGACCGCGGATCGGGTGTGTCCTTGGACGCATGAACCGGACGCGGGACGGTGCGTCCCGGGACGCGGGGGCGGACCTGGGTCCGTTCACCGCGTTCGTCCATGCGCGGATGGTGGCGCTGCTGTCTCGACGAGTGCCCCGGCTGACCGACGGCCCGCTCCGGGACCGCCGTGGTCGCGGACGCACCGCCCTCCCGGTGCGCGTGCGCGGCCACGGCTGCGTCGAGGCTCGGTGCGTCGGTCAGGCGGAGGTGACCTCTGCGAGCCGCCGGGCGAGGTGCCGGCGGGTCGCGGTGTTCGCGGCGTCGGCGAGCGCCGTCCGCAGGGCCGCTGCCGACTCGTCATGGCGGCCGAGCCGGCCCAGCAGCTCCCCGCGGCTCGCGTGCCAGAGCGGGTACGTGTCCAGCCCGGACAGCGCGTCGACGGCGGCCAGTCCCGCCGCCGGTCCGTCGCGCTCGCCGAGCGCGACCGCCCGGTTGAGCCGGACGACCGGGGTGTCGTGGACGGTCAGCAGCACGTCGTACCAGGAGAGGACGGCGGCCCAGTCGGTCGCGTCGTAGGTTGGCGCGAGCGCGTGGCAGGCGGCGACGGCAGCCTGGACGACGTACGGGTCCGGCCGGTCCGGTGTCCGGCGCAACCCCTCGCCGACGAGGACGACGCCCTCCCGCACGAGGGCCGCGTCCCACGCCGTCCGGTCCTGGTCGCGCAGGAGCACGAGGTCGCCGCCGGCGTCGAGCCGCGTCGAGCGCCGCGAGTCCTGGAGCAGCATGAGGGCGAGCAGCCCCAGCAGTGCCGGCTCGTCCGGCATGAGGGACACGAGCAGCCGGCCCAGCCGGACCGCCTCCTCGGTGAGGTCGGCGCGCAGCGGGTCGTCGCCCGCGGTCGCCGCGTAGCCCTCGTTGAAGAGCAGGTAGACGCAGGCGGCGACACCGGCCACCCGGTCGGGCAGCTCGTGCGCCGCCGGCACCCGGTAGGGGATCCGCGCACGGGCGATCTTCTGCTTCGCCCGGGTCAGCCGCTTGGCCGCGGTGGCCTCGGGCAGCAGGAGGGCCCGGGCCACCTCTGCGGTCGACAGGCCGCACAGGGTGCGCAGCGCGAGCGCCACCTGGACGTCGAGGTCGAGCGCCGGATGGCAGCAGGTGAACACCAGCCGCAGCAGGTCGTCGTCGGCGAGCGCGTCGGGCCGGTCGTCGGACGGGTCGGCGGCCCATGCATCCGGCGCGGGAACGCGCTGCGGGTCGTCCATCGCCGCGGCCTCCTTGACGGTGCGGTTGCGCTCCCGCCGGACGACGTCGACGGCGCGCCGGCGGGCGGTGACGGTGAGCCAGGCGCGGGGGACCTCGGGGACGCCGTCCCGGGGCCATGCCTCCAGGGCTCGCACAGTGGCGTCCTGGACGCAGTCCTCGGCGAGCTGGAGGTCCCCGGTGACGCGGATGAGGGTCGCGAGCACCCGCGTGCCCTCGTCGCGGACGAGCCGGACGAGGGCAGCGCGGGCCACGCGGGCCGAGCGGGCTGCGTCGGCCGGGCACGCGGCGGCGTCAGGATGATCGGTCACCGACCGACCGTCACCGCCCGAAGTCGATGACCGGACGGACCTCGACGGCGCCGTTCCACGCGGTCGGGATCGTGGCGGCGACGGCGACCGCCTCGTCGAGGTCGGCGCACTCGAGCAGGTAGAAGCCGGTGAGGACCTCCTTGGTCTCGGCGTAGGGGCCGTCGCTCGTGACGACCTCCCCGCCCTTGCCGCCCCGCACTCGGACCGTCGTCGCGGTGCCGGTCGGGTACAGCGCGGCGCCCCCGCGGATCACGGCCGCGGCGGCCGCCGCGAACGCGTTGTACTCGGCCATCTCGGCGGCCTGCTCGGGGGCGGTCCAGTCGACGTCGGCGCTGTAGATGACGGCGGCGTACTGCGGCATGGGGTCCTCCTGTGGTCGGCGCGGCGGGCTCGCCGCGGTCGGCGACCGCGCGCAGGGGCGCGGTTCACTCTAGGGACGAACGGCGGACGCCGAGAAGGACACCTGGGAGGAGGGGAGTCCTGGCCGCGCAGAGACGTTGGTCCCACCCGCCGCCCCGGCCCCGACCGCACAGTGACGACGTGTCCACCACGCTCCCGGGCCGAAAGGCCCTCGGTCCTGCCTCGCCCGGCCCCGCGCCCGGTCCCGGCGAGGCTCGGCTCGCGGCCGCCCCGCCCACGCTGCTCGACGTCCTCGGCGGGCGGCGCAGCGCGCTCGACGCGACCCTGCCGACGGGCGCGTTCGTCGTCGCCCTCCTCGTCGCGGACCGGGTTGCGCCGGACACCACTCTGTGGGTGGCGCTCGCCGCCGGCGTGGGGACCGCCGTCGCGGTCGCCGCCTGGCGAGCCACCCGGGGCCACCAGGTGCGCGCCGCCGTCCTCGGACTGCTGCCCGTGCTCGGCGGAGCGGTCATCGCGGCCCGAACCGGCCGCCCCGAGGACTTCTTCGTGGTCCGGATCCTCGCGAACGCCGCGAGCGCGCTCGCCTGGGCCGGCTCGGTGTGGGTGGGCCGCCCGCTGCTCGGCGTCGTCACCGGGTCGGCGCTCCGGCAGAGGGGAGCCTGGCGCCGGGACCCGGACCTCTATCGCGGCTACGCCCGCGCCTCCTGGTGGTGGACCGCCTCGTTCGTGCTCCGGACCGTCGTCCTCGGCGCGCTCTACCTCGCGTCGACGCCCGTGCTGCTGGGCGTCGTCCAGGTGGCGATGTCCTGGCCGCTCATGACCGTCGTGCTCGTCGTCTCGTGGCGCGTGCTGCGCGCCGCGCTCCCGCCCGGCCATCAAGGGCTGCTCCACCCACGGCCGGCCGCCTGACGACCGCGACCGGACGGCGGTGCCGGCCGGTCCTAGGTGCCCGGGGGCGGCCGGTCAGCCAGGGGGAACAGTCCAGCCGGGAGCGCGGGCTCTTGCGGCGGACTCGTCGCGGTCCGAGAGTGGTTCGGTGCGCGAGAGCTGGGGACGGCGCAGGGCCGCGGAGCGGGTGCGCGCAGTCGACGCCCACGTCGTCCGCGGGGATGTCGTCGCCCGGTTCCGGGCGCTGCACCCCGAGGTCGACGACGACGCGGCCCTGAGCCAGGTGTCGCAGGCGCTGCGGCGGTGGTTCCGGCTGCTGGCCGCCGACCCGGGCGCGCAGCTGGCCCTGCCGTCCGAGGCCGTCGCCTCCCTGTGGCTGGAGGCCGTCCGCGACGAGGAGCCGTACGCCCTGCTCTGCGCAAAGGCCTTCGGGCGGGTCGTCGCCTTCATTCCGCTCAGCACCCCGTGGACGGCGTGCTGCTGGACGCCGCCCGGCTGGCCCGGACGCTGGACCGGGCCCGGGCGAACGACGATGCGCCGATCCCGTTGCTCTTCGGCATCGACGAGGCGGTCGGGATCGTCGGGGGCCGGCGCTACCTGGCAGCGTGCGGTGGCGGCACGCAGTGCCACCCGGTCCCCGGCCGCTGGTGCCTGGAGCACCTGACGGGTGCGTCCGGCCGGCCGCCGGCCGGCCGGCGGCACCGCCCGCTCGACCGGACGACGAACGAGATCCCGAACTCGCAGGTCCGAACCCTGCCCTTCAGCTGACGACGTACCTCCGCCGTCCGACAAGATCACCAACACGCAGGGGAGCTGCCCGAGTTTTCGGGCAGGTCTTCTGCCTGGCGGTGATCTTGGGGTGTCGCCCGACAGCACGTAGGGTCGGGGCGTGGCTGTGGCGCTGACGAACTGGGCCGGCAACATCACCTTCGGCGCCCGCCGCAGCCACGAGCCGACCTCGACGGACGACGTTCGCGCCGTGCTCGCCGCGGCCCGCTCCGCCGGCGGGCGGGTCCGGGTGCTCGGCACCGGGCACTCGTTCTCCCCGGTCGCCGACACCGAGGGCGACCACGTGAGCCTGGCCAGGATGCCCGTCGTCCGGGAGCTGGACGCCGACCGTCGGCTCGTCCGGGTGTCGGCGGGGCTGCGCTACGGCGAGGTCACGCCGTGGCTGCACGAGCAGGGCTTCGCGCTGCACAACCTCGGGTCGTTGCCGCACATCGCGATCGCCGGGGCGTGCGCGACCGGCACGCACGGCTCCGGGGACCGCAACGGCGTCCTCGCCACGGCGGTCCGGGCGCTGCGGGTCGTGACGGCCGCCGGTGACGTCGTCGACCTCTCGGCGGACGGTACCGGGCCGGGCTGCGGAGCCGAGTTCGCCGGCGCCGTCGTCGCCCTCGGCGCGCTCGGCGTCGTCACCGAGGTCACCCTGGCGGTCGAGCCGGCGTACGACGTCGCGCAGAGCGTCTACGACGACCTGCCGTTCGCCGCCGTCGAGGGGTATCTCGACGAGATCCTCGCGGCCGCCTACAGCGTGAGCCTGTTCACCCGCTGGACCGGCGACACCCTCGACACGGTCTGGCTGAAGTGCCGGCCGGACGTCGACGGCCCGGCCGGGCAGGCGCCGCCCGACCTGTTCGGCGCGGTGCCGTCCGACGGCCCGCGACACCCGCTGCGCGGCGAGCCGACCGGGCACGCGACCGAGCAGGGTGGCACGCCCGGGCCGTGGCACACCCGGCTGCCCCACTTCCGGATGGAGTTCACCCCGAGCGCGGGCGAGGAGCTCCAGTCGGAGTACTTCGTCGCGCGGGAGCGGGCGGTCGAGGCCCTGCAGGCGCTGCGCGCGATGCAGGACGAGATCTGCCCGCTGCTGCTCGTCGGCGAGGTCCGGTCGATCGCCGCGGACGACCTGTGGCTGAGCGGCGCCCACGGCCGGGACACCGTCGGCGTGCACCTCACGTGGCGCCCGGACGTCGCTGCGGTGCTCCCGGTCGTCGCCCGCGTCGAGGAGCGGCTGCTCCCGCTCGGCGCGCGGCCGCACTGGGGCAAGGTCTTCACCGCCGGCCCGGACGCCGTTCGGCGGTTGTACCCGCGGCTGGACGACGCGCGCCGGCTCGTCGAGACGTTCGACCCGACGGGGGTGCTGCGCAACGGGTTCGTCGACGCCTACCTGCGGGGCTGAGGACCAGGCGGCGCGCCCGGGTCGGCGATGTTCGGTCGCGACCCGCGGGACGGCCGTCGCCGTCCGGTGGCGTCGAGTGATGGATGATCGACGCGGCGACCCGCCGCGGCCCGACCGGGCTCCCGGGAGCAGAAGGGCAGGGACCTGATGGACCCGTTCGACCGTCGCACGCTCCTGCTGGGCGTGCTCGGGGTCGCGGGGACCCTGCAGGGATGCTCCGGCGGGTCGCCGAGCAGCCCTGCGACGGGCACGTCGTCCCTGACGACTGCGGCTCGGTCCGCCCCGGCCACGCCCAGCGCGTCGCCCTCGGCGGTGGACACCGCGGCGCGCTGGCCGCTCACCGGCAGGCTGATCGAGGGCGGGGCTGCCGCCGGGCATGCGGCGGTGGCGGTCAAGGTCCCGGACAACGAGCGGGAGCACCCGCAGGTCGGGTTGGACCAGGCCGACATCGTCTTCGTCCAGCTCGACGGGTACCGGGACGCCTCCGGCTACTCCGGCACCCGGTTGATGCCGGTCTTCCACTCCCGGATGCCGGACGGCGTCGCGCCGGTCCGGTCGATCCGTCCGGTGGACGTTCCGCTGCTCGGCCCGATCGGGGCGGTCATCGGCAACACCGGGGCGACCGGCTGGGTGCGCGACTACGTCCAGCACTACCGGCGGTACGTCGAGGGCTCGCTGTCCTACCTGGCGACCAAGGGCACGGGGTCGTACTCGATCGACCGCGCCCGGGTCCGGACCTACCGGGGCGTCACGTACTACGACCGCGCCGTCGTGTGCCATCCGACGGTGCTGGCCAGGCAGACCACGTCGTTCCGAGAGGGGCCGCAGCAGGCCTACTTCCCCGTCGCCACGAGCGACGCCGAGGTCAGCACGGCGGCGGGGCGGCAGGCGAGGACGGTCGGGGTGCCGTGGAAGCGGGGCCACACCTACGACATGTCGTACCGGTTCGACGAGACGTCGGGCCGGTACCTGCGCAGCATGCCGTGGGGCGCACACGTGCTGGCCGACGGCACCCGGGTGGCCACCGACAACATCCTCGTCGTGCGGGCCACGCAGCGCTCCGCGAAGATCTACCGCGGCTCCGGTGGCGCGGAGCCGGTCCACGACATCGTCGACGCCCGCGGGCCGTTCCTGTACGTCCACGGCGGCAGGTACGTGACCGGCACGTGGGCCAAGGGCGCGGTGGAGGAGCCGTTTCGGTTCACCCTCGCCGACGGTCGACCGCTCGTGATGGCCCCGGGTCAGACCTACGTGGAGCTGGCGCGACGGGACGCCGACGTCCGCGTCACCGGCTGACGGCAGCCCTCGAGGTCCGTGGGCGCGGCAGGAACGTCGCTCAGAGGGCGCCCGTGACGTCCGCGATCGCCCGGTCGAGGATGTCGAGCCCGAGGTCGAGCTCGGCGTCGGACACCGTGAGCGGCGGGGCCACCCGGAAGACCCCGCCCATCGACGGCAGCTGGACGATGTTCATCGACAGACCGAGCTCCAGGCAGCGCCGGCTCACCGCCGCGCCGATCTCCGGGGCCGCCTTCTTCGACGTCCGGTCGGCGACGATCTCGACGCCGACGAGCAGGCCGCGGCCGCGGACGTCGCCGATGCACTCGTGCCGCGTCTGGAGGTCGAGCAGTCCCGCCCGCAGCCGCGCCCCGGCCTCGACCGCGCGGTCGGCGAGCCGCTCGCGGACGACGACGTCGAGGACGGCGAGGCCGACCGCGGCGGGCAGCGGGTCGCTGACGTGCGTGGTGTAGAAGAGGTAGCCGAGCTCGTACGCGCGCTCCTCGATCTCGGGCGTCGTGAGGACCGCGGCGAGCGGCAGCCCGGCGCCGAGGGTCTTGGAGAGGGTCAGCAGGTCGGGCGTCGCGCCGTCCCGTTCGTGGGCGAACATCGTCCCGGTGCGGCCGACCCCGGTCTGCGCCTCGTCGAGGACGAGCAGCATGCCGCGCTCGTGGCACTTGGCCCGCAGCGCGGTGAGGTAGCCCTCGGGCAGGTCGAGGAGGCCGCCGGACGACAGGATCGGCTCGGCGATGAACGCGGCGAGCCCGCCCGCGGTCTGCCGGTCGACGAGGTCGAAGCCGTCGTCGAGCTCGGTGCGCCAGTCGAGCGAGCCGTCGGCGTGGCTGAACCGCGGCCGGTAGGCGTTCGGCGCCGGGACCGCCATCGACCCCACCGCCGCCGGGCCGTAGCCGCGGCGTCCGGCCGAGTACGTCGCGGACGCCGCGGCGCCCGTCATCCCGTGCCAGGACTGGGTGAACCCGACCACCTCCCAGCCGCCGGTGACCAGGCGCGCCATCCTCAGCGCGGCCTCGTTCGACTCGGCGCCGGTCGTCAGCAGGAGCACCTTCTCCAGTCCGGGCGCGAGCGAGCCGAGGGTCTGCGCGAGGTCGATGACGGGCTCGGAGAGCATCCCGGAGAACAGGTGGTCCAGCCGGCCGACCATCTCCCGGACGACCTCGACGACCGCGGGGTGGCTGTGCCCGAGGACGGCGCTCATCTGCCCGCTGGTGAAGTCGAGGACCGCCCGACCGTTGCGGTCGTACACGAACGAGCCCTCGGCACGGCCGGCGACGAACGGCATGAAGTCACCTCCGCCGCCGTAGCGGACCAGGTGCCGGGCCGCGCGGGCGAGATCGGCCCGGTCCGCGGCGCTGAGGAGGTCGTCGCCCGTGTGGTCGCTCATGCCGGGAGGGTAGCCAGCGACGTGGCCGGGCGGCAGTGTTGCCCGGGGACGGTTCACGGGCGCCGCCCGGGGCGGTGCCCGCGACGAGGAGGCCGGCATGTCCGACGCGGTGAAGGCTGCGGTGCTCGTAGGCCCCGGCCGGTACGAGGTCCAGGCGTTTCCCTACCCGCGCCTCGACGACGGTGCCCTGCTGCTCCAGGTGGAGATGTCCGGCATCTGCGGGACCGACAAGCACACGTACGCCGGCGAGACCAAGCAGTATGCCGGCACGCCGGCCGAGACCGACACCCCGTTCCCGATCATCCAGGGGCACGAGAACGTGGGGGTCGTCGCCGAGATCACCCCCGGGGCCGCGGAGCGGATCGAGTTCTACGGCCGGCCGCTCGCGGTCGGCGACCGGGTGACGATGTGCCCCGACGTCGTCTGCGGGCGCTGCTACGAGTGCACCCACGTCATGGGGTACGTGTGGTGCGAGCGCTCGGAGTGCTACGGCAACTCGTTCACGAGCGCCGAGCCGCCGCACCTGCTCGGTGGGTTCGCCGAGTACATGTACCTGCGCCCGGACACCTTCGTCTACAAGGTCCCGAGCGGGCTCGGCCCGCGGGTCGCGGTGCTCGCCGAGCTCATGGCCTGCACGGCGAGCCTGGACAAGGTCAAGGAGTTCTCGTCCTACGCGCTCGAGGGTTTCAACTCCGGTGACACCGTGGTCGTGATCGGCTCGGGGCCGCTCGGCCTGCTCCACGTCGCCAAGGCGGACATGATGGGCGCCGGCCAGATCATCGTCACCGACCTCTCGGACGACCGGCTCGCGTGGGCCCGGCGCTGCGGTGCCGACGAGACGCTGAACGCCGCGACGACGTCGGCGCAGGAGCGGGTCGAACGGGTCCGCGAGCTGACCCGCGGCCGCGGCGCCGACGTCGTCCTGCACATGGCGAACACCCCGCGATCGTTCGTCGAGGGCATCGAGATGCTCAAGCGCGGCGGGATGATGCTCGAGATGGGCAACTTCGCCGACACCGGCGAGGTGAGCCTCAACGTCAACCGGCACGTGTGCAGCAAGAACATCCGGCTCATCGGGCTGACCAACCACCCGAGCACCGGGTACGGGCCGGCGCTGCGGCTGCTGGAGCGCTACGCCGACCGGTACCCGTTCGACGAGATGGTCACCCACGAGTTCGGCCTCGACCGGGCCGACGAGGCGATGCACATGAGCATGGACCCGCGGTCGATGAAGGTCGCGATCGTGCCGGGGCTCACGGCCTGACCACAGCGCATGCGTAACCGCGCCCCCGCCGCACGAACTGGCCCGCAGGCGGGTTTCTGTCTGCGCTGTGGCGCGGTCCCTCGGTGGCGACCGACGTCACAGGCATGCCTGGGTGCGGTCCGGGTATCCAGTTGGTCATGCCTGCCCTCAGCGCCGTGTCGAGAACCACCCGCCTGGCCGACGGCGAGCCCACGGCCTCGGTCCGGCGGCTCGTCGAGCACGCCGAGTGGAACGCGGACGTGCGCGGTGAGAGCGAGATCCAGCGCGTCGACCGCAACTTCCTCGAGCTGCTCCAGGAGCTGCGGGTCGCCCAGACCGGCGTGCAGATCCTCTTCGCGTTCCTCCTGGGGCTCGCCTTCGCGCCTCGGTTCCGCGAGCTCGACCCCACCCAGCGCGGGGTCTACGTCGCGACACTTGTCGTGTCCGCGACGGCCGCGGCGCTGCTCATCGCGCCGGTCATGTACCATCGGCTCGTCTTCCGCCGCCGGCTCAAGGCGCACCTGGTCGCCGTGACGCATCGGTACGCCGTGGTCGGGCTGACGCTGCTCCTGCTCGCACTCGTCGGGTCGGTCCACCTCGCTGCGAGCCTCGTCATCGGCGACTGGTCGGCCCTGCTGGCCGCCGTCCTCGCGACGGTCTTCGTCGGGGTCTGGTTCGGTGTCCCGCTGCTTGACCGGGTACGGCACGGGTCGGCAGCCACAGCGCGACCAGAACCCGGGCGCAGCCGCTCGAACACCCCTTGAGACGGGGTTCTGTCTGCGGTGTGGCGCGGATGCCATGAGCCCTCGACGGCACACCCCAGCTCAGGACGAGAAGAAGAGCCCGCCGAGGCCGCGCTTGCGGTACTTGTGGTGGCCGTGGCTGCCCCAGGCCGGGCCGTACTGCGGCTGCGGGGCGTAGACGACCGTCGCCGGCTGCGGGGCCGGCTGCGGGGCCGGCTGCGGGGCCGGTGCCGGCGGCGGCTGGGCCACCTGGGTCTCCAGCCGGGTCAGCGCCTCGAGCTCGCCGAAGTCGAGGAAGATGCCCCGGCACGAGCCGCACTGCTCCAGGTGGATGCCGTTGCGTTCGTAGGTCCGCATCGCGCCCCGGCACTTGGGGCACACGAGACCGGCGGCCTCGGCCGGCGGCTCGTAGGCGGGCGGCTGGTACGGCGGCGGTTGGCCCTGGGGGGACTGGCTCGGCTGCGTGGGGGGATCGCCCCACGCCGGGGGGTTGCTCATCGGTACCTCCTCGTGGCCGGGCCTGACGACCCGGACGTCCACCCTGGCCGACGAGCGGTCGGGCGGCCGAGTTCCCGGATCGTGCCTACCGGCGCGTCACCCCACCATCTGGTCGCAGGCCGCGACGAGGGCTTCGGCCTCGTCGTCGCCGCCCTCGGTGATCCGGACGGCGCGCGCGGCCGCGACAACGACCTCGGCGCGGGCCGGCAGGTCGAGCGCGGGCCACGGGTCCCCGCCCGCGGGCACACCCGGGCCACCCGCCGACCGGTAGGCGCGCAGGAACGCCCACCACGACGCATCGTCGAGCAAGCCCGCGGCCCAGAAGCCGGCCGGCCGGCCCAGGTCCCAGGCCGGGTCGCCGAGCCCGACGTCGTCGAGGTCGAGGAGCAGCCACGGCGTGGACGGCCCGCGGCCGGGGACGCGGCCGATCTGCCCGAGGTGCCAGTCGCCGTGGACGAGCCGGGACGGCGATCCCGCTCTCGTCGGCGACGCCGTGGCCGCAGCGGCAGCGCGGGCCTGCCGGACCACCAGCGCGCCGGCCCGCAGGACGACGTCCCGCGCCCCCCGGGACCTGCCGTCGCCGGGTGCGCGGTCCGATGCCGTGGCGAGCCGCCGGACGGCGCGGGCGAGCCGGTCAGGGGCGCCGTGCGCCGGCAGCCGGACGCCGTTCGGGGCCGGTGTGCGGTGCAGCCGGGCGAGCGTCGTGGCAGCCTGCGCCCACGGGGCGTCGACGACGTCCGGCGCAAGGACGTCGAGCCGCGGCCACACGGTGGCCGCCAGGCCGGGCCCGGCGACGTCGGGCGGCACGGCGACCGGCGCGGGTCGCAGCGGCGTCGCGAGGACCTCCGCGAGCGTGGGCACGGCGGCGAGCCGGAGCCGCGCCGCGAGCGCCGGGACGTCGGTGTCGACCGGGTGCACCTTGACGACGACGTCGCCCGTGGTGACGACGAGTGCGCCCGACGTCATGGCACGGACGTCGACCGGCCCGGGCGTTGCCCCTACCGTGGCCGCGAGCCCGCAGGCCCAGGCCACGAGGGCCTCGGCCGGCGGGGTCGCGGGATCCACCTGCTCACCGTAGGGCTGCGGCGGGTGCGGTCACCCTTCCCGACCGACGGGACTCGAAGATAGGGTCATAGGATGAATCAGTCCGACGAGCCGGCTCGGGCTGCCGCGCAGGCGGCCGGCGCCGTCGCCGAGCGCGAAGGCCTCGCCGTCCGTGAGCTCGCCGCTCCCGCGGACCACACGCGGCTCACCGAGGTCTTCGACGCGATCTGGGGCCGGGCGCAGGAGCAGGTCCTGTCGACGGAGCTGCTGCGCGTCATCGCGTTCGAGTGCGGCTACCTCGCCGGCGCCGCGCTCCGCCCGGACGGGGCGGACCTCGTCGCCGCCTCGATCGGGTTGTTCGGGCTGACGTCCGAGGGCGAGACGATCCTCCACTCGCACATCACCGGGGCCCTGCCCGAGGGCCGGCGCCGGCACGCGGGCTTCGTGCTCAAGCAGCACCAGCGGGCCTGGGCGCTCGGCCGCGGCATCTCGACCGTGCAGTGGACCTTCGACCCGCTGGTGCGCCGCAACGCGTACTTCAACGCGGTGAAGCTCGCCGCGCTCCCGGTCCGCTACATCCACGACTTCTACGGCGAGATGACCGACGCGATCAACGCCGGGCACCACTCCGACCGGCTCGTGGTCCGCTGGGCGCTGCGCTCCCCGGGCGCCGTCCGGGCCGCGACCGGCTCCCCGGCGCCGGCGGGCGCGCCGGACGGCGCCGTCGTCCTGCTCCGCGAGGACGACGCCGGCCGGCCGGTCGTCGGGTCCGGCTCGGCCGCCGCCGCCCCGGGCTCGGCGGCCGCCGCCCTCGTCGGCACCCCGACGGACGTCGAGCGGCTACGGTCCGAGGACCCCGACCTGGCCCGCTCGTGGCGGGCGGCGCACCGCGACCTGCTGCCCGGCCTGCTGGCCGACGGCTGGCGGGTGACGGGTTTCGTCGACCGCAGCAGCTACCTGCTCGAACCGCCCACGACTCCTCACCCGCCAGCCGACTCCGGAGGTACCCCGTCATGAAGCTCGAGGCCGTCGAGCTGCGCCGCGTCGCGCTGCCCCTGGTGTCGCCCTTCCGGACGTCCTTCGGCGTCGAGACCGACCACGACTGCTTCCTCGTGCACGTCGTCACGGACGGCGCCGAGGGCTGGTCGGAGTGCGTCGCCATGGAGCGCCCCGCCTACTCGAGCGAGTACGCGGACGGGGCGTGCGACGTCCTGCGGCGCTGGCTCGTGCCCGCCGCGCGCGGGCTCTCGGACGCCGGAACCCTTGCAGCAGAGGCGTTCGGGCCCGCCGTCGAGTGGGTCAAGGGGCACCGGATGGCGAAGGCGGCGCTCGAGACGGCGCTGCTCGACGCCCAGCTCCGGATCGAGGGCCGGTCGATCGCCGACCGGCTCGGCGCCGTCAAGGACCGCGTCCCGACGGGCGTGAGCGTCGGCATCATGGACGCGGTCCCGGCCCTGCTCGACGCCGTCGCGGGCTACCTCGACGCCGGCTACCTGCGGATCAAGCTGAAGATCGAGCCGGGCTGGGACGTCGAGCCGGTGCGCGCCGTCCGCGAGCGCTTCGGGGACATCCTCCTGCAGGTCGACGCCAACACCGCGTACACCCGCCACGACACCGAGCACCTCGCGCAGCTCGACGCCTACGACCTCCTGCTCATCGAGCAGCCGCTCGAGGAGGAGGACGTGCCGGGACATGCCCTTCTCGCACAACGGATCTCGACGCCGGTCTGCCTCGACGAGTCGATCGTCTCGGCGCAGGCCGCGCGGGACGCGATCCTGTCCGGCGCGTGCGAGATCGTCAACATCAAGCCGGGTCGGGTCGGCGGGTACCTGGAGTCGGTGCGGATCCACGACGTGTGCCGCGACCTCGGTAAGGCCGTCTGGTGCGGCGGCATGCTCGAGACCGGGATCGGCCGGGCGCCGAACCTCGCACTCGCCGCGCTGCCGGGGTTCACGCTGCCCGGCGACACCTCCGCGACCGCGCGGTACTACCACCGGGACATCACCCGGGAGTTCGTCATCGAGGACGGCCACGTCGCCGTCCCGACCGGTCCGGGGATCGGCGTCGAGCCCGACCCGGACGTGCTCGCCGCCGTGACGGTGTCGTCCGAGTGGTTGCGGGACTGAGGGTTCGTGACGCTGTTCGGGATCGACGGCCTGACCGCCGGCGCCACGGTGCCGACCCGCACGTACCCCTACGGTCCCCATCCCGCGCAGGTCGCCGACCTCTACCTGCCGGCGCGTCCGGCCGGGGTCGGACGCCGGCCGCGGGCCGTCGCCGTCCTCGTCCACGGCGGCTACTGGCGGGCGCGGTACGACCGCACGCTGTCGGGCCTGCTCGTCGACGACCTCCTCGCGCACGGCTGGGCGGTGTGGAACGTCGACTACCGCGCCGTCGGCGAGGGGCCGTCCGGCGGCGGCGGCTGGCCGCGCACCTTCGAGGACGTCGCCGCTGCCTGCGACCTGCTGCCGGACGTCCTGGCCGACGCGCTGCCCGTCGTCCTCGTCGGGCACAGCGCCGGCGGAGCGCTCGCGCTGTGGCTCGCCGCCCGGCACCGGCTGCCGTTCGGGGCACCCGGTGCCCGCCCCCGGCTGCGTCCGCACGCCGTCGTCGCCCAGGCCGCGGTCTGCGACCTCGTGACCGGCGCGCACGACCGGCTCGGCTCGGGCGCCGTCCGCGACCTCATGGGCGGCGCCGACCCGGCCGACAACCCGCTCGCCTACGCGACCGCGAACCCCTCGGCGCTGCTGCCCCTCGGCGTCCCGGTGCTCGTCGTCACCGGCGACGCGGACGACGCCGTGCCGCACACCCAGTCGCTCGCGTTCACGGACGCCGCGCGCACCGCGGGGGACGCCGTGACACTGCACGTGGAGCCCGGCGCCGACCACTTCGTCCACCTGCGGCCGGGGACGCTCGCCTGGCGCGTCACCCGGGCCTGGATGGAGGCTGTCGTCGCATGAGCGCCGTCCTCGACCTGCTGACCGATCTCGTGCGGCTCGACACCGTCGCCGCCGCGGAGGAGCGCGCCGCGCAGCGCTGCGCGTCGGTCCTCGAGGACGCCGACCTCGACGTCGGCCTGGTGACGTGGAGCGCGGGCCGGGCCCAGCTCGTCGGGAGGTCCGGCGGCTCCGCCGCAGGTCCGCTGACGTTGACCGGCCATCTCGACACGGTGCCCGCGACCGTCGCCGACTGGACCGTCGATCCGTGGGCCGCGGCCCGGGACGGCGACCGGCTCGTCGGGCGGGGCACGAGCGACATGAAGTCCGGGGTCGCGGCGCTCGTCGTCGCCGTCGCCGGGCACGCCCGGCGGCCGCACCTGTGCCGGGGCGTCCAGGTCGTCCTCACCGCGGGCGAGGAGACCGGCTGCACGGGCGCAGCGCAGATCCCGGCCGGAGCGCTCGTCGGCGGCGGTCCGCTGGTCGTCGCCGAGCCGACCGGCAACCGGCTCCTGGCCGGGCACAAGGGAGCCCTGTGGCTGCGGCTCAGCGCGGCCGGCCGGGCGGCGCACGGCTCGGCCCCGTGGCTCGGTGACAACGCCGCCGTCCGGCTGGCCCGGGCGGCCGTCGCGCTCCACGACGAGCGCGGCTGGCCCGAGGACCCGGTCTTCGGCCCGATCACCGCCAACGTCGGATACCTGCACGGGGGTGTGCAGCCGAACATCGTGCCGGACGCCGCCGAGTTGCTCCTCGACGTCCGGGTGGTGCCCGGGGTCGCCCTCGACGACGTCCGGGCGCGGGTGGCGTCGCTCGCCGGTGACGGCGTCCGGGTCGACGATCTCGTCGTGCTGCCGCCGGTCAGCACCGCGGACGGCGACCCGCTCCTCGCGCTGGCGGCCCAGGCCCTCGCGGCGACCGGGCTCGACCCGGAGCCGGCGAGCCCGGCACGGTACTTCACCGACGCGTCCGTGCTCGCCGGGCTCCTCGGGCCGGACGGCGCCGCGGCCGGGGCGCAGGTGCCGACGGTGATCCTCGGTCCCGGCGAGGCGGACCAGTGCCACGTCGCCGACGAGTGGTGCGACGTCGTGAAGGTCGAGGCGGCCGTCGAGGTCTACGGCCACCTGCTCGACGCGTGGTGCGGCGCCGCGGGCCGGTCGTGACCGTCGACCTGCGTACCGCTGCGCACGCTCACGACACGCTCCTGCTGAGACGGCTCGACGTCGTCGTCCCGCGGGTGATGGCCCGGGCCGGGCTCGACGCGTGGGTGCTCGTGGCGCGGGAGTACGCCGAGGATCCGGTGCTCGCGACGATGCTGCCGGCGACCTGGCTCGCGACGGCGCGGCGCCGGACCGTCCTCGTGTTCGTCCGCACGGCCGCCGGGCCGGACGGCACGCCGGTGGTCGAGAGGTTCGCCGTCGCGCGGTACCCCGTCGGGCTGGCCTTCCCGCCCGTCTGGGACCCGACGGCCGAGCCCGATCAGTGGACGTGCCTCGCCCGCCTGCTCGACGAGCACGACCCGGCGACGATCGGGGTCGACCGGTCGGCGACGTTCCCGCTCGCCGACGGGCTCACGGCGTCCGAGCACGAGGCGCTGCTCGCCGCCCTGCCGCGGCGGCTGCGCGAGCGCGTCGTCGGTGCGCAGGCCGCGGCCGTCGGCTGGCTCGAGACCCGGCTGCCCGAGGAGGTGGACGCGCTGCGCGTCGCCTGCGCCCGGGCACACGGCTACCTGCGCCGGGCGCTGTCGGCCGAGGTGCTGACGCCGGGCGTCACGACGACCGCGGACGTCGAGTGGTGGCTGCGGCAGGCGGTCCACGACGACGGTCTCGGGTCGTGGTTCCATCCGTCGTGCACCGTTCAGCGCCGCGGCGGCACCGTCAGGGCGTCGGTCGCGACGGCCGACGCAGCCAGGGTCGTCGAGCCCGGTGACCTCGTCCACGTCGACTTCGGCATCGTCGACCGCGGCCTGTGCACCGACCAGCAGCAGCACGCGTACGTGCTGCGGTCCGGCGAGAGCGCGCCGCCGTCCGGGGTCCTGACCGGCCTGGCTGCGGCGAACCGCCTGCAGGACCTGCTGATGGCGCGCTTCGCCGTCGGCGTCACGGGCAACGAGCTGCTCGCGTCGACGCTCGCCGCCGCCCGTGCCGAGGGGATCGACGGGCTCGTCTACAGCCACCCGATCGGCGTCCACGGCCACGCCGCGGGGCCGACGATCGGCCTGTGGGACGCCCAGGACGGCGTTCCCGGTCCGGGCGACCACCCGCTCGTGCCCGACACCGCCTACTCGGTCGAGCTCCAGGCCCGCGTCGCCGTGCCCGAGTGGGACGGCGAGGAGGTCGCGGTCATGCTCGAGGAGGACGCGTTCTTCGACGGCGCGACGTGCGCCTTCCTCGACGGTCGCCAGACGGCGCTCCACGTCATCGGCTGACCCCGCCGGCAGCCCGATCGAGCAGACCGGTCCACCAGGGACTGCAGATCTTCCCCGACGTCGTCGGGGTGTGGTCTCATGAACGAGCCTGGTCACCGGGTGCGGCTGCGACGCCTGACGGACTCGGTCGGTCGCGGAGGACGACGGAACAGGGGACCGACATGACCGTGCTGCGGAGGCCGTGTGACCACGACATCGGCTGAGCCGTCACGGATCCGCGCGAGGTGATGCCATGACCCGCTACCGATTCCTCGACGGGATGGGCGACGTCGTCGCCGAGGACGAGTTCCCGGACCACGCCTCCGCGCTCGCGTGGACGCTCGAGGACGGCGAGCACGACGAGGAGATCCAGCGCGTGGAGTACCTCGGCCCCGAGGGTGACTGGCGCTGGGCGGGAGCACTCCAGGGATGAGTCCCGGCGCTGCTCGGCGCCGGCGGCACTGGCGGCACTCAGGGCTCCGGGTTCAGAGCCCTGGCACCGGTGCGAGCCGACCGTCGTAGCGCTCGGCGTACCGCAGCCGCCACCCCGGCGGCTCCTGGGCGGCGCAGTCCACCCAGAACTCGCGGGCCGACTGGACGAGACCGCCACGCACGACCCACAGCGACACGACCGCCGACACCCCGAGCTCGACGTGCGGGACCTGGACCTCGCTGACGACCGTCACGTCGTCCGAGCCCTGCCCGGCGCCCCCCTGCCCGTCGAGGACCCCGACCCGCTGCAGCTGGATCGACCAGCCCTCGGGGTACTCGCGCTGGACGCCCACGAACGCGTCGGCGCTCGTCATCCGCTCGCCGCTCGCGGGCCACTCCACGACGAGGTCGTCCGCGAGGAGGGCGCGTACGCCGCCCCAGTCGCGGGCCCGGATGCGGTCCCAGACCGCGCTGACGATCTCTGCCGGGGTCATCCGTCCGTCCTCCTGCCGATGGGCTGCCATGGCGGGGAGGCTACGACCCGGCACCGACAGCTCAGGTGAGACCGCGGCGGGCGAGCAGCGGCGCGATGATCGGTGGGCGTCCGCGGACGGCCTCGAACGCCTCCATCGGGTCGCGGGCGCCGCCGCGGCTCAGCAGCTCACGGGCGAACGTCGCGCCGGCCTCGCGGCGCAGGCCGCCCTGCTCGTGGAACCACTCGACGGTGTCGGCGTCGAGCACCTCGCTCCAGATGTAGGAGTAGTAGCCGGCGCTGTACCCACCCGCGAAGATGTGCGAGAAGTAGGCGCTGCGATAGCGGGGCGGCACGAGTGGGACGGCGATCCCGTTGCGCTGCAACGCTTCCGCCTCGAACGCCTCGACGCCGTCGGCAGGTACGGGGGCGTCGTTCGGATCCCGCCGGTGCCATTCCAGATCGAGGAGCGCGGCGGCGAGGTACTCCGTCGTCGCCCGGCCCTCGCCGTAGACCTGCGCGGCGAGGAGCGCGTCGACCCGGTCCTGGGCGAGCGGCTCACCGGTCACGTGGTGGACGGCGTACCGAGCCAGGACGTCGGGCTCCCAGGCCCACATCTCGTTGACCTGGCTCGGGTACTCGACGAAGTCGCGCGGGACGCTCGTGCCCGAGAGCCGCGGGTAGCGGACGTCGGACAGCAGCCCGTGGAGGACGTGGCCGAACTCGTGGAACGCCGTCCGGACCTCGTCGAGCGTCAGCAGCGTCGGCTCCCCGGCCGGTGGCTTGGGGAGGTTGAGGTTGATGACGACGACGGGACCGGTTCCGAGCAGCTGGGACTGGTCGACGAAGTTGCTCATCCACGCCCCGCCGCGCTTGGAGTCGCGGGCGTACCAGTCGGCGACGAACAGGCCGACCGCGGCGCCGTCCGGGCCGGCGACGTCGTAGATCTCGACGTCCGGGTGGTAGGCCGGCAGGTCGGTCCGGCGGCTGAACCGCAGGCCGTACAGCACGTTCGCGGCGTAGAACACGCCGTCCTCGACCAGCCGGCGGAGCTCGAAGTAGGGGCGCAGCGCCGCGGTGTCGACCGCGAGCCGGTCACGTCGCACCTGCTCGGCGTAGAACGCCCAGTCCCACGGCTGGAGCGGGGCGCTCTCGCCGTCCGCCACGAGGAGGGCCTCCAGCTCGGCCGCCTCGGTCTCGGCGTTGCGGACGGCGGGTGCGACGAGCCCGCCGAGCATCGTCGTCACCGCGTCGAGCGTGCCCGCCGTCTGGTCGGCGACCACGTACGAGGCGTGGTCGGGGTAGCCGAGCAGGGCGGCGCGCTCGGCCCGCAGGGTGACCATCCGGGTGAGGAGCTCACGCGTGTCGTTCTCGTTGCCGCGCAGGCCCCGCGTGACGGACGCGGTGTACAGGCGTTCCCGGACGGGGCGCCGGCGCAGGCGCGCGAGGGAGGGCTGTGCGGTGGGGAGGATGAGGGTGAGCAGGTACCCGTCGAGCCCGCGGGTCGCCGCGGCCTCGTGTGCAGCCGCGCGCTCGCCGTCCGAGAGCCCCTCGAGGTCGGCGACGTCCGTGAGGCGGAGCGCCGCGTCGTTGGTGTCGGCGAGGAGGCGGCGCTTGAACTCGGCCGTCAGGGCGGAGAGCTCGGTGCTCGTCTCGCGGAGGCGGTCCTGGCTCGCCGGGTCGAGCGCGGCGCCGGCCCGCACGAAGTCGGTGTGATACCGGTCGAGCAGGCGGACCTGCTCGGGGTCGAGACCGAGGGCGTCGCGTTCGCGGTGGACCGCGGCGATCCGGGCGAAGAGCCGCGGGTCGAGCCGGATGGCGTCCCCGTGCGCGGCGAGCAGCGGTGCGACCTGGGCCTCGACGTCGTCGAGGCCGGCGACGGAGTGCGAGGACGCCAGGTTGAAGAACACGCCGGCGACCCGGTCGAGGAGCCGGCCGCTGCGTTCGAGCGCCTCGAGGGTGTTCTCGAACGTCGGGTCGTCGGCGGAGGTGGCGATCGCCTCGACCTCGGCGCGCTGCTCGGCCATCCCCACGTCGAAGGCCGGCCGGAAGTGCGAGACGTCGATCCGGTCGAACGGCGGGAGCTCGAACGGCAGGGTGCTCCGCGACGAGAAGGGATTGTCGGCGGGCAGCCCGGGCACGGCGGTGGGGGTGTCGTTCACCCGGTCAGCCTGCCACGGTGGTCCGGAACGGACCGACCGAGGATTCTGCGCCGCTGCGCAGCGCCCCGAACCGGGCGTCCGTGGCGCCCCCAGGGGGTGTCGTGCCGCCCACGAACAGGAGGACCCATGCCTGACCGTCCGGAGCTCACGCTCGTCTCGACCGTTCTCGGCACGCCCGACCCGGGTCGCCTCGCCGACTTCTATCACCGGCTCGTGGGCTGGCCGGTGGCGACGGACGAGCCGGACTGGGTGACGCTGCGCCCGACCGACGGCGGCGCCGGGCTGTCGTTCCAGCTCGAGACCGAGCACGTGCCGCCGGTGTGGCCGGGAGCCGAGGGCGACCAGCAGATGCAGCTCCACCTCGACTTCCAGGTCGCGTCGTTGCAGGCGGGGGTCGAGCACGCCCTCGCCCAGGGTGCGACGCTCGCCGAGTTCCAGCCGCAGGACGACGTCCGGGTCATGCTCGATCCCGACGGGCACCCGTTCTGCCTGTTCGAGAGCTGAGACCGCGCGGAGCACCGGGCGGCTCTGCCCTGCTCACCCCGGCGCAGACCCCGGCACCGTGAGCACCGCGCGCGTCCCGCCCCCGGGCGCCTCCTCGACGTGGGCCTGGCCACGGTGCGACTGCGCGACGTCGGCGACGATCGCGAGGCCGAGCCCGCTGCCGGGCAGCGCCCGCGCGGCGTCGGCCCGCCAGAACCGCTCGAAGGCGTCGCTGCGGTGCTCGGCTGCGATCCCCGGCCCCTCGTCATCGACCGTGAGCCGCCCGCCGGCAAGCCGGACCCGGACCGTCGACCCGGGCGGCGAGAACTTCAGGGCGTTGTCGAGCAGGTTGACGACGGCGCGTTCGAGCGAGACGGCGTCGGCGTCCGGCACGACCCACGGCTCGAGCGCCGCCTCGACGACGTGCCTGTCCGCACGCCGGCGCGCGCGGTGGACCGCCCTGCCCGCCGCCTCGTCGAGGCGCACCTCGGCACGTGGCCGGGCCGGCTCGTCGTGGGCGAGGACGACGAGCTCGGAGACGAGGTGCGACAGCTCGTCGAGCTGACCGGTGACGTCGTCCAGCAGCCCCTCGCGATCCTCCGGTGGCAACGCCCGACCGGCGCGCTCGCTCCGGACGAGCAGCTCGACGTTGGCGCGCAGGCTCGTCAGCGGCGTCCTCAGCTCGTGCCCGGCGTCGGTGATGAGCTGCGACTGCCGGGCGCCCGCCGCGGCCAGCGCGGCCGTCATCGCCGTGAAAGCCGTTGCGAGCCGGGTGATCTCGTCGTCGGCGCCGGCGTCGGGGACGTCGATGCGGACCGAGAGGTCCTGGGTCCGCGCGATCGTCTCCGCGGCGTCGGCGAGGTTTCGGACCGGTCGCAACCCGTTGCGGGTCAACAGGAACCCGGCCAGCGCCGCGACGAAGGCGCCGGGCAGGCTGATGACGAGCAGTGTGGTCCAGAGCCGCCCGGCGAGCGTGCGGAAGTCCGTGAGGTCGCCGCCGATCCGGGCCGTCCAGCCCGCGGGCAGCTCCTCGGTGAGCACCAGGATCGGTGCGTCACCGCCCGGAGGCAGCTTCTGCGGCAGGTCGGTGCCGATGACGACGTCGATCGGCGCAGAGGTGGGCGTCGCGCCCTCGAGGGACGGCGTGCCCGCCGGGCGGCAGACCGACCCGTCCGGCGCCACGAGCTCGATGAGGATGTCGGGCCGCCGGTCGGCCGCAGCGAGGGGACCCTGCTGGGTGACGATCCGGCAGAGGGTCGCCTTGTCGGCGACCTCGAACGGAAGCTGGTCGAGGGTCGCGGCGACCGATCGCAGCCGGTCCTCGACCTGGCCGGCCGTCGTCCGCCCGGCGACCGCGACGACGGCGCCGCCCGCGACGACGAAGAAGCCGAAGCCGGCGAGCGCCGTCCGCAGCGCCAGCCGGGCCAGGAGCGAGCGCGGCCTCGGGAGGCGCCTCACGACGAGGTCTCCGGGGGTGTCTGCCCGGGTGCCGCCGGCTCGCCCGCCGGCCCGGACGACGGCTCGGGCGACGGCTCGGGCGACGGCTCGGGCGACCGTTCGGGCGACGGCCCGGACGCCGGCCCTACGGTGGCCGGCCGCACGACGTACCCGACCCCCCGGACGGTGTGGAGCAGCCGCGGCAGCCCGCCGGCCTCGGTCTTGCGCCGGACGTACCCGACGTAGACCTCGAGCGTGTTCGAACCGGGGTCGAAGTCGTAGCCCCAGACCTCGGCGAGGATCTGCGCCCGCGTGAGCACCTGCCGGGGACGCAGCATGAGCAGCTCGAGGAGCTCGTACTCGGTACGGGTCAACGAGATCGGCCGCCCGGCGCGGGTCACCTCGCGGGCCGCCGTGTCGAGCCGCAGGTCGTCGACGACGAGCACCTGGCCGCTCGCCGCCGTCGCCCCCGCCCGACGCAGCAGCGCGCGGAGCCGGGCGAAGAGCTCCTCGAGCACGAACGGCTTGGGCAGGTAGTCGTCGGCGCCGGCGTCGAGCCCGCGGACCCGGTCGCCGGTCGACTCCCGCGCAGTGAGCATGAGGACGGGCACGCCGTCACCGGCCGCGCGGAGCCGCCGGCAGACCTCGAGACCATCCAGTCGCGGCAGCCCGAGGTCGAGGACGACGACGTCGGGCCGGTGCGTGGCGACGGCCTCGAGCCCTGCGACGCCGTCCGCCGCCGACACGACGGTGTACCCCTCGAACGCCAGGCTCCGCTCGAGACTGGCCCGGACGGCCGGGTCGTCCTCGACGACGAGCACCAACATGTCGGCCATCCTCCCTGCCTCACCGGCCGGAGCCGGGGACGCTCCGCACCGGGTGTGGCGGCGCGGCCGCGGCACGCCGTGCGGTGCGGGGACCGGCGGACGTCACGCCGTGACGTCGCGGCGCACGAAGGACGTCGCGGCCGCGCCGGCACTGACGAGCAGGTACCCGCCCGCGGTGACGAGTGCGGTCGCCAGGGTCACCTCGGTGGTGCCGTTCGAGGCGACCGCCGAGAGCAGCTGACCCGGCATCCAGCGAGCCGACCCGTCGACGGTGCCGGCGATGATCGTCTCGACGAGGAACAGCCAGCCGAAACCGATGGCCACCGCGGGGATCGAGGCGCGGAGCAGCACGCCGAGCGCGCTGCCGAGCGTGGCGTAGCCGACGGCCGCCAGGGCGACCTGGCCGACGGTGCGCAGCGACGTCGTCCAGCCGTCGGACGTGAACCACGCGGCGGTGTCGACGCCCTGGCCGGAGCCGAGTGCGGCCGCCGTCCCGGCCGCGACGACCGTCGCGAGGAGGACGGCACCGACGGTGAACGTCGCGACGGAGGCCCACGTCCCGACGAGCAGGCGGAGTCGGTGCGGCTGCCGGACGAGCAGGTTGCGCAGCGTCCCGGTCGTGTACTCACCGGCGAAGGCGGCGGCCGCGACGCAGAGCGCGATGATCCCGAAGATGTTCACGCCGTTCGTCAGGCCCTGGAGCAGGCCGGACGCCTCGGAGAGCGTCGCGACGGTGCTGCCCTGGCCGGGGGTGGGCGGGCCGTTCTGGGCGCTCGCATCGTCGGCGAACACGAACGTCAGCGTCGTGACGAGCGCGGTGACCGCGGCGGTGGCCGCGTAGGTGCCCCAGAGCAGGGCCGGCCGGCGGAGCTTGGTCCACGCGGCGAGGAAGGATCCGGTCATGGCAGGTCTCCTGGGTGACGCCGGCCCGTGGGGCCGGCAGGCGGGCGGATGGTCGGAGGCTGGAGGGCGGTGAGGACGCGCGCCAGGACGCGCCCTGCGTCAGCGGACGTCGCCGCTGCCCGTCCCGGTGAGCTCGAAGAACGCGTCCTCGAGCGTGGGGCGCTGGACGTCGAGCCGGGTGAGGACGACGCCGACGGCGTGCGCGCGGCGGTTGAGCTCGGCCGCGCGGGCGAGCGCCTCGTCGAGCGTCGTCGTGACCGGCAGCTCGACGACCACGTGGCCGTCCGCGCCGGTGGCCGAGGGCCAGTCGAGGGCGGCGGCGATGTCGGCAAGGACGTCGGCGTCGTTCGGCAGCTCGGTCCGCGCGATGATCCGCGGGTTGTGGCTGCGGACCAGCGCGTCGACACTGCCCTGGAACACCAGGCGCCCGTTGCTGATCATGACGAGGTGGTCGGCGACCTGCTCGACCTCGCTGAGCAGGTGGCTCGACACGAAGACGGTCATGCCCTCGTCGCGGAAGCTCGCGATGAGCTCGCGCATCTGCGCGATGCCGGCAGGGTCGAGGCCGTTCGTCGGCTCGTCGAGCACGAGCAGTCGCGGCCGGGGCAGGAGCGCCGCCGCGATCCCGAGTCGCTGCTTCATCCCGAGGCTGTAGGAGCGGAACGGGTCGCCCCCGCGCTCCCCGAGGCCGACGCGACCGAGCACCTGCGGCACCCGGTCGGACGGCAGGCCGCCGGCCCGGGTCAGCACGAGAAGGTTGTCGCGGCCCGAGAGCGCCGGTGTGAACGCCGGGCCCTCGATCAGGGCGCCGACGCGGCCGAGGTAGCGGGTCGGGTGCTCCATCGGCTCGCCGAGCACGGTGCCCGTGCCCGCCGTCGGCCGGACGAGGCCGAGGAGCATCCGGATCGTCGTCGTCTTGCCGGCGCCGTTCGGGCCGACGAAGCCGGACACGACGCCGGACGGCAGTCGCAGGTCGATCGCGTCGACGACCGTGCGGCCGCCGTACGCCTTGGTGAGCCCGGTCGTCCGGACGGCCGTCGTGCCGTCGCCGCGTCCGGCGGCCGGGAGGGCCCGGGCGGTGGTGGTCGTCATGGCGTCCTCCAGAAGGAATGTGGTCCCCGCAGGCTCGCGGGCCGACCTGAGAGCCGGCTAAGGACGGCGCCCGACGGATCGTGAGAACCCTGAGCGCGTCCACCCCGCCGCCCACCGGGAGGACGGCGCCGGCGGCAGGCGTTTGCCCGACACCCTTCGCCGGCGCGAGAATTCCCTGCGCAGCGGGACGGACCCGCGGGGGGTGCGCCGGGAGGTGGCCGTGAGCTGGGTCGCCCGGCTGTTCCGCCGCCTCGGACTCGGGGGCGGCCTGCCCGTGGCTGCTGTTCCCGCGCCGCGCGACGGCGCGCGCGCGGCGCGCGCCGTCCCGCTCTCCCTGCGGCCCGCCCTGCCGCCGCCGCGCCAGGGCCCCGGCGCGGCGTCGATGCTCGACGACGGCGGCGGACCGTGGACGCCGCGCTGGGCGGGGGTGCCCCCCGTTCCGGCGGGCCTGCCCGTGGTCTGCGACGCGCCGCCGCGTGGCGCCGGAGTCGTCGAGGCGCGCCCGACGTCGTCCGACCGGCCCGTGCTGCGCCCGATCGCCGCCGGCGGCCTGCCCTGGACCGCGGTCGGCCGGGTCGACACCCCGGGCGGCTGGGGGAGCGGCGTCCTCGTCGGCCCCCGGCACCTGCTCACCGCGAGCCACGTCGTGGCGTGGGGCGGCGGCGCGGGGCGCTCCCCCGGGCACGAGGACCCCGCGCCCGGCTGGCTGCGCTTCACGCCGGCCGCCGCCCCCGGGGTCGCCCCGTACGGCACGGCGCAGGCGGTCGCGGTCCACTACGCGCTCGCCGTCGTGCCGCCCGCGATCGAGGCGCACGAGGAGCGCTACGACTACGCCGTCTGCGTCCTCGACCGCCGCATCGGTGACGAGGTCGGCTGGCTCGGCGTCCGCGCGTACCGCGACGACTGGAACAACATCGAGCTGTGGACGCTCGTCGGCTACCGCGGCCGGACCGCCGGCGAGGCGGAGCCGGTCGCCGTGTCCGGGATCCACCTCGAGGGTCACGGCGACCAGAGCGACGACAGCCAGGTGCTCTTCCACCCCGCGGTGGTCGCCGTCGGGTTGTCCGGCGGCCCCGTCCTCGCGCAGTGGCCGAGCGAGCCGGTGCCGAGCGTCGTCGCCGTCCAGAGCTGGTCGAACGAGCACCTGTCGGGTGCGTGCGGCGGCGCCCGGCTCGTCGAGCTCGTGACGACGGCGCTGCGCGAGCACCCCTGACTCAGGGCCGCCGGGACGGCAGCGCGATCCGGTCGAGGTCGCGTGCGGCGACGACGTCGACGTCCGGTCCGGCGCTGCGCCGCGCCTCGACGGCGAACTGCTCCACGTCGTCGCCGTACCGGCGGGAGAAGTGGGTCAGGACGAGCAGCCGGACCCCCGCCTTCGCCGCGACCTCGCCGGCCTGCCGGGCCGTGAGGTGGCCGTACGCCTGCGCGAGGTCGGCATCCGCGTGGAGGTAGGTGCTCTCGCAGAGCAGGACGTCGCAGCCGCGTGCGAGCTCGACCGCGCCGGCGCAGACCCTGGTGTCCATCACGACGGCCACGGACTGGCCGCGCCGCGGCTGCGTCACGTCCTCGAGGGTGACGACGGTGTCGCCGAGGACGAGCCGCCCGGACTGCGCGAGCCGGCCGACGTCGGGCCCCGAGACCCCCCGCGCCGCGAGCAGCTCCGGCAGGAACCGCAACCCGTCCGGTTCCTCGAGGCGGTAGCCGACCGCCGGGATCCGGTGGTCGAGGGCGCGCGCGACCAGCCGCCACCGGCTGCCCGCGACGCGCCCCTCCGCCTGGACGCCGTCGACGGTCACGGGGGCCTCGACGAGGGGGACCGGCCCCGCGGGCGCGCCCGCGTGACGCAGCATGAGCACGTCCTGCGCCGACGCCGCCGGGAAGTGCAGCACGACGTGCTCCGCCGCGTCGTCGAGCGTCCGGCGGGCGAGCACGCCCGGCAGCCCGAGGCAGTGGTCACCGTGCAGGTGAGTCAGGCAGATCCGGTCCACGGACGCCGCGCTGACGCTCGCGTGCTGGAGCTGGCGCTGGCTGCCCTCGCCGGGGTCGAACAGGAGCGTGAACCCGTCCCACCGCAGCACGTAGCCGTTGTGGTTGCGGGTCCGGGTCGGGACCTGCGAGGCCGTGCCGAGGATCACGAGCTCGCGGGAGGCCATCGGGGCAGGGTAGCGATCGAGCCGGCGCCCGGGCAGGGTCGCGACCGCGCCGCCGCACGGGCAGGGCCGAGGCGCCGGCGAGGCACGCGTAGGGTTCGCACGTGGCCGCGCTCCTGACCCTCGACGAGGTGAGCCGCAGCTACGGCGACCGCGTCGTGCTGCATCCGGTGAGCCTGGAGGTGGCGCCCGGAGAGGTCGTCGCGCTCCTGGGGCCCAACGGGTCCGGCAAGTCGACGCTCCTGCGGATCGCCGCGGGCCGCGACCTGCCGACGTCCGGGACGGTCACCTTCGACGGCCGCCGGCTCGACGAGGAGGACCTCCACGCCCGCGCCAGGATCGCCGTCGTCGGCGACGTCTCGGCGACCTACCCCGACCTCACGGTCCGCGAGCACCTGCTCCTGGTCGCGGTGTCGCACGGGGTCGGCGACGAGGCCGGCGCCTGGGTCGACTGGGCCCTGGCGGACCGCCACCTCACCGAGAAGGCGGACGCGTTGCCGTCGTCGCTGTCCTCCGGCCAGCACCAGGCGCTGCTCCTGGCGTCCGCGCTGGTCCGGCCGCGCGACCTCCTCGTCCTCGACGAGCCCGAGCAGCGGCTGGACCCGGACGCCCGCGGCCGGCTCGCGGAGCGCCTGTCGGCCGAGCGGTCGGACGGCGTCTCAGTGCTGCTCGCCACCCACCATCGCGACCTCGCGCTCGCCGTCGCCGACCGCGCCGTTCTGCTCATCGACGGGACCGTCGTCGCGGAGGGACCGCCGGCCGCCGTCCTGCCGGACGTGCCGTGACCGACCAGGAGCGGCCGGACGACGTCGATGCCGGCGGGGCCGGGCCGGACGACGAGCAGCTCCCCGCGCGCGACGACCCCTACTGGGCCGGGCTGACGACGGACGCGCTCGCGTACGTCCGCCGGCTGCGTGCCGCCGAACGCCGGCGTCGCCTCGGCGGGGCGGCGTACACGGCCTACGTGATCCTCGTCGTCGCGCTCGTCTATGTCGTGCCCTACGTCTGGTACGCCCTCGTGCAGCCCGACGAGGCCGGCCCGGCCAGGACCCCGGACGGCGCGGCCCTGGCCGTGGTCGGTGTCGTGGGGGTCGTCCTCGTCGGCTTCGTCCGTGACGGCGCGTGGCGCGGTCCTGCGGTCCTCGACCGCCCGACCGCGGCCTGGCTGCTGCCCTCCCCGATCCTCCGGCGTGCGCTGCTGGTGCCGCGCTGGCGGACGGCCCTGGCTGTGTCGGCCGGTGCGGGCACCGTCGGCGGGCTCGTCGCCGCGGTCGTCCTGCGGGTCGCCGCGGGCGGCCCGGCAGGTCCCGTCGCGACCGCCGGGGCGCTCGCCGGCCTGGTCGTCGCGGTGCTGGGGACGTCGGCCGGGCTGCTCGTCGAGGCTGTCGGCGAGGGTCGGCCGGGACGCCGCGGCGGCGGCCAGACGTTGTGGCTCGCACCCGTGGTCGTGCTCGCGGCGGCGACGCTGGCGGCGGTGGCCCCGCAGGCGACGTCGGGTGCGGCGTCGTGGCTCACGACGGTCGTCCTGTGGAGCGGCCCGTGGGGCTGGGCGGTCCAGCCGCTCGTCGCCGCGCTCCCCGGCTCGGCCCCCGCCGGGGTCGAGAGCCTGTGGCCGATCGGGCTGCTGCTGGCCGTCGCGCTCGCCTCGAGCGCCGTCGTGCGGGCCGACCGTGCCGTCGACCGGATCGGCGCGCGGACGCTGCGGACGCGGGCCGACTCCGTCGCCGTCGTCGGCGCCTCGATCACGATGCTCCAGCCGCGGCGGGCCCGGCTCACGGTGCTCGCCGCGCAGGGCCACGCGCCGTCGACCCGGCTGCGGCTGCGGCCGCCGCGGCAACGGCTGCTCCTCGGGCCCTGGCGGGACGTCACAGCGCTCCTGCGGGCGCCGTCCCGGGTGCTGTGGGCCGTCGTCTGGCTCGGCGTCGCGGTGGCCCTGCTCGTGGCCGCCCTCGGGCCGGTCGCCGCGTCGGCGTCCGCACCGGGTGACGTCGCGCAGCAGGCCGGGGCGACCGCGCAGCGGGTCGCCGTCGGCGAGCGGCTGCTCGTCGGGGTGCCCGGGCTCGTCGCGCTCTACCTCGCCGTCGCGCAGCTCGTCGAGGCGGCCCGGCTCGACGCCGACGACCCGCGCCGGCTGCGGATCCGTCCGATCGCCGCGACGCGGCAGGCGCTCGGCCACGCGGTCGTCCCGATCGTCGCCCTCGGTGTCCCGCTCGTGCTCGCGGTGCTCGTGGGCGTCCCCGGGTCCGCGTGCGTCATGGCGCTCGTCGCGTTGCCGGCGCTCGTCGGCGCCGCGCTCGTCAGTGCCTACCGCGGAGACGCACCCCTCGCGCTCGTCGCGGGCGGCGGGTCGTCGCCGATGGGGGACGTCGGCCCGGGGGCGCTCGTCGCCTGGTACGTCCGGGCACCGCTCGTCGCGGTGATCCTCCTGCTGCCGCTCCTGCTCGGCTGGTCGGTCGCCGGCACGCTCACCCCGGTCGCGGCTCTCGTCACGCTCGTGTGGGCGGGCACCCGCGCCGAGGCGGTCCTGCGGTCCTGACGGAGTGCGCCGACAGAGGTCAGGCCAGGGCGCTCATCACCTGCCAGCCGGAACCGATCTGGCGACGGGGTGCGAAGCTGCCGTCCGTGCGCCCGGGGTAGAGCCAGAGCGCCCCGCCGGACGTCGCACGGGTGACGAGGTCGGGGATCCCGTCCGAGGTCAGGTCCCCCGGCGCGGTGAACAGCGACATCGTGTTCCAGCCCGTCCCGATGAGCGCGCGCGTGCCGAGGGTGCCGTTGTCGAGACCGCGGTACAGGTAAAGCCGGCCGGTCGAGGCCTCCCGGACGACGATGTCCGGCACGCCGTTCGCCGTGACGTCCCCCATGCCGACGACCCGGTCGTAGCCGCTCCAGCCCGTCGCGAGGGTCCGCCGGGCGGAGAACCCGCCGCGGCCGGTGCCCGGGTACAGGTAGAGGGTGCCGTTCGAGGACTGCCGCGCGACGACGTCCGGCCTGCCGTCGCCGGTGAGGTCGCCGACGCCAGCGATCGAGCGCATGACCTCCCAGCCGCCGCCGATCCGGATCCGGGTGCCCCAGGTGCCGCCCCGGCCGGGGTACAGCCACAGAACGCCCGCGGTGTCCCGGGCGAGAAGGTCGACCCGGCCGTCGCCGGTGAGGTCGCCGGGCGTCTCGATGACGTTCATGCCGTTCCACCCCGACGCCCCCGAGACGGTGCGGGGCAGGAACGGGGTGCCGGTCGTCGCGCCGTTGCCGCGGTAGAGCCACAGCCGTCCGGTCGCCGACTCACGCGCGAGCAGGTCGTCGCGCCAGTCGCCGTCGACGTCGTTCGACGCCGACGGTGCCGGCGGCCTCGGGGGGGTGAAGTTCCACGCCGGGCACGTGACGTCGTAGTCGAAGTCGTTGTCCCAGTGCTGGGCGAGGAAGACCGGCCCGCCCGACCAGCTCGGGGTCGAGCAGGCCGCGAGCGCGGCCGCCTCGCCGCGCGGCCCGACCGTGACCCAGGCGGGGATCCCGGGCAGCCACCACGGGCCGACGACCGTGGCCCAGGCGTTCGGCGAGGAGTACGTGCCGATCGCGTAGCCGGAGTGCTCGAGGGCGCGCATCAGACCCTCGACGACCCAGCGGTTGCGTGCGAGGTTCTGCCGGTTCGTCGCCGGCAGCCAGGGCTGCGCCGTCCGTGGCTCGACGTCGACCCAGACGACCGGCGGGTGCCAGCCGATGGTGTCCAGCGTCGTCGCGGCCGCCTTGCCCTCGGCCCAGCCGACGTTCCGAAGCTTGCCGGCGCTGGACGCCGTGCCCCAGGGACCGGCGCCGCCGTACTGGGTCAGCTGGGCGGCCGTCGGGTAGGTCGCCATCGCGTACGCGTGCGCCGGCACGTCGTTCGTCACCGACCAGGCGCGCTGGCTCGCGACGCACGGGTTCGTCGTGAAGGCGAGCCCGCGGGTCAGCCCGATGACGACGAACTGTGCCGTCGCCGGCGGCATCGGCTCGCCGCCGGGGCACTGCGGCCACGAGATGTCGTAGCCGCGTTGGGTCGCCGCCCGGGCGGGCGGTGCGACGCTCGTGAGGGTTCCTGTGAGGACGGTGGCGAGAGCCGTGACGGCCACCGCCGAGACCAGGGTGAGATTCCGCCGGAGCCTCATGGCTGCCTCCTTGCAGGGGCGGTTCGTCCAGGATAGGGGTGCGGTGAGCGGAAGGATCCGGGCCGGACGTCGCCCGTCGCCGTGCGGGCCCCGGGTGGTCCTCACCTGCCCGCCGCCACGTCGACGTGCACGTGGTCGAGGTGCCGGCGGACGCCGTCCGTGGTGGGGCCGCCCGGTGGCACGTACGGCCGCCACCCTGAGGAGGCGCGGGAGGCCGACCAGATGCGGTCGTCGAAGATGACGGTCTGGACGTCGAGGTCGCCGGCGTGCGCGACGAGCCAGTGGGCGAGGAGCCAGCCGTGCCGTGCGTTGGGCCCTCGTCCTGGCCGGTCAGGTCGTCGCGTGCCGCCCGCCGGTCCCGGGGGAGCCGGCACGTGAGGGCGCCGTCCCGGGTCCGCAGTGCCTCGACGACCGCGGGGTCCACCGGATCCGCCGAGCCGTCCCCCGAGCCCGCGTCGAGGTGCGGCGCTCCCGCCGGCCGCGGGTCGGCCGCGTCGGCGAGCAGCGCGGACGTGACCCGCCGGGCGTCGGCTGCGTCGATCGACCGTTCGCCGCCCGCCGTCGTCACCGTGCAGCCCGCCCCGGCGAGGAACACCGGCAGCCACGCGTCGGGCCATCCTGCGAGCCGCACCGCTGCCCACACCACGGCCGTGACGACGACGAGGGCGGTCGCGGACCGCACCTGACGGCCGCGGCGGGGCGCCCGAAGGGGTCGTCGGGGCGCCGGCCCGCGCACCGGGGCCGGCCGCGCGCGGGGGTCGTCCACACCGCTCGGACGTCCGCCGGGGCCCACCGGTTGTCCCCGTTCGCCCCGCATCCGCCCGGGCGGCGTGCTGTCCTGAGAGCATGCCCACCCGATGCGGTCTGCCGGACGGGGTGGACGCCTGCCTGTTCGACCTCGACGGCGTCCTCACACGGACGGCGACGGTCCACGCGGCCGCCTGGAAGGAGATGTTCGACGACTTCCTCCGGGGCTGGGCCGACGAGCACGGCGAGGCGTACGTGCCCTTCGACGCGGATGCCGACTACGGCCGGTACGTCGACGGGATGCCGCGTGCGGACGGCACCCGGACGTTCCTCGAGGCACGTGGTATCGAGCTGCCCGAGGGCCAGGACGACGACCCGCCGGGCGCCCGGACCGTCGCGGGCCTGGGCAACCGCAAGAACGAGATCCTCCTGCGCCGGATCCGCACCGACGGCGTCGAGGTCTACGAGTCCTCCGTCGCGTACGTGCGCGCCGTCCGGGCGGCCGGGCTGCGCACGGCCGTCGTGTCGTCGTCCGCCAACACCGCGGACGTGCTCTCGGTGACCGGTATCACGGACCTGTTCGACGCGCGGATCGACGGCGTCGTGGCGCGCGAGCGCCACCTGCCGGGCAAGCCCGCGCCGGACACCTTCCTCGCGGGTGCCGCCGCGCTCGACGTCCCGGCCCGACGCGCGGCGGTCTTCGAGGACGCCCTCGCGGGCGTCGAGGCCGGGCATGCGGGCGGGTTCGCGCTCGTCGTCGGTGTCGACCGCGGTGGGCAGGCGGACGAGCTCCGCCGGCACGGCGCGGACGTCGTCGTCGCCGACCTGGCCGACCTTCTCGCGCCGTGAGCACCGGCCGGGACGGCGCCGGGGCGCCGGAGGACGTCTTCTCCGTCGAACCGTGGACGGTCACCGAGCCCACGCTGCGCCTGGACATGCTCGCGCGCAGCGAGTCGGTGTTCGCGCTGTCGAACGGGCACGTCGGCGTCCGCGGCAACCTCGACGAGGGCGAGCCGCACGCGCTGCCCGGTACGTACCTGAACTCCGTCCACGAGAAGCGGCCGCTGCCCTACGCCGAGGCCGGGTACGGCTACCCAGAGTCGGGCCAGACGGTCGTCGACGTCGTCAACGGCAAGATCGTCCGGCTGCTCGTCGACGACGAGCCGTTCGACATCCGGTACGGCACGCTCCACCGGCACGTGCGCGTGCTGGACCTGCGCGCGGGGACCCTGCGCCGGGAGGCGGAGTGGACGTCGCCGGCGGACAAGACCGTCCGGCTGACGACGACCCGGCTCGTGTCCCTGACCCATCGCTCGATCCTCGCGATCGCCTACGACGTCGAGCCGGTGGGTGCCCCGGCCCGCGTCGTCGTCCAGTCCGAGCTCGTGGCGAACGAGGACCTGCCGTCCGTGACCGGCGACCCCCGGGTCGCGGCCGTCCTGGCGGCGCCGTTCGAGGCCGTCGAGCACGAGGTCCGGGGGACGTGGGCGAGCCTGCTGCACCGCACGCGCACCAGCGGGATCGGTGTCGCGTGCGCGATGGACCATCTGGTCGAGGCCCCGGACGGCGTGCGGGTCGACATCGACGCCCAGGCGCAGCCGGACTGGGCGCGGGTGACGTTCACCGCGGCCCTCGAGCCCGGCCAGCGGCTGCGCATCGTCAAGCTCGTCAGCTACGGCTGGTCGTCGCTGCGGTCGACGCCCGCGCTGCGCGACCAGGTCGCGGCGGCCCTGACGGGGGCCATGCACACCGGCTGGGCAGGGCTGCTGAGCGACCAGCGGGGGGCCCTCGACGAGTTCTGGGCGGGCGCCGACGTCGAGGTCGAGGGTGACCCGGCGCTCCAGCAGGCGGTCCGGTTCGCCCTCTTCGGCGTGTTCCAGGCCGCCGTCCGCGCCGAGCAGCGGCCCATCCCGGCGAAAGGCCTCACCGGCAACGGCTACGACGGCCACACCTTCTGGGACACCGAGACGTTCGTGCTGCCGGTCCTGGTCCACACCTGGCCGCACGCGGCCGTCGACGCGCTGCGCTGGCGGCACGAGACGCTGCCGAAGGCCCGGGAACGGGCCAGGCAGCTCGGGCTCGACGGCGCGGCCTTCCCGTGGCGGACCATCACCGGTGAGGAGTGCTCGGGATACTGGCCGGCGGGGACGGCGGCCTTCCACATCAACGCCGACATCGCCGACGCCGTGATCCGCTACCACGACGCCGTGCGCGACGACGAGTTCGACGACGCCGAGGGCCTCGAGCTGCTCGTCGAGACGGCGCGGCTGTGGGCGAGCCTGGGGCACCTGGGCCGGGACGGCGCGTTCCACGTGGACGGCGTCACCGGGCCCGACGAGTACTCGGCGGTCTCCGACGACAACATCTACACCCTTCTCATGGCGCAGCGGAACCTGCGCGCTGCCGCCATCGCGGCGTCGCGGCGTCCGGTGCCGGCCGCGCGGTTCGGCGTCGACGCCGTCGAGATCGCCGGCTGGCGGCAGCGCGCCGACGCCGTCGTCCTGCCGTTCGACGAGGCCCTCGGCGTCCACGAGCAGTCCCGCGGGTTCACCGGCCACGCCCTGTGGGACTTCGAGGCCTCCTGCGCCGAGCACCCGCTCATGCTCCATCACGCCTACTTCGACCTGTACCGCAAGCAGGTGAGCAAGCAGGCCGACCTGGTGCTCGCGATGCAGCTGCGCGGGGACGCGTTCACCCCCGCGCAGAAGGCGGCGAACTTCGCCTACTACGAGGCTGTCACGGTGCGGGACTCGTCGCTGTCGGCGTGCACGCAGGCCGTACTGGCGGCCGAGGTCGGGTGCCTCGACCTCGCGTACGACTACGCGTGCGAGGCCGCCTTCATGGACCTGCACGACCTGGAGAACAACACCCGGGACGGGCTGCACATCGCCTCGCTCGCCGGGGCCTGGACGGCGCTCGTCGCCGGCTTCGGCGGCATGCGCGACCACGACGGGGTGCTCATCTTCGCGCCGCGGCTGCCGTCCGGGCTGACCCGGCTGAAGTTCCTGATCCGGCACCGCGGCCTCTGCCTGCGCGTCGACACCGACGGCGTCCGGGCGACGTACACCCTCATCGACGACGGTCACACGCTCGAGATCCTCCACCACGGGACGTCCGTGGTGCTGCGCAGCAGCGAGCCCCAGACCCTCGACGTCCCGCCGCCCGCGGTCCCGGCGCCGCAGGTCCGCCAGCCGGCGGGCCGGGCACCGCGCCGTCGCCGCTGACGCCGGGGCCGTTCGGCTCGCCGGAGCGCAGGCCGCCGGGTCGAACGGGAACACCGCGGCCCCGGGACTCGTTGCCGACCGACGTCACCCGAGGCGGGCGACAGCTCTGCGTACCTGCCTGTCCACGACGTACCTGCCTGTCCACGACTGCGCACCACCTGTCCACGACCCGTGCACCCTGTCCATCATCCTGTCCACCCCGAAGGAGACCCCATGCCCACCCGATCCGCGACGACGACGTGGTCCGGCGGACTGCAGGACGGCACCGGCCGCGTCGAGCTGACGAGCTCGAAGGTCGGCACCTACGACGTGTCGTTCCCCAAGCGGGCTGCGGACGACGCCGGGGGCACGACGAGCCCCGAGGAGCTCATCGCCGCTGCGCACAGCAGCTGCTACTCGATGCAGCTGTCCGCGTTGCTCGGTGCGGCCGGGGGCAGCGACATCTCCCTCACCGTCGCCGCCGACGTCGCCCTCGGCCCGGACCCGGCCGGCGGCTTCCGGATCACCGGCATCACGCTGCACGTCTCGGGCGGCGCGGCGGGCGTGGATGCCGCGACCTTCGCCAAGGCCGCGGAGGACGCCAAGGCCGGCTGCCCGGTGAGCAAGGCGCTGACCGGCGTCGAGATCACGCTGGACGTCGCCGGCGGCTGACCCCGACGTCACGACGGCCGGCGGTAGCGGGAGGTCCAGGTCCTGGTGGGCCTCCCGCCGTCGCCGGAGCCGGATCCTCCGCGTGACGCCGGGCGACCGGGACGTCAGGTCAGCTCGGCGGCCCGCCGTGCGCCGCGAGCTCGCAGGCACGCGGCCACGTCGCCGGCCCCGGCGCGTTCCGCGGCGTCGAGCGGCGTCTGCTCGTCCCATCCCACCCAGTCGAAGTCGGCACCTCGTTCCGCGAGGTAGACGGCTGCTTCGAGCCGGCCGCCGTGGCATGCGCTCCAGAGGGCTCGGGTGATCTCGTCGAGGTCGGGCCCGGGGGCAGCCTCGAACGCGGCCGTGATCCGTTCCATCAGTCCGAGCGCAGCGGCGTCCTTCAGTCGTGTCCGCGCGCCGCGGTCGACCAGGCGGCGCGCGGCCGCCCAGTTCCCGAAACCGCATGCGTCGGCCAGTGCGGTGCCGCCGCCGAGCACGGCGCCGGTTGCCCCGATGTCGGCGCCGGCGTCGAGCAACGCATCGAGGACGGCGACGTCGTCGCTGCTCGCGGCCCAGTGCAGCGCAGTCTCGGTGTGGGCTGCGAACGTGCTGTGGGCGTTCACGTCGGCGCCGGCACGGACGAGTCGGTCGACCACTGCCGGACCGTTCGGGAAGTTGCCCGGCCAGTCGGTCGCGGCGTGCAGGAGCGTTCGATGGCAGTCAGGATCGCCGAAGCGTGCAGTGGCCAGCCATCCGTGCTCGTCGAGCAGCGCGTCGAGCCTCGCCAGGTCACCGTGCTGAACGGCATCGGTCGCGTCGACGACGACCGGGTCATCGGCGGCGACGAAGACGACGTCGTCAGACCCGGTCATGGCCGGGAAGGGTACCGGGCACCGACGAGCCGTTCGATCTCGCCGAGCCGGGTGGCCGGGATCCGGACGACGACCAGGGGCTCGCGTACCCCAGGGCCCAGCAGTTCGCAGGGTGCTCCCGTGGCGCTGCGGCGCCGTGCTGGCGGCTCGGGTCGGCGACCCGCAGGAGGACCCACGGCACGCCGTCCGGTACCTCGACCTCGGTGACGGCGAGCGTGCCCAGCGTCGCGGGGAGCCGGGCGAGGACGCGCACGCCGGCGTCGGCGGGGTCGGTCGGGCGCACGTGTGTCGCCGGCGCCGGGGCGGTCCCGGCCGGGTGCGCCGACGTGAGCACCTGGAGCTCGACGGGCCGGCCGTCGTCGCCGGGCAGGGCGACGTCGACGACGAGCGTGCGTCGTCCGGCCGGACCGGTGGCGTCGATCACCCCGCCCATCCGCACACCGTCGAGCGCGGCGTCCAGGCGCAGACCGACCTCGCGGGTCGCGAACGTCCGGCGCGACATGAGCGCCTCGCGGACGCCCTCGCGGCTCAGCTCACGAACCCACAGGCCCGTGCGGCCCTTGCCGACGAGGCCGTAGCAGCGGCCGTGCTCGTCGCTCGACCCGGTCAGACCGGGCCGCCAGCCGGCGTCGAGCAGGTCGACGACCGGGGACGGCAGCCGCTCGGCGTAGCCACCGAAGAGGAAGTCCTCGGTGCGGTTGAAGACCTCCGCGGCGACCATCCGTGGCGGCAGCGTGCCGCCCGGGTCGAGGTCCGCCGACGGCAGCGGGAAGTTGTGCAGCCGGCCGGGCTCACGCCCCGGGTGGTTGTATCCGAAGAGCGCCCCCGGCTGCTCGCGCGCGAGCCAGCCGTGGATGCCGTCGGTCGTGCCGGGCGTGAGCACGGGGACGTAGGTGGTGCTGAACCACACGTTGACGTGGCCGAGCCACGGCTCCGTCCACTCGAAGCCGCGGACCGCGGTGAACTCGCCCGGGACGTCGTGCGCGTCGGCGATCTCGCCGACCCGGGCCCAGGCGCCGGCGTCGATGCTGCGCGGGGGGAGCCGGCCGAGGGCGAGCGCGTCCCGCGTGGGGTAGTGCTCGAGGGACAGCGACGCCACGAGGTCCCTGGGCGTCGAGGCGTGGTCGGTGAGGGCGGCCACGTCGAGCCCCGCGGCCCGCATCTGGCCGAATGCACGTTCGGGGTCCCCCAGCCCGTCGGAGTTCAGGGAGTGGTTGTGCAGGTCGGCGGTGACGGCGTACAGGACGGCGGCGTCCCGGCCGGCCTGTCCCGCAGCTGCCACCCCGGCGAGCCGGGACCGGCGCCAGGGATCCTCGGACGTCCTCACACGCAGGTCCTCACGTGCTCCGACCCTACCCAGCCCCGCCCGACCCGCACCCGGGGCCCCCGCCCCCGTCCTAGGCGTGACTCCCCGTCCTCTGGTGGCGAAGTGGCCCTACGAGCGCACGCGTTGCGCCCCTTCGCCACCAGAGGACGGGTCAGCGCCGGCCGGTGGGGGGATCTACGCTTCGGACGTGGAGGCCTACCGACACCCGCTGACGCCGCGCTACCTCGAGATCGACCGGCAGGGCGTCGTCTTCAACGCGTGGTACCTGGCGTACTTCGACGACGCGATGACCGGCTTCCTCGCCGCGCGCGGCCTGCCGTACACCGACCTCATCGCCGGCGGCCTCGACGTCATGCTCGTCCACACCGAGCTCGACTGGACCGGGGGACTGGGCTACGGCGACGCCGCCCACGTCGAGGTCGGCGTCGAGACGGTCGGCCGGACGAGCTTCACACTCGGCTTCGACGTCCTCCGGGACGGCGCGTCGCTGTGCCGCGGGCGGACCGTCTACGTCCTCGTCGGGGCGGCCGACAACACCAAGCAGCCGATCCCGGACCACGTCCGGGCGCTGCTCCAGGACTGAGCCGGACGCCGGTTATCCGCCGTCCGGCTCCGTCGCTCCCGCCTCGTGCCCCGTGGCTCCCGCCTCGTGCTCCGCCATCCGCGCGCGCATCGCCGCCCACGGGTCGTAGTCGGCCTCGAGCGGTTCCTGCGGTGGACGGCGGTCCGGCGGGACGTGCTGGAGGTTGACCCGCACGCGGTACCAGACGGAGCTGCTGCCGCGCATGCCGTCCACGAGGACGTCGGCCGGCTCGAGCAGGCCCGCGACGTCCTCGTGCCGTGCCCTCCAGCGCTCGAAGGCCTGCAGCGCCTCGGGTTTCGTCTTCGTCCTGGCCACCTCGACCAGGGGCATCGTGGACTCGCGCCGTCCGGTCGTGCCCCCGGCCGGGCCACCGCCGGCCCTCGGCGGCTTCTCCGCCGGGCCGAGCCGCTCGGCGAGCGCGAGGAGCGGCTCGAGCGAGCCGCCCGCCGTCTCGATCCCGGCCCACGCGTCACCGCGCTCGGCGTACCGCTCGAGCACGGCGGGCAGCGTGAACGCCTCGGGCCGGCAGCCGGGGACCTCGTCCCAGTCCAGCGGCGTCGACACCCGGGCGTCCGGCGTCGGCCGGACCGAGTAGGCCGAGGCGACGGTCCGGTCCTTGGCGTTCTGGTTGAAGTCGACGAAGACCCCGTGCCGCTCCTCCTTCC
>DAIOGQ010000005.1:0-10848 GCA_036745175.1 Kineosporiaceae bacterium
CCTGCGCCGTCCCGGCGTCCGCCCCCGTCGGCCTGCGCCGTCCCGGCGTCCGCCCGCGTCCGTCCCGTCCGCCCGCGCGCCGCCCGGACGTCCCCCGTCGGCCTGCGCCGCCCCGACGACCTTGATCACTGATGCGCAGCGGATCTGCCCGAACAATCGGGTCGAACGTCTGTCTCACGGTGATCTTGGATGGACAGGGGCGGGTACGAGGCGGGGCGGGCGCGCGGCGGGGCGGGCGCGCGGCGGGGCGGGGCAGGAGGCTGCGGGGCGCGAGGCGGATCGGGCGCGGAGGTCGCAGCGTCGGCGGGCGAGGGGAAGCGCGTCGATTGGCAACTTTTCGTGTCGAAGGTTATACGCTGTGTTGCGAATGGGCATGACACCCGGTGCCCTGCCGGGGCGAACCAGATCGGTCGGCCCGCTCGGGGGCCCGGTTCAGGCCGGTCGAGGAGGTCGGATGGCCGAGGCGTCGGCGGCTGCCGGGCAGCCGGGCCCGGTGGCGAGCGTGCCCGTGCCGGCCGTGACCGACCACTGCGGGTCCACCACCGTGCAGCGGCGCGTCGAAGACCTCGTCGACCGGGCCCCCCTCGACAGCGACCTCGCCTCGACCCAGCAGTGGCTCGGAGAGGTGGACCGTCTCCTCCGCGGTGAGACGGCCGACCTCGACCGCGCCCGGCTGCTCGAGTGTCGGGCGATCGTGCGGTCCTACCTGGTGGCCCCGGACCGCAGCCACGCCGCGGCGTCCCACGCCGACGCCGTCGAGGCGGCCCGGCTCTACGAGTCCTGCGGCGAGGTCCTCCGGTCCGCCACGAGCTACGCGGCCGCGGCGACGGGCGCCGCCCAGGTCGACGACGTCGCGACCGCGCTCGAGAACGCCGTCCGCGCGCTGCTCGCGTTCGACTCCGTCGCCGACGGCTCGGCGGACCCGCTCGCCGAGGCCCGGCTCGCCAACTCGCTCGGGATGCTCTGCTACCAGCTCTTCGACTACGGCCGCGCGGTCGAGTTCTACGACCATGCCGTCGCGCACACGGTGCGGGTCGGCGACCGGCAGCGCTGGTCGATCGCGACGTACAACGTCGCCGAGGCGCTCGTGCACCAGGCCCGTCACCTCGAGCGGGAGCTGTCGCCGGCGCTCGGCGGCGTGGCCCGGGAGGGGATCCTCGCCCGGGCGGAGGACCTCGCCGCCCGGCTCGTCGCCGAGGCCGAGCGCGAGGCCGCCCGGCTCGTCGACGCGCCCCGTCTGCTCGCCGACGTCCGGTGCGAGCGGGGCCGGGCCGAGCAGGCGTGGCCGCTGCTCGAGGCCGCCCGGGACGCCGCGGGCGACCCGCCGTCGCGCGGCCAGGCCGGCGCGCTCCACCTCGTGCGCGGCCGGTGCCTGCACCTGCTCGGCCGTGACGACGAGGCGCTCGCCGAGCTCGACGCGGCGATCGAGGTCGGCGGCGAGGACTACGACGTCGCCGAGCACCTGAGCGCCGTCGAGCTGCGGTCCGTCGTCCGGGAACGGGTCGGGGACCTCCCGGGGGCGCTCGCCGACGCCCGCCGGGTCGCGAACCGGTCGTGGGCGCGGCACCGGCGGCAGATCGCGACCTTCGTCGGCCAGCTCTGGTCGCGGGCCGGCGCCGAGGGGGAACGTCGCGACCTCGAGGCCCGGGCCGCCGACCTGCTCCGCAGCGCCGAGCAGGACGCGCTGACCGGGCTGGCGAACCGGCGCTCGATGGAGCGCTTCCTCGACCAGCTCCCCGAGACCGGCTCGGCCTGCCTCGTGCTCCTCGACGTGGACCACTTCAAGGAGGTCAACGACCGGTTCGGGCACGCCGTCGGCGACGAGGTGCTCCGCCAGGTCGGGGGGCTGCTCGGTCGAGGCGTGCGGACCGTCGACCACGTCGCGCGCTGGGGCGGTGAGGAGTTCCTCGTCGTGCTGCCCGGCGGGACGGCCCAGCTGGGCATCGAGGCAGCGACCCGGCTGCGGCAGCGGGTCGAGGACCACCCGTGGTCCCTCGTGCGGCCCGGCCTGACGCTCACGGTGAGCGCCGGCGTGGCCCGCGGTGAGGTGGTCGACCTCAACGACGTCCTGCACCGGGCCGACGCCGCGCTGTACGCGGCGAAGCGGGCGGGCCGCAACTGCGTCCGGGCGGCCTTCGGGTCCGCCGAGACCGACGGTCTCGGCCGTGAGAACGTGCGGACCGTGCGGCTCCCGGCGGACTCCACCGAGCCGGCCGCGGTCGGCGGCGGTCCCGAGAGCTGACCCGCGGGCCCGGCAGGACCCGTCGGTGCGGCAGGCTATGCCTGTGAGCCCCACCCGACCGCCAGGCTGGTACACCGACTCCGCCGACCCCGCGCGTGAGCGCTGGTGGGACGGCGGCGAGTGGAGCCATGTCACGCGGCCGGGTCCGGAGCGACCGGCGCCCGCGCCGCGCGACCCGCGCCGGGCCCCGTACGTCCAGACTCCGTACGTCCAGACTCCGTACGGGCAGCCCGGCCACGAGCAACCGGGGTACGGGCAGCCGGGGTACGGGCAGCCGGGGTACGGGCCGGGCGGATGGGCCCCGGTGACAGGGCCGACGACCCCGGACGGCGTCCCGCTCGCCGAGCCGGTGATGCGGATGCTCGGCCGGATGCTCGACTACATCATCACCACGTTCGTGTCGACGCTGCTCGGTATCCCGTTCCTGCTGCCGTTCGCGACCGCGCTCCAGGGCCGGCTCGACGGCGCTGTCAGCTCGGGGACCCCGATCGACGCGGTCACCCTCGTCAACGACCTGCTCGCCGACCAGGCCGTGCAGCGGCAGCTCCTGTGGTTCCAGGTCGTGTCGCTCGCGGTCAGCGCGGTCTACACGGTGACGATGCTCCGGCTGCGTGGTGCGACCGTCGGCAAGATGGCCGTCGGCGTCCGGGTCCGGTCGTGGTCGCACGAGGGCAACCCGACGTGGAACCAGGCGGTCGCCCGCTGGGTCACCCGCGAGGCGGCCCAGGTCGTCCCCGTGGTCGGTCCGATGTACTGGGTCCTCGACAGCTTCTGGCTGCTGTGGGACCGGCGCCGCCAGGCGTTGCACGACAAGCTGCCCGGCACCGTCGTCGTCCGCACCCGCTGACGTCCCCCGGCAGGTCGGGCCGGTCGGCCGGACCTGCGGCCGGGGGCTACAGGAGCCCGAACGCGAGCAGGTCCTGCACGAGCCCGCCGACGTCGGACGTGTCGACCGTCGTGACGAGGCGCCGGACCACGACGGCGTCCGCGGCGCGCATCGCCCGGACCGCGGAGACGAGCGGTGCGTGGGCGGTGGCCGCGAGGATCCGCGCGAGGTCCGGCGGGCCGGCGCCGTCGGCCGCGGCGCGGACGGCGCAGAGCACGTTGAGCAGACCGGCGCCGACGACGCCGGTCCCCGGGTCCGGACCCCGGACCGACCCGACGTCGCCGGTGACCCGGAACGCGACGCCGAGGTCGACGGCCCGCCGGACGAACGCCGCGAGCAGGTCGGGTGCGGCGTCGCCGCGGACGGCCACGTTCTCCGTCCCGTCCTCGGCGACGACGTCGAGCGCGGCCTCCCAGCCGTCGACGAGCGGTACCTGCAGCCAGGTCGGCGCGGAGAAGTCGAGGATCTGCAGGAGCAGGGCGGCGGCGGCCCCGGGATCGGCGTCCGCCGGCAGCGCGAGCTGGACACCGGTGATCTCGACCCGGTCGTCGTCGAAGAGGCCGTTGCGCGCCTCGCGCAGCGTCGTCAGGCCGTCCCGGTCGTCGGCAGGGTCGGCGACGAGGTGCACCGGCAGCGCGTGCGTCCCCGACGGCAGGTCGGCGCGGAAGTCCTCCAGGCTGCTCGCGGAGACGACGAGGGGCCCGAGCAGGTCCGCGTAGGCCTCGAGCCGGTGCCCGGCGTGACAGCGGACGGAGAAGGTGTCCGCGAGGACCTGGTCGAAGCAGGCCGGCTCCGCGGTGCCGGCGCCGGCGTCGCCGGTGGATCCCGACAGACCGGGCAGCGGGTCCGCCGGGTCGTCGTCGCCGGGGAGGTGGTGCACGTCGCGCATCCCTCGACCCTAACGGCGGGGCCGGACCGTCACCGCGCCCGCCGCCGGCTCAGCGTCCCGCGACGACGGGGGTCCCGACGAGCTCCGCGCCCGCCTCCGAGAGCCGGGCGAGGGCGCAGTCCGTCGTGGCCGGCGCGACCCCTGCCGTGAGGTCGAGCAGGACCCTGGTCGCGAAGCCGTTCGCCACCGCGTCGAGCGCGGTCGCTCGGACGCAGTGGTCGGTCGCGATGCCGACGACGTCCACCGCCTCCACGCCGCGGTCGCGAAGCCACCGTGCCAGGCCGACGCGCAGGTCGCCGTCGTCGGTGGCGCCCTCGAAACCGGAGTAGGCGGCGGCAGTCTCGCCCTTGGTGAACCACGCCTCGACGGCACTCGTGTCGAAGGCGGGATGCGGCTGCGCCCCGGCCGTGCCGACGACGCAGTGCACCGGCCAGGTGTCGACGTAGTCCGGCTCGGCGGCGAAGTGCGGTCCCGGGTCGACGTGCCAGTCCTTCGTCGCGACCACGGCGGCGTACTCGGCGCCGTGCGCGGCGACGTGCTCGCTGATCGCCGCGGCGACGCCGGCCCCGCCGCCTACGGGGAGCGAACCCCCCTCGCAGAAGTCGTTCTGGACGTCGACGATCACGAGCGCACGGGTGGTCACGTCAGCTCCTCCGGGGGCGCGGGACAGTGGGCACTGGGGGCACCGGGCGGGGGCACTGGACGGGGGGCCGGGTCCGCCCCGCCGGCACCGCGGCGCGCTCCCACGGTACCGGCCCGGGCGAGCGGACGCGGCGGTGCACGCCGGACCGGCGCCCTGCCCGACGTCAGGACCGCATGTCAAGACCGCTCGTCAGTACCGCTGCTCGAGCAGCGTCGGGATCGCGGGCTCGCCGCGGGACAGCTGGCGGGCCGTCGCGGGCAGCTCGGCGAGCGAGGCGGCGTGCCGGTCGCGGGCATCGGACAGGGCCTCGGCGCCGACGGGCTCGCCGCGCTCGACGAGCCGGCGCAGGAGCATCCGGTCGTCGCCGTCGTCGACGGGCTCGTGCCCGATCCCGATGACCTCGGCCTGCGCCACGCCGTCGGTGCCACGGCGTCGCAGCGCCCACTTGCGGCCGCCGATGCTCGTCTTGTCACGGCTCTTCTTCGCGACGCCGACGAGGGAGCCGTCGGCGCCCTCCCGGGCCACGAGCTTGTAGACGAACCCGGCCGTCGGCGCGCCCGAGCCGGTGACGAGCGACGTCCCGATGCCGTACGAGTCGACAGGCGCTGCGGCCAGTGCGGCGATCGCGTGCTCGTCGAGGTCGCTCGTCACGACGATCCGGGTGGTGTGGTTGCCGAGCTCGTCGAGCAGCGCCCGGACCGCGATCGCCTGCTCGAGGAGGTCGCCGGAGTCGAGCCGGACGCCGCCGAGCCCGGGGCCGGCGACCTCGACGGCCGTCCGGACGCCCTGCATGACGTCGTAGGTGTCGACGAGGAGGGTCGTCCCCGCGCCGAGGCTGTCCACCTGCGCGGCGAAGGCCGTCCGCTCGTCGTCGTGCAGCAACGTGAACGCGTGCGCCGCGGTGCCGATCGTCGGGATCTGGTAGCGGCGGCCGGCCTCGAGGTTGCTCGTGCCGACGAAGCCCGCGACGTAGGCGGCCCGGGCGGCGGCGACCGCAGACTCCTCGTGGGTACGCCGCGAGCCCATCTCCAGGCACGGGCGGCCGTGCGCCGCCGACGTCATCCGGCTGGCGGCGGCCGCGATCGCGCTGTCGTGGTTGAGGATCGACAGCGCGAGGGTCTCCAGGAGCACGGCCTCGGCGAACGTCCCCTCGACGACGAGGATCGGGGAGCCGGGTACGAAGGACTCGCCCTCGCCGTACCCCCAGACGTCGCCGCCGAATCGGTAGCCGGACAACCACCGCAGCGTCTCGTCGTCGACGACCTTCGCGTCCTCGAGCGCCATCAGCTCGTCGTCCTCGAACGCGAAGCGCCGCAAGGACTCCAGGAAGCGGCCGACGCCGGCGACGACGCCGTAGCGACGGCCGTCGGGCAGTCGGCGGGCGAAGACCTCGAAGACGCACCGGCGCGAGGCGGCTCCGCTGCGCAGCGCCGCCTCGACCATGGTCAGCTCGTAGTGGTCGGTGAGCAGGGCCGTCGAGGCGACGGCGGCCGACGTGTGGGCCTGCGCGCGGGTCCCGGCTCTGCGGTGGGTCACGACCCGAAGCGTAGGGCCGCGTCCGCCCACGGTCAGGCCGAGCGGCGGCGGCGTTCCTCGACGGTGCGACGCAGGTCGGCCCGGTCGACCCCGAGGAGGTCGAGGATGCCGACCGCGACGGTGTCGCCGGCCCGCAGGAGGCCCAGGAGCAGGTGCTCGGTGCCGATGTGCCGGTCCTTGAGTCGCAGCGCCTCGCGCAGGGACAGCTCGAGGGACCTCCGGGCGTCGCGCCCGAACGGCAGGTGGGTGTCCCGCGCGGGTGACGGCCGGCGCAGCAGGTCGGCCTCGCAGGCCTGCCCCGGGCGCCCGGGCCGGCGCCGGCCGAGGCGACGCAGCCTGCGGGGCCCGGGGGGCTCGGCGGCCCCGGGTGGCACCTGCTCGAGGGCGCCCGGTCCGAAGGCCGCCTCGATCGCGTCCCGGATCCGCGCGAGGTCGATGCCGAGGGCTGCGAGCGCGGCGGCGTCCTGCGCCGTGACCGCGTCGTCGGCCGGGTGGTCCGGGCTCGGCTCGTGCGTGGCGTCGTCCCGTGCCGAGGGGTCGCGGCTGAGGATCCGCGCGAGCGCGCGCTCGGCGGCCTCGGTCGTCACCCCGCGGCGCAGGAGCAGCTCGGACGTCGGGTCGCCCGTGCCGAGCAGCGCGAGCAGCACGTGAGACGTACCGATGCCGGGGTGCCGCAGCCGGTGCGCCTCGCCCTGGGCGCGCGCGACGACGTCCCGGGCGCCCGTCGTGAACCGTTCGAACACGGCCTACCTCCGACTGTGCTTGCGGTGGACGGTCTGCTTGGTGACCCCGAGGGCCCCGGCGATGTCCTGCCAGGACCAGCCTCTGGCGCGGGCGTTCGCGACCTGGAGGGTCTCGATCTGCTCGAGGAGCCGCCGCAGCGCCGCCACGGCGCGCAGCCCGACGGTCGGGTCGAGGCTGTCGAGGTCCTTGGCGATCTCGGGTGCCGTGGTCGGCGTCGTCATGGCCGTCAGCATATGCTGACGTTCTCCGGGCGTCAACATATGCTGACGAAGCGCGGGGCCGGCGGCTCGTCGACAGGTACCGTGCCCGGGCCGGGCAGGGGCGTCGCGGCGTCCTACAGTGGGGTGCGTGTCCATCGCGCCCGCCGAGCTCGAGAAGGCCGACGTTGAGGAGGCGCTCCTGCTCGACGCCGGCTGGGTCACGATCGTCTGGAACGACCCGGTCAACCTCATGTCGTACGTGACGTACGTCTTCGAGACCTACTTCGGGTACCCCGAGTCGAAGGCCAAGAAGCTCATGCTCGACGTCCACGAGAAGGGTCGGGCGGTCGTGTCCAAGGGCGGCCGCGAGGAGATGGAGAAGGACACCGAGGCGATGCACGAGTTCGGGCTCTGGGCCACCTTCCAGAAGGACCGATGAGCGTGCGGGGCCCGTTCAGGCGTCGCGGCCGGACGGTCGTGGTCGCCCTGCCCGCCGACGAGCGGGCGGTCCTCGCGCGGCTGCTCGGCGACGTCCGCCAGATGCTCGACGACGGCGCGGACGACGCCACGACCGACCGCGACCCGCTCGCCGACCTCGTCGGGGTCGACGACGACTGGCTGTCCGACGTGGCCGCCGGGACCGACGGCGACCCCGAGCCGGACGTCGCGACGGCGGGCGAGCGCTTCGAGGACCCGGCGGTCGCCCGGCTCCTGCCGGACGGCAGCCGCGACGACCCGGCGGCCACCGCCGAGTTCCGCCGCCTCACCGAGCACGGGCTGCGGCACCGCAAGCGCGCCGCGCTCGACCGGGCCCGGCACGCCCTGCACCGCCCCGACCCCGTCGTCCTCGACGCCGACGAGGCGCAGGCGCTGCTCAAAGGGCTCACCGACGTGCGGCTCGTCATCGCCGAGCGGCTCGGGCTGCACACCGACCAGGACGCCGAGATGGTGCACGCCGTCCTGGTCCGGGCCGGCGACTCCGACGAGCCGTGGGTCGTCATGGCGGCCCTCTACGACGCGCTCACCTGGTGGCAGGAGGCGCTCGTCCGGGAGCTGCCGCGCTGAGCGGCGGGCGTCGGGCTGAGATGCGGAACACCCGGCGGGCTCGACCGGTGCGAGCGGGGGCTGGCCTAGGCTCCCCTGCGTGACGGACGCACCGATCGGCATCCTGGACAGCGGCGTGGGGGGACTCACCGTCGCCCGCGCCGTCCTGGACCAGCTGCCCCACGAGCCCGTCGTGTACGTGGGAGACACCGCGCACGGTCCGTACGGGCCCAAGCCGATCGCCCAGGTGCGCTCGCACGCGCTCGACGTCATGGACCACCTCGTCGAGTCCGGTGTCAAGATGATCGTCATCGCCTGCAACTCCGCGAGCGCCGCCACGCTGCGCGACGCCCGCGAGCGCTACGACGTGCCGCTCGTCGAGGTGATCCAGCCCGCGGTCCGGCGGGCGGTCGCGGCGACCCGCGTCGGCGTCGTCGGCGTCATCGGCACCCGGGCGACGATCACCTCCCGCGCCTACGAGGACGCCTTCGCCGCCGCCCCGCAGCTGACGATCGCGACCCGGGCCTGCCCACGCTTCGTCGAGTTCGTCGAGCGCGGCGTCACCGGCGGCACCGAGCTGCTCGACGTGGCGCACTCCTACCTCGACCCCGTGCGCACTGCCGGGGTCGACACCCTCGTCCTCGGCTGCACGCACTACCCGCTGCTCACCGGCGTCATCGCCTACGTCATGGGTGAGGACGTCACGCTCATCAACAGCGCCGAGGAGACGGCCAAGGACGTCTACCGGACGCTCGTCGCGCACGGCCTGGAACGCGACCCGGCGCTCCCGCGGCCGACCCACCGGTTCCTGGCGACCGGCGACCCGGAGCCGTTCGCCCGGCTCGCACGCCGCTTCCTCGGGCCCGAAGTGGGCGTCGCCGAGCACGCGGGGGTCTTCGCGTGAGGCTGACCGTCGTCGGCTGCTCCGGGTCGTTCCCGAGCGCCGGGTCGCCCGCGTCGTGCTACCTGCTCCAGGCCCCGGACGGGGCCGGCCGGACGGCGTCCGTCGTCCTCGACCTCGGCAACGGCGCGCTCGGCGCGCTGCAGCGGCACGTCGACCTGCGCGACCTCGACGCGGTCCTCGTCTCGCACCTGCACCCCGATCACTTCCTCGACCTGTGCGGGCTCTACGTCGCGCGCCGCTACGACCCGGCAGGGGCCGCGACCGAGCGGCTGCCGGTGCGCGGTCCGGCGAACACCCTGCGCCGGTTGTCCGAGGCTTACGGCGACGACGGTGACGGCACGATGGAGCACGTCTACGACGTGACGCCGTGGGCCGAGGGCGTGCCGGGCGGGGTGGGGCCGTTCACCGTGACGGCGCGCCGCGTCGAGCACCCCGTCGAGGCCTTCGGGCTGCGGGTCGAGCACGCCGGCCGGGTGCTCGCGTACTCGGGCGACACCGACACCTGCGACGCGCTGGTCGACCTCGCCCGGGACGCCGACGTGCTGCTCGCCGAGGCGTCGTTCCAGGAGGATCGCGAGGAGGTCCGCGGGGTGCACCTCACCGGACGGCGTGCGGGGGAGGTGGCGACGGCGGCCGGCGTCCGCTCGCTCGTCCTGACCCACCTGCCGCCCTGGACCGACCCGGACGTCGTCCGGGCCGAGGCGAAGACCGCCTACGCCGGTCCGGTCGTCGTCGCCGAGCCCGGCCTGCTGCTGGACGTCTGACGCCTGCCCGCCGTCCTCTGGTGGACGACGGGCGCTTCGACCGACCGCGTAGGGCCCCTTGCCCACCAGAGGAGGGATGGTGCCGGGGGTGGGGACGGGGGGCGGGCCGGGAGCCCCTAGGGTTTCGGCCATGCCGGTTCGACCTGACGGGCGCGAGCCCGACGCCCTGCGCGACGTCACCATCACCCGCCAGTGGCTCGACCACGCCGAGGGCAGCGTGCTCGTCGAGTTCGGCCGCACCCGCGTGCTCTGCGCGGCGTCCTTCACCGCGGGCGTGCCGCGGTGGCGCAAGGGTTCGGGGCAGGGCTGGGTGACCGCGGAGTACGCGATGCTCCCGCGGGCGACGAACACCCGTGGCGACCGCGAGTCGGTCAAGGGCCGGATCGGTGGCCGGACGCACGAGATCTCCCGGCTCGTCGGGCGCTCGCTGCGCGCCGTCGTCGACACCAAGGGGCTCGGCGAGAACACCGTCGTCCTCGACTGCGACGTCCTCCAGGCCGACGGGGGCACCCGCACGGCGGCGATCACCGGTGCGTACGTGGCGCTCGCCGACGCGGTCGCGTGGGCGCGCGAGAACAAGCTCGTCGCGCCGGGCGCGACGCCGCTGGTCGGCTCCGTCGCGGCGGTGAGCGTCGGTGTCGTGGCCGGGCGGCCCCTCCTCGACCTGTGCTACAGCGAGGACGTCGCCGCGCAGACCGACATGAACGTCGTCTGCACCGGCGACGGCCGCTTCGTCGAGGTCCAGGGCACCGCCGAGGGGGTGCCGTTCGACCGGTCCGAGCTCGATGCCCTGCTCGACCTCGCCGTCGCCGGCTGCGCCGAGCTGACGAAGATCCAGGAAGCGGCGCGCGCGGCCCTGCCCGCCGTCCGCTGACCGGCCCGTCCCCGGCCGGACCGGGACCCGCGAGACCAGCGAGACCCGCGAGACCAGCAGGACCAGGCCAGCAGGACCAGGCCAGCAGGACCAGGCCAGCAGGACCAGGCCAGCAGGACCAG
>DAIOGQ010000005.1:10948-12224 GCA_036745175.1 Kineosporiaceae bacterium
GAGGGACGTCGTGACCGCTCGGCTCGTGCTCGCCACCCGCAACCCGCACAAGGTCGACGAGCTCCGGCGGATCCTCGGCGACGCGGGCCTCGCCGTCCAGCTCGTCGGGATGGATGCCTTCCCCGACGTGCCGGACGTCGCCGAGACCGGGACGACCTTCGCCGAGAACGCGCTGCTCAAGGCGCATGCGGTCGCCGCCGCGACCGGGCTGGCGTCCGTCGCGGACGACTCCGGTCTGTGTGTCGACGTCCTCGGCGGCGCGCCGGGCGTCTTCAGTGCCCGTTGGTCGGGCCGGCACGGCGACGACGAAGCGAACCTCGACCTGCTCCTCGCGCAGCTCCGCGACGTCCCCGACGACCGCCGCGGTGCGCACTTCGCATGCGCCGCGGCGCTCGCGCTGCCCGCCGGGGTCGAGCGGGTCGTCGAGGGCCGGCTCACCGGCTCGATCGTCCGCGCCCGCCGGGGGAGTAACGGGTTCGGCTACGACCCCGTCTTCGTGCCGGACGGCGAGTCCCTGACGACGGCCGAGCTGGAGGCTGAGGAGAAGGACGCCATCAGCCATCGCGGCCGGGCGTTCCGCGGGCTCGTGCCGCACGTCCGCGACCTGCTGGTCTGAACCGGGCCGCTCCGTCACCCCCGCGTAAGGTCTGCGGCCGCGCCGTGCCGCATGCTGGGGAGGTGAAGACGACGAGCGGGTCGAGATCGACCGGCGCGGCGGGAACGCCCGGGACGACGCCGGCCGCGGGTGCGGGGGTACCGGGGACCTCCTGGCGGCTCTGGGCCGGGCTCGGGCTCGCCGTCACGCTGCTCGCGCTCGGCGTGGCCCAGCTCGTCGCCGTCGCGACCGGCCCGTCGACCGCGCCGCTCGTCGCCGTCGGGGACGCCTTCGTCGACCGTGTCCCGCCGTGGCTCAAGGACTTCGCGGTCAACACCTTCGGCACCAACGACAAGCCGGTCCTGCTCGCCGGGGCCGGCGCCCTGCTCCTCGGGCTCGGGGCGCTTGCGGGCCTGCTCGCGCGGCGGCGGCCCGGAGCGGCGTTCCAGTCCGTCCTGGCGCTCGGTGCCGTCGCGGCACTCGCTGCCGCCACCCGGCCCGACGCGACCGCGCTGTCCGTGCTGCCGAGCGTCGCCGGTGGCCTCACCGGGGCGATGACCCTGTCGGCGCTCGCATCCCGGGTGCCGGGGGACCGCTCACCGGCCGTCGCGACCGGCCCGGCGAGTCCGGCGGGTCCGGCCAGCCCGGCGGGTCCGGCCAGCCCGGCGGGTCCGGCCAGCC
>DAIOGQ010000005.1:12324-37516 GCA_036745175.1 Kineosporiaceae bacterium
GGGTCCGGCCAGCCCGGCGGGTCCGGCCAGCCCGGCGGGTCCGGCCAGCCCGGCGAGTCCGGCGGTCCGCCCTGACCGCCGGCGGTTCCTGCGTCTGCTCGGCGGCGTCGCCGCGGGCGGCGTCGCGGCCCTCGGGGTGGGCCGGGTCGTCGGGTCGCTGCGCGGCGGCGGGACGGCGTCCCGGGCCCTGGTCACGTTGCCCGTGCCCGCCGACCCCGCGCCGGCGCTGCCCCCCGGGGTCGAGGTCGGCGTCGAGGGCGTCGTCCCGTTCCGGGTGCCCAACCCGGACTTCTACCGGATCGACACCGCGCTCGTGGTCCCGCAGGTGGACGCCGCCGACTGGCGGCTACGCATCCACGGCCTGGTCGAGCAGGAGGTGACGCTCACGTTCGACGAGCTCGTCGCCTCGCCGCTCGTCGAGCGCGACGTGACCCTGATGTGCGTCTCGAACGAGGTCGGCGGCGACCTCGTCGGCAACGCGAGGTGGCTCGGGCTGCCGCTCGAGTCGTTGCTGGACCGGGCCCGCCCGCACGCGGACGCCGACATGGTGTTCTCGACGAGCGCCGACGGCTGGACCTGCTCGACGCCGCTCGAGGTCCTGCGCGACGGCCGCGACGCGCTGCTCGCCGTCGGGATGAACGGCGAGCCGCTGCCCGTCGAGCACGGCTTCCCGGTCCGGCTCGTCGTGCCGGGCCTCTACGGGTTCGTCAGCGCGACGAAGTGGGTCGTCGACCTCGAGGTGACCCGCTTCGACCGCAAGCAGGCGTACTGGACGCCGCGCGGCTGGTCCGACCGCGCACCGGTCAAGACCCAGTCGCGGATCGACGTGCCGGCCGACGGCGCCGACCTGCGGGCCGGCCGGGTCGCCGTCGCCGGCGTCGCCTGGGCGCAGCACCGGGGGATCGACGCCGTCGAGGTGAGCGTCGACGGCGGCGCGTGGCAGACCGCGCGGCTCGCCGAGGTGCCGAGTGTGGACACGTGGCGGCAGTGGGTCCTCGCCTGGGACGCGACCCCGGGCCGGCACACGATCGCGGTCCGGGCGACGGACGGCGACGGCGCCGTCCAGACCGACGCCGAGGCCCCGCCCGCCCCCGACGGCGCGACCGGCCACCACACGATCCAGGTGCTCGTCTCCTGACCGGCGTGACCCGACTCACCTGAACACCGGCCCCACCACGCCCATCCGGAGGGCCGGCCGCACCGAACCTGCCGCGTGACGACGACGAGAGACCTCCCGGTGAGCCGGACGGAGCCCCGGCGGGGCGACCGCGGCGGGCGGTGGGTGGCAGCGGCGGCCGGCGTCGCGAGCGGGGCCCTGACCGTGGCCGCTGCCGACCTCGTCGCCGGGCTCGTCGCCCCCGACGCGACACCGGTCCTCGCCGTCGGCGGGGCGGCGGTCGACCTCGTCCCCGGGTCCGTCAAGGACTTCGCGGTCGCCACCTTCGGCGCCCACGACAAGCAGGTGCTGCTCGGTGGGACGGCGGCCGTCCTCCTGGTCCTGTCCGCCGTCGCCGGGTTGCTCGCCCGTCGCCGGCCGGTCGCCGGGCTCGCGCTCGTCGGCCTGCTCGGCGCACTCGCCGCGGCCGCCGCCGTCACCCGGCCGGGCGCCGGGCCGGCCGCCGCGGTGCCGCGCGTCGACCCCGACGCGTGGCGGCTGCGGGTCCACGGCCTCGTCGACCGTGAGGTGACGCTCTCCTTCGACGACGTGCTCCGCGCGCCGCTCGTCGAGCGGACCCTCACCCTCACGTGCGTGTCCAACGAGGTCGGCGGCCGGCTCGCCGGCACCGCGACCTGGCTCGGGCTGCCGCTCGCGGGCCTCCTCGAGCGAGCCGGGGTGCGGCCCGAGGCGGACATGGTGCTGTCGACGAGCGCGGACGGCTTCACGGCGTCGACGCCGGTCGCCGCGCTCACCGACGGCCGCGACGCCCTGCTGGCCGTCGGGATGAACGGTGAGGCGCTGCCGGTCGAGCACGGCTTCCCGGCGCGGCTCGTCGTCCCCGGCCTGTTCGGCTACGTCAGTGCGACGAAATGGGTCGTCGACCTCGAGCTGACCCGCTTCGACCGCGTGACGGCCTACTGGACCGATCGCGGCTGGGCCGCGCAGGCTCCGGTCCGGACCGCGTCGCGGATCGACGTCCCGGCGCCGTTGGCCCGGATCGCGCCGGGCCTGACCGCCATCGCCGGCGTCGCCTGGGCGCAGCGCCGGGGCCTGCGCTCGGTCGAGGTGCGGGGCGACTGGAGACCGGCCCGGCTCGTGCGGACTACGCCAAGCTCGTGCCGTCCGGCGCGGGCTCGGTCGAGGGTATGTCAGCCGACCCGGTCGCCACCGCGGCGTCGAACAACCCGCTCCTGACGACGCTCACCTCGGCCGTGAGCGGCAAGCTCAACCCGAAGGTCGACCTCGTGGACACGTTGAACGGCGGGGAGTTCACCGTCTTCGCACCGGTCGACGACGCCTTCAAGAAGCTGCCCGCGGCGACCGTCGACACGCTCAAGGCGGACGACGCGCTGCTGACGAAGATCCTCACCTACCACGTCGTGGCGGGCCGGCTCTCGCCGCAGGAGGTCACCGGCATGCAGAAGACCGTCGAGGGCGGCGACGTCACCGTGTCCGGCACGCCCGAGGCCCTCGAGGTCGGCGGCGCGAAGGTGATCTGCGGCGGCGTGCAGACGGCGAACGCCACGGTCTACCTCATCGACGGCGTCCTCACGCCGCCGGCGAGCTGACCCGAACACCCTGGGGTCGTGCGGGAGGCGGGACTCGAACCCGCACGCCCGGAGGCACAGGAACCTAAGTCCTGCGTGGCTGCCAGTTACACCACTCCCGCGCACCGCCCGCGCGACGTCCACGGGGGACGTCGCTCGGGGCGTAGGCCAGCGTACGCAACCGACGGGGCCGGCCGCCCACCCGATCCGGGGTGGGCGGCCGGCCCTTTCGCTAGATCCCGAGCGCCCTCCGCAGTGCGGCCACGTGGCCGGTGGCCTTGACGTTGTAGCGGGCGTACTCGACGACGCCCCTGGGGTCGACGACGACGGTCGAGCGGATGACACCGGTGACCTTCCTGCCGTAGAGCGACTTCTCGCCCCACGCCCCCCACCGCTCCATCGTCGCGTGCGACGGGTCGGACAGCAGCGGGAAGGTCAGGCCGTCACGCTCCACGAACCTCGTCAGCTTCTCGGGCGTGTCGGGGGAGACGCCGAGGACGGCGTAGCCCGCAGCGGCGAGGGCGTCGAGGCTGTCCCGGAAGTCGCACGCCTGCTTCGTGCAGCCGGGCGTCATCGCCGCGGGGTAGAAGTAGACGACGACGTGCCGGCCGCGCAGGTCCGCGAGCGAGACCGTCGAGCCGTCGGCGGCGGGCAGGGTGAGGTCGGGAGCGGTGTCGCCGACAGCAACCTGGGGCACGGGGGTCTCCTTCTCGTGACGTGGAGGCGGGCGCCGTCATCGTAGGCACCCGTCCGCCGCCGCGCGCTCCTGGACATGATCGTCGTCGCGCAGAGGAACCGACCGGAACATCGGGTCGATCCTCTGCCGGTCGACGATCATGCGAGGTCGAGGGGCGAGCAGCCGGTGGTTCGCGTCGGGAAGCGGTAGAGCCCGGTCGTCGCGGCGATGTAGAGGACGGACCGGTCGGGGCCGCCGAAGCAGAGGTTGCCGACCGGCTCCGGCACCGGGATCCGGCCGAGCCGGACGCCGTCCGGGCCGTAGACCCGGACGGAGTCCCCGCTGGAGGTCCAGACGTTGCCGTGGACGTCCACCCGGAACCCGTCGGCGAGGCCGGGGGAGATCTCGGCGAAGAGCCGCCCGTTCTTGCACAGCGACCCGTCGCGGACGTCGTAGACCCGGATGTGGTGGTTGCTCGCCCCCCACCGCCCGAGCGCGGCCGCGGTGTCGGAGACGTAGAGCAGCGCCTCGTCGGGGGAGAACGCGAGCCCGTTCGGCTCCTCGACGTCGATGACGACCGGCCGGACGTCGCCCGTCGCGGGGTCGAACCGGAAGACGTAGTGGTCCCCGTACTCGCGCTCACCAGGGTGGCCCTCGTGGGCCTGGACGATCCCGTAGGCGGGGTCGGTGAACCAGATCGTGCCGTCGGACCGCACGACGACGTCGTTCGGCGAGTTGAAGCGGACGCCGCGCCAGGAGTCGACGAGCAGGTGCGTCGTGCCGTCCGGCTCGGTGCGCTCGAGGCCGCGGCGACCGTGCGAGCAGGCGACGACCCGGCCCTGGAGGTCGAGCGTGCGTCCGTTCGTGAACTCGACGTCGGTGCGCTCGACGCTCACCGTGGCGGTCCGCTCGTCCCAGCGCAGGATCCGGTTGCCGGGGATGTCGGACCACAGCACCGCGTCCTCGGCCGGCAGGTGGACCGGACCCTCGGACCAGGTCGCGTCGCCGCCGAGGCGGCGCACCGACGTCCCGGGCTCGACGAGCCCGGCCATCCGCGGGTCCTCCACCACGACGGGGCCGGCCCGGGCGCCGGCGGTCTCGAGGTCGGTCTCCATGGCGGCATCCTCCCCGCTCGGTCGGGTTGTCGAGGGACGTCACAGTGTGCCGTGACGCCGGGTGGCATAGCGTGACTCGCAGGAGGTGGGCCGGTGGCGACCGACGAGGTGGCGCGTACCCCGACGGGTGACGTGGAACGGGCGGCGACCGAGGTCGCGCGCACGGACGCACTCGACGGCGAGGTGGTGGCCGCGCGGCGCGCCGGCGACCCCGCCGCGATCGAGGCCGAGATCGCCCGACGCCGCGAGCACCTGGCGGCGACGGTCGACGAGCTCGTCGAACGGACGCGCCCGAAGGCGATCGCGCAGCGCGGCGTCGCCGGCGTCAAGGACCGGCTGCGGGCCGCGACCCTGACGCCGCAGGGCGAGCTGCGCACCGAACGGATCGGTGCCGTCGCGGCGGCGCTCGCGGTGTTCGTCCTGCTCGGCGTCGTCCTGCGCCGGCGGCGCGGGCGGCGCGGCTGAGGCCTGCGCCGATGCATCCGCCGCATCGGCCCGCCCGCGGTGCCGGGCGCCGGCTGCCGCTCGGCGTCGTCCCGGTCGAGCCGGGGCCCGGGCAGGAGTCGGTCTGGGACTACCCGCGGCCACCGCTGGTCGAGCCGACCCGCGAGCACGTCGTCGTCGTCCTCGGCGGCGCGGTCGTCCTCGACACCCGGCGGGCGCTGCGGATGCTCGAGACGAGCCACCCGCCGACGTACTACCTGCCGCTCGCGGACGCCGCGCCGGGCGCCTTCAGGCCCACCGCGGGGACGTCGTGGTGCGAGTTCAAGGGCACGGCCGCCTACCTGGACGTCGTCGGCGGCCCGGGTGGCGAGCGCCGGGACGGCGGGACCGCCGTCGGTGCCCAGGTCGTCGCCGGGGCCGCCGCGTGGACCTACCCGTCGCCGTCGCCGGGCTACGCGGTCCTGCGCGGGCACGTGGCGCTGTACCCCGACCGGATGGACCGCTGCACCGTCGACGGCGAGGTCGTCCGCGGCCAGGACGGCGGGTTCTACGGCGGCTGGGTGACCTCCCGCGTCGTCGGCCCGTTCAAGGGCGGGCCGGGCAGCCGCGGCTGGTGACCGGGCGGTACCGTCGTCGCGTGACCACCCCGACGGCGACCGTCTTCGGCGGGACCGACGCGGCCCGCCTCCCGATCCGGATGCTCCACGACCGCGTCCTCGTCTCGACCGACGGCGAGGCCGGCGAGCGCACGTCCACCGCCGGCATCGTCATCCCGGCCACGGCCGCCGTCGGCAAGCGGCTCGCGTGGGCCGCCGTCGTCGCCGTCGGGCAGCACGTCCGGCAGGTCCAGGTCGGCGACCGGGTGCTCTACGACCCCGAGGACCGTGCCGAGGTCGAGCTGTCCGGGGCGCAGTACGTCCTGCTCCGGGAGCGGGACATCCACGCCGTCGCCGCCCCGCGCATCGAGGACGGCCAGACCGGTCTGTACCTCTAGCCGTCGCGCGGTGGTCGGGTCGGCGGGGACCGCTCGGCGCAACGCCCGGTACACCGCGCTCGACGCCGACGGCCCGCTCCCGCTCGACATGCTCCGCGCCGTGCCGGCGATCCGGCGTGACCCGCTGACCTTCCTCGAGGGGCTCGTGGCCCGGTACGGCGACCTCGTCGCGTTCCCCGTGCCGCGCGGGCAGGTGCTCCTGGTCAACGACCCGGACGGCGCGCGCCGGGTCCTGGTCGACAACGCGCGCGGGTACGGCAAGGCGACCGTCCAGTACGGCGCCCTCTCGCTCGTCACCGGCGCCGGGCTGCTCACGACCGACGGCGAGGTGTGGCGCCGGCACCGCCGGATCGCGCAGCCGGCGTTCCATGCCCGGCACCTCGGCTCGGTCGCCGCGTGCGCGTGCACGGCCGCGGACCGGATGCGCGCCCAGTGGGACGCCGCCGCGGCGACCGCGGCGCCGTCCCGGACGTCGCCGGGTGGGTCCGGGGCCGTCGTCGACGCCGACGCCGCCGCGATGAGCGCGATGCTCGAGGTCGTCGGCCGGACGCTCTTCGCCGCCGACCTCACCCCGGTCGCCGAGCGCGTCGTCGACGCGGTCGATGCTGCGCTGCACGCCGTCGTCCGGACGGCCGCGTCGCCGTTGCCGCACTGGGTGCCGACCCGACGCAGGCGCCGGCTGCGGCGGGCGGTCGTGACCCTCGACGCGATGTGCGAGGACCTCGTCGCCGGGCGTCGCGCGGCCGGTACGAGGGCCGACGACGCCGACGTCCTCGCGCTGCTGCTCGGCGCGGCCGACGCCGGGACGCCGGCCGGGATGTCCCCGCGCGAGGTGCGCGACGAGATCCTCACCCTCGTCATCGCCGGCCACGAGACGGTCGCGTCGTCGCTGACGTGGACGCTGCACCTGCTCGCCGGGGACGCCGGCGTCCAGGCCCGACTGCACGCCGAGCTCGACGACGTGCTCGGGGCGCCGCCCGGATCCCGCGCGCCCACCTGGGACGACGTGCCGCGGCTGCGCTTCACCCGGGCCGTCGTCGACGAGGCGCTGCGGCTCTACCCGCCGGCCTGGGTCATCACCCGCCGGGCGCTCGCGGCCGACGTCGTGTGCGGGATCGACGTCCCCGAGGGGACGCTCGTCATCCTCAGCCCATGGCTGCTCCACCGCCGCGCGGCGTCCTGGCCGGAGCCGTCCCGCTTCGACCCGGGCCGCTTCCTCGCCGACGACGCGGGCCGGGAACCGTCGCGCGGCCCCGTCCGCGGCGACTACCTGCCGTTCGGTGCCGGTCCGCGGCTGTGCATCGGGCGCGACATGGCCCTGGTCCAGGCGGTGCTCGTGCTCGCGGGGCTGCTGCGGGACCGGGTCGTGAGCCGGCCGCCAGGGGTCGCACCGCCGACCGTCGACGCGCTCGTCACGCTGCGCCCGCGAGGCGGCCTGCCGCTGGCCATGACCCCCCGCTGAACCCCGCCGACCCGCTGACCCCCCCCGCGACACGCCGACCTCTGCTGGTCGCGGCGGGTGCGGCCCGGCATGCGCAGCGTGCAGGCCGGGCGTGTGTCAGGCGGGCGGGTCCACCGGGACGACGACGACCGGGCACACCGCGAACCGCAGGCACGCCCGGGCCACCGAGCCCACGGCGGGCCTGCCGGGCTCGCCGTGGCTGCCGATGACGAGGAGCCTGGCTGCCCGGGAGAGCGTGAGGAGCAGGCTCGCCGGGTCACCTTCGACGACGTCGGTCTCGATCCGGCACTGTGCGGGGCCCGTCCGGCCCAGCACGCGGGCGATCTGCTCCTCCTGCTGCCGGCGCAGCTGCTCGGCCCGCTGGTACGGCCGGGGGCCGACGCCGGTGAGCAGCCGGGCGTCCCACGCCCACGCGGTGACGGCGTGGACCGGTGACGCCAGGGCGGCCGCCTCGTGCAGCGCCCACTCGAGTGCGCGTTCGCCGCCGACCGAGCCGTCGAGCCCGACGAGGACGGCGGGCGGCGCGTCGACCGGACCCCCTCGCCCCAGGACTCGCCGCGTCCCGGTCGCGGGCGCCACCGGCCGCGACGGCCGCCCGTCCGCGAACGCCGAGCCGGTCACGGCCACCTCCCACGCCACCGAGCACGCTGTCCCCTCTGCCCTCAGCGTCGGTCCCGCGGTTCCGGGGCGTCCGGGTCGAAGGTCGCGCAGACCCGCCCGGGGCCGGCCCGGTCGCCCGCCGACCCCGCGCCGGTGGGCCGAAGGTCACTGCGGGCGCCGGGAGTGGTCCGCCGTCCATGCGAGGAGGTCGTCGAGCGCCCATGCCGTGACGACCCGGTCGGCCTCGACCCCGCACTCCGCGCCGCGCGCGCAGCCGTACGGCTGCCAGTCGAGCTGCCCGGGGGCGTGTGCGTCGGTGTCGATGGAGAAGATGCAGCCGGCGTCGACCGCCTGGCGCAGCAGGCGGCGCGGTGGGTCGAGCCGCTCGGGCCGGGAGTTGATCTCGAGGGCGACCCCGTGGTCGACGCAGGCGGCGAACACCTTCGCGGCGTCGAACCGGGACTCCGCGCGTGGCCGGCCGGTCCGGGTGTTGTCCGTGACGTAGCGGCCCGTGCAGTGGCCGAGGATGTCGACGTTCGGGTTCGAGACCGCCCGCACCATCCGGCGGGTCATCGCGTCGGCGGGCATCTTGAGCTTGCTGTGGACGCTCGCGACGACCACGTCGAGCTCGGCGAGCAGGTCCTCGTCCTGGTCGAGCGAGCCGTCGTCGAGGATGTCGACCTCGATCCCCGTGAGCAGCCGGAAGGGCGCGAGGTGCTCGTTGAGCGTGCGCACGACGTGAAGCTGTCGGCGCAGCCGCTCGGCCGTGAGCCCGCGGGCGACGGTGAGCCGGGGCGAGTGGTCGGTGAGCGCGGTGTACTCGTGGCCGAGCTCGACGGCGGTGACCGCCATCTCCTCGATGGGCGAACCGCCGTCCGACCAGTCGGAGTGGCAGTGCAGGTCGCCGCGCAGCGCAGCGCGCAGGTCCTCGCCACCCTCGGCGAGCGCGCCGCCGACCTCGGACTCCAGCCGCGCGAGGTACCCCGGGACCCGCCCGGTCAACGACTCCGCGACGGCCTTCGCCGTGGAGTCGCCGACCCCCTTGATCGTCGTCAGCGTGCCGTCGGCGGCCGCGGACGCGATCGTCTCGTCGGGCAGGACGGCGAGCGCCGCCGCGGCACCGCGGAACGCCTTGACCCGGTAGCTCGACTGGAGGCTGCGCTCGAGAAGGAACGCGATCCGGCGCAGGTCGGCGACAGGGTCCCTCGGCTGGTCGCTCACCCGGCCAGCCTGTCGCAGCAGGCCGCCGCCCGCCAGCGACCCGCCTCGGGCGGTCCCGCGTCCCGCCGTGTGCGGGCCCCTCACGGGCCGGGCGCACGAGTCTCGGATGATGAGAACGTGGGAGGCGGGACGATCGGCAGGCGAGGCCACCCGCCGCGGCACTGAATACTGTCGCCATGGCCACGGACGGAACAGCGCGTCACATCGAGATCGAGCGCAAGCTCGACGCCCCCGACGGGTTCGCCCTGCCGGACCTGACGGGCCTGCCGGGCGTGGCCTCGGTCGGCGAACCGGTCGTGCACAGCCTCGACGCGACGTACTTCGACACCGACGACCTGCGCCTCATCGGGGCCAGGCTCACGCTGCGCCGGCGCACGGGCGGGGTCGATGCCGGCTGGCACCTCAAGCGCCCCGGCGTCGGTGACGCCCGCACCGAGGAGCGCCACCCGCTCGGCCGCGCGACCCGGACCGTGCCGCCGGCGCTCCGGGCCGCCGTCGAGGTGCACGCACGCGGCGCGCAGATCGGCCCTGTCGTCCGGCTCCGGACGACGCGCGCGGTGCGCCCGCTGCTCGACGCCGACGGCACCGTGCTCGTCGCCGTCGACGTCGACGCCGTCTCCGCGTCGGTACCTTCGGCGATCGGGCGCTGGACGACGCTCACGTCGTGGAACGAGCTCGAGGTCGAGCTCGTCGGCGGGAAGCCGAAGCTGCTGGAGAAGGTCGTGGCCCGGCTCGTCGAGTCCGGCGCGACCCCCAGCACGACGCGGTCCAAGCTCGCCCGGGCACTGGCCGAGGCGGGGCGGCTGCCCGAGCACGCGGGGGCCGGTCCGGCCCGCCCCGACGAGGGCACCGCGGCGGCCGTGGTCCTGGACTACCTGACCGGCCAGGTCGCGCACCTCGAGGACCAGGACCCCCTCGTCCGCGCGGACGAGCACGACGCCGTCCACCAGATGCGCGTCGCGTGCCGCCGGCTGCGCAGCGCCCTGGCCACCTACCGGCCGCTCTTCGACCGCGAGGCGTCCGAGACCGTCCGGGCCGACCTGCAGTGGCTCGGCGAGGTGCTCGGCGCCGCCCGCGACGCCGAGGTGGTCCGCGACCACCTGCGCGGGCTCGCCGAGGCAGAGCCGCCCGAGCTGCTGCTCGGTCCGGTCGTGCGGCGGATCGTCGAGACGATGAGCAGCCGGTACAGGGCCGCCCACGACGAGGTGCTCGTGGACCTCGCCCAGGAGCGCTACTTCGCCGTGCTCGACCGGCTCGACGCCTTCCTCGCCGAGCCGCCGTTCACCGACGTCGCGGCCGGGCCCGCGCCGGAGGTCCTCCTGCCGCTCGTCGACAAGACGTTCACGCGGACGCGGCGGCTCGTCGACGCCACCCACGCGGCGACCGATCCGCACGAGCACGACCTGCTGCTCCACGAGGTCCGCAAGGCGGCCAAGCGGGCCCGCTACGCAGGCGAGAGCCTCACCGCGGCCTTCGGCAAGGACGCGAAGGCCTTCGCCAAGCAGATGGCCCGGCTCCAGGAGGTGCTCGGGGAGCACCAGGACAGCGTCGTCATCCGCGGGTACCTGCGCGAGATGGCGCTCGCCGCCTACGCCGACGCCGAGAACACCTTCAGCTACGGCCGGCTCCATGCCCTCGAGCAGGTGCGCGGTCAGACGACCGAGCGGGACTTCGACGCCGCCTGGGCCGAGGCGTCCGACCCGACGTGGCGGACCTGGCTCGGCTGAACGTCGCCGGCGGATCAGGTGTGCGGCGCCGCGCCCTGCTCGACGCGCGCCTTGAGACCCGTGGCGAACTGGTCGAACGACGGCTGCAGGTCGGGCATCGACCGCGCGATGAGCGGCAGCATCGGGCCGGTGTACTCCTCGCGCATCGCGAAGTGCGTCCCGCCCGCGCGGGGCGTGAGCCGGTAGGTCCGGGTGCCGGTGAACAGCCCGAGCGGCATGCCGCCGCGCCAGGTCATGGCCGACGGTGGTGCCAGGTCGACGACCGTGAGCTTGAAGGCGCGGCCCGGGTTCGCCGCGATCCGCAGGGACAGCTTCGCACCGGGAGCGACGGTCCCGTCGACGCCGAGGACGCCGGACTCCCAGTCGCTCCACCGGGCGACGTCCGCCAGGACGGCCCACACGTCGGTCGGTTCGGCGTCGATGTCGGCCGCGGACTCGTAGATCAACATGACCGAAACCGTAACACTACGGTTACGGACTTTCCAGCGTCCGGGACGGCGCGCCTGCGGACCGACCCTCGACGGTCGCCACGAGCCGGTCGACGAGCTCGGCCTGCGCCGGGATGACGACCGCCTTGGCGTCGTCCGGCGTCATCCACGCCACCTTGTCGATCTCGGGGAAGGTCTGGATCCGTCCGGATCGCGGCGGCCACTCGGTCTCGAACGTGTTGCTCACGCAGGTGGCCGGGTCGAGGTCGCCCTCCGCGGCCCAGGCTGTCACGACCTTGCCGCTCGCCTGGGTGACGCTGCCGAGGGGAAGGAACTGCGTCGCCGGCACGGGGCGGCCGAGCTCCTCGGCGAACTCGCGGACCGCCGCGCTGAACGCGTCCTCGTCGGGCGAGTACTCACCCTTGGGCACCGACCACGAGCCGACGTGCTTCTTCGCCCACTTCGGTCCGCCCATGTGGGCGACGAGCACCTCGATGCCGCCGGACCCCCTGCGCCACAGCAGGATCCCGGCGGACCGCTTGTTCCTCGCGCCGGTCACGAGTCCTCCCTGCTTGCCTCGCCCGCGTCGACCCGTCGTCGGTCACCCTGCCACGCGGTCCGGCCGGCTCAGAGCCCGCCCCGGAGCTTGAGCCGCAGCGGCCTGCCGTCCGGGTCGTAGAGGATGCGGTACAGCGGCGTCGACCACGCCGCCTGCAGCCGCCCGACCGGGTCGGGACGGTGCCGACGGGCCCGCCCGGGCGGTCGCGGGCCCCGCCGGCCGCCGCTGTACCAGGCGTCGAGGGCGGCGGCCCGTCCACGCCACAGGTCGAACGCCGACACCGGGTCGAGGAGGCGCGTGTCGTCCGCCGGCACCTCCAGGTGCTCGGCCATGACCTGCAGGCGCAGGTCCCGGGAGAGCCGGCGGGCGCCGTCGCCGTGCGCCGAGACGTCGAGCGGCTCGCGGGCGTCGCGCTCGGGATCGAGGACGGCGACGGTGAGCTCGCTGTCGGAGGTCCACGACCGCCGGTTGACGTTGTCCGAGCCGCACGTCGTCCAGACGTCGTCGACGACGCAGATCTTGGCGTGCACGTAGATGGGCGTGCCGGCCTCGTTCTCCACGTCGTAGACCGCGACCCGGTCCGGCCCGGCCGCGTCCAGCCGGCGCATCGCGTCGATCTGGCCGAGCCGGTTCGCCGGCCCGGTGAACCGGCCGTCCGCGTCCGGGAAGCGCGGGACGACGGCGACGACCCGAAGGCCCGGCGACCGCCGCAGGGCGTCGCAGAGCGACTCGACGACGAACCCGGACCACAGGTACTGGTCCTCGACGTAGACGAGGCTGCGGGCGAGCCCGAACGCCTTGCGGTACCCGTGCGCGATGCTGCGCTCACCGTCCGGCGCGAACGGGTACGGCGGGCTCTTGCGGCCGTACGTCCGAAGCACCTGGACCACGTGGCGGCCCACGGCCGGCGGGTCGGGGAGCGCCTCGGGCAGGGGTTCGGGGTGGCGCGGCATCCGGGCGAGCCGCTGGACGAGCATCCGGTACGGCGAGCGGTGGTCGAGCGGGTGCGGGTCGTTCCACCGCTCGACGAAGCTGCGCAGGACGTCGCCGACGACCGGCCCGCGCAGCTCGAAGGTCGCGTCGTGCCAGGGTGCGCGTCCGCCGTAGCGCGGGTCCATCGGCGGCTGCTGCGGGTCGCCCCCGTGCCGGGCGTCGTCGCGCCGGCCGTGGCACAGGTCGATCCCCCCGACGAATGCGACGTCCTGCTCCGGCCGGCCGTCGTGCTGGAGGACGACGACCTTCTGGTGGTGCGAGCCGAACAGCCGCACGCGCTGGTCGAGCAGCACCTCGCCACCGGCCTCGTTGAGCCGGCGGCCGAAGCGCAGGTTCTCCTCGCCGGTGAAGTGCAGGCGCTCGGAGTGCGAGCGCCACACGAGCCCGCGCAGCTGGACGCCCGCCCGGACCACGTCGCACAGCACGTCGCCGACCTGCGCGCCGGACGGCAGGAGCTGCTCGTCGGCGTCCCCGGACCAGTCCGTGAAGAAGACGCGGTCGCCGGGCCGGAGCGCGAAGAGCTCGGTGTGGAGCCGGTCGAAGTAGGTGGCCCCGTGGACGAGCGGCCGGACGGCGTTGCCGCCGCACCAGGCGCCGGGGTTCGAGGCGGGCAGCCGGTCGATGTCGGTCGCCGGGTTCCCACGTTCGGCGGCGGACAGGAACCATCGGGCGACGGCGGGATCGGCGGCCGCAGCGGCGGCGGCGTCCGCCGGTCCCGGCCGCGCCACGTCGTCGGGCGTCGTCCGGGGTGTCACGGACCGATCATGGCCCGGCCGCGTCAGTGCCGCACCGGGACGTGACACGGACCACGCCGTCCGGCCGCCGGTCCCGGGGACGGCGGGCGGGGTCCGCCGGAACATCGGGGCGCCGTCGCCGTTCCGCGGCAGGTGCTTCCCGTGATCTCCTGACGTCCGGGGACCGCACCGGCCCGACCGGTGGCGGCGACGGCGTCGGCGACAGGAGGCGGCCATGGGCGAGGCGCAGGTGTCAGGGCAGCGAGCGACCGGGACGGCGCCGCACGAGCGGTCGCCGCAGGGGCCGCCGTCCGGCCTCCAGGCGTTCCGGATGACGATCGGCGGCAGGTCGGTGGACGCGCTCTCGGGCCGGACCTTCGAGTCTCTCGACCCCTACACCGGGCGGCCGTGGGCCCTGCTCCCGGACGCCGGTCCGCAGGACGTCGACGACGCGGTCGCGGCCGCCCGGGCCGCCTTCGAGGGGGAGTGGGGGGCAACGTCCGGCGCCGGCCGCGCGGCGGCCATGCACCGGCTCGCGGACCTCGTGGGCGAGCACGCCCAACGGCTGGCACGGATCGAGGTGGCTGACTCCGGCAAGCTCCTGCGCGAGATGCAGGGACAGCTCGACGGGCTCGGCGGCTGGTACCGGTACTACGCGGGGCTGGCCGACAAGCTCGAGGGCCGCAGCGTGCCCACGGCGAACCCGGACTACCTCGTCTACACGACGCGGGAACCGGTCGGGGTCGTCGCAGCGATCACGCCGTGGAACTCCCCGCTGCTGCTCCTGGCGTGGAAGCTCGCGCCGGCCCTCGCGGCCGGCTGCACGGTGGTCCTCAAGCCGTCGGAGCACTCCCCGGCGTCGAGCCTGGCGTTCGCCGAGCTCTTCGAGGCCGCCGGGTTCCCGGCCGGGGTCTTCAACGTCGTGACCGGGTCGAGCCCGGGCCTGGGAGCCGCGCTCGCGTCCCACCCCGGCGTGGACAAGGTCGCGTTCACCGGGTCCACGAGCACCGGGCGGGCCGTCGCCGTGGCCGCCGCGGGCAACCTCAACCGGGTCACCCTCGAGCTCGGGGGCAAGTCGCCGCAGGTGGTGTTCCCCGACGCCGACCTCGACGCCGCGGCCAACGGGCTCGTCGCCGGGATCTTCGCGGCGACCGGTCAGACGTGCATGGCCGGCTCCCGGCTCGTCGCCCACACGTCCGTGCACGACGAGCTCGTCGAGCGGGTGGCGGCCCGGGCCGACCAGATCCGGCTCGGCGACCCGACCGACCCGCAGACCCAGATGGGGCCGGTGGCGAACCGGCCGCAGTACGACAAGGTGCTGCGGCACCTGCGCTCGGCCGTCGAGGACGACGGGGCGGCGGTGGCGTGCGGCGGCGGTCCGCACCCCGACCTCGGCGGGCTCTTCGTCCGGCCGACGGTCCTGACGGGAGTCGGGCCGCAGTCCTCGGTGGTCCGCGAGGAGATCTTCGGGCCGGTCCTGTCGGCGTACGCCTTCACGGACGAGGACGAGGCGGTGGCGCTGGCCAACGACACCCCGTTCGGGCTCGCGGCGGCGGTCTGGACCAAGGACGTGCACCGGGCGCACCGGGTGGCCCGCCGGATCCGGGCCGGCACGGTGTGGGTCAACGCCTACCGGGTGGTCGCGCCGGGCGTGCCGTTCGGCGGGTTCGGCGACAGCGGGATCGGCCGGGAGAACGGCGTCGCCGCGGTCGACGAGTACCTGGAGAACAAGTCGGTCTGGGTCGAGCTCACCGGTCGGACCCGCGACCCGTTCGTGCTCGGGTGACGGTGTCCGGTCCACGGCGACCACCGGACCGGTCGCGGGGCCCGGCGGCGGCGACGCTGCGCGGCCTCAGCACGCGCGCAGGAGCCGCTCGAGCACCCGGGTGCCGAAGGTCAGCGCCTCGACCGGCACCCGCTCGTCGATGCCGTGGAAGAGCGCGGCGAAGTCCAGGTCGGGCGGCAGCCGCAGCGGCGCGACGCCGAGGTGACGGATGCCGAGCAGGGCGAACGACTTCGCGTCCGTGCTCGCCGGGAGCAGGTAGGGCAGGACGTGCGCCCCGGGGTCCTCGGCCTCGATGGCCTGCAGGACCGCGTCGACGAGGTCGCCGGTGAAGCCGGTCTCCACGGCCGGCATCCCCTCGACCTCCCACTCGACGTCGTGGAGGATCTCGGCGAGGTCCGCCTCGAAGGCCTCCCACCGTCCGGGCAGCACACGGCAGTCCGCGACGGCCTGGGCCAGCGAGGGCACGACGTTGTCGGCGTAGCCGGCCTCCAACCGGGTGACGTTGACCGTGTCGCGCAGCGTCGGCTCCACGAGCCGGGCGACCAGCCCGGGCAGGGCTGCCGCGGCGGCCGGGTCGTCGACCGGGTAGTCCAGGCCGGTGATCCTGCGGATCCCGTCGAGAAGCCCACGGGCCGCGGGCGTTAGCACGGTGGGGAAACGGTGCCGTTCGAGCCGGGTCACGGCCTCGGCCAGTCGACGGACCGGGTTGTCGGCATGGACGAGCGAGCCGTGGCCGGGCGTCCCCCGGGCCCGGAGCCTGAGCCGGACCGCCGCCTTCTCCGCGGTCTGGACGAGGTAGGCCCTCGTTCCCGGCGCGAGGGTGACGCTGAACCCGCCGACCTCGCCGAGCGCCTCGGTGACGCCGTCGAAGAGGTCGGGGCGGTGGTCGACGAGCCAGCGGGCGCCGAACCGGCCGCCGCACTCCTCGTCGGACAGGAACGCGAAGACGACGTCACGCCGGGGGCGGACACCCTCGGCGCGGAGCCGGCACGCGACGGCGAGCGCCATCGCCGCCATCTGCTTCATGTCGACCGCGCCGCGGCCCCAGAGGTAGCCCCCGGCCACCTCGCCGGAGAGCGGGTGGACCGACCACTCCGCCGCGACCGCCGGGACGACGTCCAGGTGCGCGTGGACGAGGAGCGCCCCGGCGGACGGATCCCGGCCCGGCAGCCGCACCACGACGTTGCCGCGCAGCCGGGCGCCGGCCTCCACGTAGGTGGGGTCGAACCCGGCGTCGGTCAGCCGGGCGGCGACGTACTCGGCGGCGACCCGCTCACCCGCGAGCGTGTCAGGGTCGCCCGTGTTCGTCGTGTCGATCCGGATGAGGTCGCGGGCGAGGCCGACGACCTCGTCCTCGGCGAGCGGGAGCCTCCCGCCGTCAGAGGAGGGAGAAGCCCCGGGCGCCGGCGGCGACACGTCGCGTCCCCGCGGTCCCGAAGTCGACGGTGACGAAGTGCTCGGACACCGCGACGACCCGGCCGAGGCCGCAGCTGTCGAGGGTGACCCGGTCGCCGACGTGGAAGCCGTCCGTCGAGGGGATGACGACCTCCTCACGGCGGAAAGGACTGGTGGCGAGGATGCGGCGTTGGCGAGGAGGCTGCGTCACCCTCTTAGTCTGAGGCCCAGCGGCGGTGTTGCACACCCCTTCGAGGGGATCGGCCGCGCGCGGGGGCACCCCGCACTCGCGCGCGCGGCCGGGCCGGCAGGGTGCAGACGCCCGACCGCGACGCCCCGGGCGGCGTCAGCGGGGCGGCGGCGGGCCGACCGACGCGCGCGGCGGCGCGGGCTCGAGGTGGGTCTGGACCTCGGCGCCGGGAAACGTCTGCGCGACCCGGGCCTCGACCGCGTCCGCGAGGTCGTGGCCCCGGGCCACCGTCCAGGTGCCGGGCACGAGGAGCGTGAGCGACACGAAGCGGTGCCGCCCGGACTCGCGGGTCCGGACGTCGCGGAAGGACACCTCGTCGGTCCGCAGCGTGTCGAGGGTCGCGTCGAGCCGGGCGAGGTCCTCGGGCGGCAGCGCCTGGTCCAGGAGCGCCCGGAGCGCCTCGACGACGAGGCGGTAGCCGGTGACGAGGATGTTCAGCCCCACCGCCGCCGCCACGACGGGGTCGAGCCGCTGCCAGCCGGTGAGTGCCACGAGCAGGACGCCGACGATGACCCCGACCGAGGTCCAGACGTCGGTGAGCAGGTGCTTGCCGTCGGCGGACAACGTGACCGAACGGTGCGCCCGGCCGGCCCGGACGAGCATGACGCCCACGACCCCGTTGAGCACCGACGCGACGGTCGAGATGGCCAGGCCGAGGCCGACGCTGTCGATCGGCGCCGGGTCGAGGAACCGGCGGGCAGCGGCGAAGAGGATCACGGCCGCCGCGACGAAGATCATGACGCCCTCGGCGCCCGCGGAGAAGTACTCCGCCTTGCCGTGGCCGAAGTGATGGTTGTCGTCGGCAGGGCGGGCCGCGACGCGCAGCGCCACGAGCGCGATGACGGCGGCCACGAGGTTGACGCCGGACTCCGCCGCGTCCGACAGGAGCCCGACCGAGCCCGTCACGAGGAAGGCGCCCGACTTCAGCGCGATGGTCAGCACGGCCGTCGCGATCGACAGGTAGGCGTACTTCGCGAGATCCGGCGGCGCGCCGTCCGGCTCCGCGCCGACGCGCGGGAACGCGAGCGGCTTCATACCGTCCAGCCTGTCAGACGGTGGTCGACCCGTGGCTCGCCGTCCGCGCGTCGAGCAGCGCGTCGAGCCGCGCGTCGAACCGGGCGAGCTGGGTCGCGATCTCCGGACGGCGCAGCGTCTCCTCGACGCGTGCTGCACCCGCCTGCACCTCGATGTCCGCCTCGATGTCCGCCTCGATGATCGCCGCTGAGTCCGCCTCGCCCCGGCGCGCCTGCCCGCGCGCGAACGTCCGGCGTGCGTGCTCGACCGCGGCGCGGGACAGCTGCCTGCCCTCGGCCAGCCCGTCGCGCAGCGCCCCGCCGAGCAGCGGCAGGTCGGCCCCGCCGGCGGCGTCGTCGAACGCCCGCCGCAGGACGGCGGCCTCCTCGCGCAGCGCCGCCTGGTCGGGCCCGGCGAGCCGGCCCTGCGCGAGGAAGCGGTGCACCGCGCGCCCGAGGAGCACAACGGTCAGGACGTCGTTCGGCACGCCCCTGACCGCCCCGAGGATCGCGGCGTACTTGCGCACCGGGAACAGCAGGACCCGGCGCGGCACGCTCGTCACCGCCCGCATGATCCGGTGCGACCGGAAGCCCTCGGGGTCGAAGAGCGGCTCGACGGCGTCGGGCGGGTAGGTCCGCCCGTGGGCCGTGAGGGTCCGGACGACCGCGAGCCGGGTGGCCTGGCGCTTGACGAGGTCGTCGACGAACGGCACCGGGACGAACCGAGCGGCGGCTGCCCCGATCCCGTACGCGGCCCACTCGCGGACGAGGGCGGGGGAGGGCTCGGCGGAGGTCACCGGGCCACTGTCCCGGATCCGCCGCCCTTGCGCACGGCGCCCCCGCCGCGCCGACGTGTGCGACGACCGGCCGACCCGGCGCGGTCAGCCGCCGAGGAAGGCCGTCTCGGCCAGCCCGCAGGCCTTCGCCGCCTTCGCGGCGTCCTCGCGGGCCGCAGCGGCGAGGGTGGCGGCCCTGTCGGTGTCGCCCTTGGCCAGCGCGGCCTCGACGCCGTGCAGGTGCGAGTGCAGGGCGACCGCGGCGTCGTGGACGCGCGGGTCGCGCAGCTGCGTGAGCCGGCCGTCGAGCCGGTCGGCGGTGGCCCTGGCCTGCTCCCGGGTCGGGGTCCCGGTCAGCCCGGCCCGGGCGGTGTCCGCCGCGAGCGCGGCGCACTGGCCGGCCATCTCCTCGGGGGTCAGGGTGGTGCCGCAGCCACCGAGCAGGGCCGCCGTCAGCGCGGCGATCCCGGTCGGGAGCAGGCGGCCGCCCGGAGGGGTCCGGTGTCGTGGGGTCCTGCGTCGCCGCGTCCGGTGGGAGTGCACGTGAGCTCCTATCCGCCCAGGAGCAGCCCGAGGCCGCCGGTCGTCAGGGTCACCATGATGACGAGCAGCGGTACCTGGGAGCGCACCGGATGTCCGCGACCCGGCGCATCGGCGGCCAGGGCGACCGCCCGGTCGTGGGCCAGGACGACGCCGAGCACGTGCCCGCCGACGATGGCGGCGACCTGGACGAGCGCGATCGTCCGCGCGGACACGACGGTGTAGTCGACCCCGCGGCCGGTCAGCCCGAGCAGGTTCGCGCCGCTGGCGAAGGGGTCGCTGAGCAGGATCCACGTCGTCTGCCCGTCGAACGCCAGCAGCGAGAAGTAGTGGGCGATCGCGTAGCCGGCGGCGATCGGCAGGAGCGTGTGCGCATAGCCGCCCGCCGTGTCACCGCCTGCCGTGTGGCCGTTCCCGCCGAGCCGGCCGCTCAGCCACGATCCGGCGCCGTACAGCAGGCCCACGAGCCCGACGGTCGCGGCGAGGCCGAGGGTCGACGGCAGGGTCGCGGTGTCACCGTCGAGACCGAACCCGTTCTGCCACCACAGCGTCCGGCCGAGGCCGTCGAACGCCGTCGAGCCGACCAGGACGACGACGACCGCGGCCAGGCCGGGCCGCGGGGGCTGCGACGCGGCACCGTCCAGCGGGCTGCGCCGCACGAGCCGGCCGTCGCGCCGGCGGCCGATCGGTGCGAGCCGGCCGAGCAGCCGGGAGTACACCTCGAACCCGTCGCCGCGGGTGAACCACCGCTCGCCGCAGAACGTCGCCGCGGCGAGGTGCACGACGGCGTACCCGACGACGAACATGCCCACCCGCCGCGGGTCGCTGCGCTCGGGCGCGGCGAGCTCGAACCAGGCGAAGGCCGCCAGCGAGACCGCTGCCGGCCAGTATCCCCACCGGTCGACGAGGTCCTCGTGCCGCGGCGCCGGCAGGGCACGCCCCCGCAGGCGGCCCGTCAGCCGGCGCCGTACCCCGTGCAGCACCCGGTGCACGGTGCGCAGCGGGTTGAGGACGCCCCACACCGGTCCCAGGAGCAGGCTCGCCGGCACCAGGCCCACCCAGAACGTCACGAAGAACGCCCACGGCGCGACGTTGCCCGGGATCTCCGGCGAGCCCGCGAACGCCACCACCACGACAAGCATGACGAGGCCGAGCGTGAGGGCCTGCAGGACCGCCCGTGGCCGCCCACCGTCGCAGAAGGCCTCCACCACCGGCGGGACCGGCCGTCCGGCGAGGTCGCCGCGCAGCCGCGGCGTGCGCCACAGGGCACCCAGGGCGAGGAACGACACGACCACCGCCAGGCCGCCGCCGACCACCACGTAGGCGACCGGCAGCGGCAGGTCCGCCCGGGTGCCGACCCCGTGCGCGACCAGCGGGGTCACTGCACCTGCAGCTGGACCAGCTGCAGCCCCTCCCCCTCGAGCTCGACCTCGAAGATCCCGGCGACGCCGGCCGTGAACGTCAGGGTCGCCGTGCCGCCCTTCTCGACGTCGACGCTCTTGTCGTAGCCGTGCAGATGCACCTCGTCCGCGACGTCGCTGGTGACCCGGAGGGTCACCGTCGACCCCTGGTCGACCTTGACCCGGCCCTTCGGACCGGTCACCGAGCCGCCGGCCACGGAGATGTCGACCACCTGGCCCTGCGCGGACGGCGTGGCGGAGGTCGGCGCCGGCGAGGTGGTCGGCGCCGTCGAGGCCGTCGGTGCGGGGCTCGTGGCGGCGGACGGAGCCGCCGACGTCGTCGAGCCCGCGATCCCGGTCGTCGCGCCGTCCGCGCAACCGGCCAGTCCGAGGGCGAGGGCAAGGGCGACGGTGGCCGCACCGACGGTCCGCCGGCGTCGGGGTGCGGGCGTCGTCGGGCGTGCGTCGGCGCGGATGGAGAGGGTGCTCATGTCAGGCGGTCCTTCCGGAGGGTTGGTGGCGATGCGGAGCACGGCCCCGGGCGGCCCTGCCGGTCGCACACGGCGACGGCGGGCCCCGGACCGGGCGGCGCCGTCGGGCGAGCGGCCCCGGCGCGGGGGACGGGCGGACCTCAGGCGGGCAGCGGCGGACCGCGGCGCGGGTGCGCCCGTCGTGACGCGAGCCGGTCGTGCAGGGTGACGACGGGGTCCGCCGACCCGGCCCGGACCCGCACGCCGACGGTGACCGGGAACGCGGCGTCGAGCAGGAGGCGCACCCCGGGCCGGACGGACCGCGCGGCGGCCCAGGCGGCCGCCTCGCCGCGCCGCAGGCACCAGCAGGCGACGAGGGCCGCCGCGAGGTGGGCCAGCAGCATCGTGTGACCGGGATACAGGTGGAGCAGGTAGCCGCCGGGGCCGGCCGCGGTCGGCGGCGCGACGAGCAAGGGGTCCGCCGCCCAGCGCGCCTGCGTCGGGGTCATCGCGTCCGGGCACAGCGCGCGATGCACGAACGTCCCGAACGCCGACCCGGGCGTGCAGTGGCCCAGACCCAGCACGCCGTGCAGCACGGCCTGGCCGACGAGCAGCGTGACGGTCAGCGCGGCGAAGGACGTCTCCCTGCGTCGCACGGCGACCGCGCAGGCCGTGACCGCGAGGGCACCCAGCACGAGCAGTCGCGGGTGCGGCAACGCACGGTCGACCAGCACGTGCGCGCCGAGGCCGAGGGCGAGGCTCACGACGACGAAGACGGGCCGCCGCAGCATCACCCCGGGCCGGCGGTCGCAACCGGGCGTGCTCCCGGCGGCGGTCCGCGCCCCGAGCGGCTCACCGTGGCCCGACATGCCGAGCAGCGTAGATGCGCAGGGGACCCTGGTCGATCGGCGTCACCGGAAGACCCCCCAACGGCCGGACCGCCGTCACAGGTCCGTAAGGCGGGTGCCCGGCCCGGACGACGCGCGCAACCCGTAGCGTCGGGACCCATGCGGGTCGTGGTCACCGGAGGCAGCGGGTTCATCGGTTCGCACGTGGTCCGGGCGTGCCGTGACGCCGGCCACGTGGTGCGGTCCCTGGACGTCAGGGCGACGGACCCGGCGGACGCGGTGGACGTGCGGGACGGCGATACGCTGGCCGGGCTGCTCCCGGGCGTCGACGCCGTGGTGCACCTCGCCGCGAAGGTGGGCCTCGAGCAGAGCTTCGCGGACGCTCCGGAGTACGTGTCCCACAACGACGGCGGAACGGCCGCCGTGCTCGCGGCGGCGGCGCGGGCCGGGGTCGGACGGGTCGTGCTGGCCAGCTCGATGGTCGTGTACGGCGAGGGGATGAGCTCGTGCGCACGGCACGGTCTCGTCCGGCCGGGCCCCCGCCGGCCGGCGGACCTCGACAGCGGCCGCTTCGACCCGCGGTGCCCCACCTGCGGCTCGACGCTCAGCCCGGCCCTGGTCGGCGAGGACGTCCCGTCCGAGCCGCGCAACGTCTACGCCGCCACCAAGGTCATGCAGGAGCACCTGCTGGCGGCGTGGGCCCGCCAGACCGGTGCGAGCGGCGCGGCGATGCGGTTCCACAACGTCTACGGGCCCGGGGCGCCGCGCGACAACCCCTACTCCGGGGTGGCCTCCATCTTCCTCAGCGCCGTCCTGGCAGGGCGCGCCCCGCGGGTGACGGAGGACGGCGGCCAGCGTCGCGACCTCGTCCACGTCCGGGACGTCGCGCGGGCATGCGTCGCCGCGCTCGACCCCGCGGCCCCCGCTGCGGCGGGGACGGTGCGGGCGTACAACGTCGCCAGCGGCCGGCCGCGGACCGTGCTGGAGCTGGCGACCGCCCTCGCCACCCTGGGCGGTGGTCCCGCTCCGGTGGTGACCGGGACCGCCCGGCTGGGTGACGTCCGGCACATCACCGCCTCGGCGGCGCGGGCGCGCGACCAGCTCGGCTGGACGGCGTGCGAGGACTTCGGCGACGGGCTGGCCGAGCTCTTCGCGCAGGAGACCCTGGGCGCGCCGTCGTGACGGGCCCGGCCACGTCGTGACGGCTCCGGCCACGACGGACGGGCGCGCCCGCACGCCCGCGCTGGTGACCGCGGTGGCGGGGCTCGGCGGGCTGGGCGCGCTGGTGACCGTGGCGCAGCAGCCCGGCAGCCGGGGCGTCCGCCAGCTCCTGCTCGTCGGGGTCATGTTCGCGCTGTTCGCGGTCGCCGCGTGCGCGGTGGAGCGGCTGGCCGAGCCCCTGGCCGTGCGGCTCGCCGTCGCGGGCGGGGCCCTGTTGCAGCTGACGGCCCTGCGGGTCCGGCCCTGGACCACGGACGACCACCTGCGGTACGCGTGGGACGGCCGGGTGCAGGCCGCCGGCATCGACCCCTACCGCTACGTGCCCGGGGCGCCCGAGCTGGCCGGGTTGCGCGATCGGTGGTTGTTCCCGGACGGGGTCACTCCCCGGCTGAACCACCCCGGCGTCCGGACGATCTACCCGCCGGTGGCGCAGGCCTGGTTCTGGCTCGTCGAGGTCGTCTCCGGCGGCCGCGGCGAGGGCCGGCAGCTGCAGGTCGCGGCGGCGGTGGTCGCCGTCGCGGTCTCCGTCGCGGTGGTGGTCGTGCTCAGGCGCACCGTGGGCCACGCGCACCGGGTCGTCTGGTGGGCGTGGTGCCCGACCGTGGTGCTCGAGGCCGGCGGGAACGCGCATGTCGACGTCGTCGCGGCGCTGCTCGTCGTCGTCTCGCTCGGCCTGCTCTCGGCCCGGCACTGGGTCGCGGCGGGCGTCGTCCTCGGGCTGGCCGTGGCGACGAAGTTCGTCCCGGTGCTCGTCGCCGTCGGGGTCCCGCCGCGCCGCTCGCTCCGGGTGGGTCTGGCCGCGGTCGCCGCCGTCGCGACGGTCTACCTGCCGCACGTCCTCGCGCTCGGGGCCGGCGTCACCGGCTTCCTCGGCGGCTACCTCGACGAGGAGTCGAACGATCGTTACGACCTCCTGAGCTTCCTGCTCCCGGAACGACTCGTGGAGCCGGCCGCGGTCACCCTGCTGGCGGTCGCCGCCCTGTGGCTGTGGCGCGATGCCGCGCGCCGGGAGGCGTCCGGCCTGCCGCCCCGACCCTGGGCGGGTGGCGCCGCCATGGTCGGGGTGGGCTTCCTCGTGGTGACCCCGCCCTACCCCTGGTACGCGCTGCTCCTGGTGCCGCTCGTCGCGCTCGGTGCCCCCCGGGTCTGGCTCGTCGTCGCCGTCGCGGTCTACCCCGTCTACTCGGCCGCCGCCCTGGGGGACGCGTACTACGCCTCGCGAGTGGTGTCGTACGGTGTCGCCACGGTCGTGCTGCTCGCGGCCCTCGCGGCCGCGACCTGGCGCGAACGGCCGGGCCGGCGCGCCGACCGCCCGAGGACGACAGCGGCCGTTCGACTTCCGTAAGGCCTTCGGACCGCCCGCGTCCCTTAGCGTCGGCCTGTGCCTGTGCCTGCCCCCGGTCCCGCCCGTGCGTCGGCGGACGTCATCCTGCCCTGCCTCGACGAGGCTGCCGCGCTGCCGCTCGTGCTGGCGGGGCTTCCACCGGGGTGGCGGGCGATCGTGGTGGACAACGGCTCCACCGACGCCAGCGCCCGGGTGGCCGCGGACCTGGGCGCGCTCGTCGTGCCCGAGCCGCGGCGCGGGTTCGGGTACGCCTGTGCCGCCGGGCTGCTCGCCGCAACCGCGCCCGTGGTGGCCTTCTGCGACGCCGACGGCTCGCTGGACCTGCGAGAGCTGCCGGCGGTCGCCGGGCCGGTGCTGCGGGACGAGGCCGATCTCGTGCTCGGCCGCCGGCGGCCGACCTCGGGCGCGGCCTGGCCCGTGCGCGCCAGGGCGGCTAACCTGGTCCTCGCCCGGCGGCTGCGGGCCCGCAGCGGCGCGGTCCTGCACGAC
>DAIOGQ010000006.1:0-9019 GCA_036745175.1 Kineosporiaceae bacterium
ATCGGCGTCGACCTCACCGGCGCACCGCCAAGGATCACCGCGCACAACGAGACAGTATAGGCGGCAACGCGATGGCCAGGACAACGGTCGCAGTCGGAGTCGGCCTGGCGGTGGCACTGGCTGCCACGGCGTGCGGCGGGAGCGAAGGACCGGACTCCGGGGCGTCGAGCCTTCATGGCCCGATCAAGGTCTGGCTCTCCAACAACCCCGAGGAGATTGCCTGGGGGAAGCAGATGGTCGCTGCCTGGAACGCCCAGAACCCCGACCAGACGGTCACGGCCCAGGAGATCCCGGCGGGCAAGACGTCTGAAGAGGTGATCGGGGCGGCGATCACCGCGGGCAACGCCCCCTGCCTGGTGTTCAACACCTCGCCCGCCGCAGTCCCCCAGTTCCAGAAGCAGGGCGGGCTGGTGCCGCTCGACGGGTTCCCGGACGGCAAGGCGTACGTCGAGGCGCGGTCGGGCCCGGTGGCGGAGCAGTACCGGTCGCCGGACGGCAAGTACTACCAGATCCCGTGGAAGTCCAATCCGGTGATGATCTTCTACAACAAGGCGCTGCTGAAGAAGGCCGGCGTCGACCCGGACAAGCCACCGTTGGCCACCTACGACGAGTTCCTCGCCACGAGCGCGAAGATCATGGAGTCGAAGGCAGCTCAGGCCGCCATCTGGCCCGCTCCGACGAGCGAGTTCTTCCAGTCGTGGTTCGACTTCTACCCGCTGTACGCAGCGGAGACCGGCGGCGCCCAACTCGTCAAGAGCGGCAAGTCGACGTTCAACTCCGACCAGGGCAAGGCGGTCGCCCGCTTCTGGAAGACGATGTACGACAAGGGTTACGCCCAGAAGGAGAAGTACAACGGCGACTCCTTCGCCGACGAGAAGGCGGCCATGTCCATCGTCGGGCCGTGGGCCGTCGCGGTCTATGGCGAGAAGATCGACTGGGGTGTGGCGCCGGTCCCGACCTCGGCCGGCACCGCCGCGTCCGAGACCTACACGTTCTCCGACGCGAAGAACATCGCCGTGTACTCGGCCTGCAAGGCGCAGGGCACAGCCTGGGACGTGCTGAAGTTCGCCACCAGTCCCACGCAGGACGCGCTCCTGCTGAAGACCACCGGACAGATGCCTCTGCGCAAGGACGTCACGACGGCGTTCGCGGACTACTTCACTGCCCACCCCGACTACAAGACCTTTGCCGACCAGGCGGCGAGGACGGTGGAGGTCCCGAACGTCGCGAACAGCGTCGAGATCTGGCAGGACTTCCGCGACCAGTACACCGCCTCGGTCATCTTCGGGAAGACGAGCGTCGATGCGGCACTGACGACGGCGGCCGATCAGGTCGACAGCCTCGCCGGCAAGCCCTGAGCGACCCGGCATGACCTCCGTCATCGTGCCGCCGACCTCGCCGGAGGGGCGATCGTCCGGTGCAGGGTCGGCCCCAGGGGCCGCGACCGGCCGTGGCCCGCGCCGGCTGACCGCCGTCGTCGGCCGGCAGCCGCTGGGGATCGTCTTCGCCCTCCCGTACGCGGCGTTCCTGGCCGTCGTCTTCGCCTATCCCGCGGGGTTGGCGGTGTGGATCAGCTTCCACCGGTACTTCTTCGCCGCCCCCGGGGCCGTCGTCGAGCGACCCTTCGTCGGGCTGGACAACTACGTCAAGGTGGTCACCGATCCCGCGGTGCTCCGCTCCTTCCGGAACGTGCTGGTCTTCCTTGTCATCAACGTCCCGCTCACGGTGGTCCTGTCACTGCTGCTCGCCACCGCGCTCAATGGGGCGATCCATGGCCGGACCTTCCTGCGCGTGTCCTTCTACGTCCCGTACGTCTCGGCCAGCGTCGCCGTCGTCGCGGTGTGGCTGTTCCTGTTCAGCAGCGACGGGATGGTCAACCAGCTGCTCGGCCCGCTCGCCCCGGACCCGTCCTGGCTGGTGAACAGCACGATGGCCATGCCGTTGATCGCGCTGTTCGTCACCTGGAAGCAGCTCGGCTTCTTCATCCTGCTGTACCTGGCGGCCCTGCAGTCCGTCCCCAAGGAGCTCTACGAGGCGGCGTCGATGGACGGTGCCGGGCGGTACCGCTCGCTGACTGCGGTGACGATCCCCGGCGTCCGTTCCGCGACCTCGCTGGTCGTCATCCTGGCGATCATCACCGGAGGAAACCTGTTCACCGAGCCATACCTGCTGACCAACGGCGGCGGACCGGACGGAGCCTCGACCTCACCCGTGCTGGTGATGTACCAGCGCGGGATCGAGCAGGGCAACCCCGACATCGCCTCGGCCATCGGCGTGCTGCTCGTGGTGCTCGTGCTGGGCATCTCGCTGCTCAGCCGACGCGTGGTAGGAAGCGAGTGAGATGACCGAGGCCGTCACCAGGGTCGTGGGCCCCGCCACCGCCGACGACCGAGAACCGACGAGGGCAGGCGCCGTTCGGTCGAAGCGGTCGTGGCCGCGCAACCTGCTTCTCGTCGTGGGTGCGATGGTGTTCCTCTTCCCCTTCTACTACATGCTCGTCGGGTCCCTTCAGCGCAGCCCGGACACGTCGCTGCGTGGTGCCTTCCCCACCGGCGGATTCACCCTGCACAACTACGCGGAGATCAACAGCCGCGTCGACCTGCTGCGGTCCCTCGCCAACTCCGGCGTGTTCACCGGCGGGGTGATCCTCGGCACGGTGGTCTTCGGGGTGCTGGCCGGCTACGCCTTGGCGCGTCTGCACTTCCGCGGGCGCGGCACCCTCTTCGCGGCGATGCTGCTCGTCCAGGTCGTGCCCTTCCAGCTGCTCATGATCCCGCTGTACGTGATGGTCGTGCGCGGGTACGGCCTCGCAGACTCCTATCTCGGAATGATCCTTCCGTTCGCGATCAACTCGACCGCGGTCTTCATCTTCCGCCAGTTCTTCCTGCAGTTGCCGCAGGACCTGTTCGACGCCGCCCGCATCGACGGCGCCGGCGAGCTTCGAATCCTCTGGTCCATCGCCCTGCCGCTGGTGCGGCCCGCGGTCCTCACCGCAGTGCTCATCACCTTCATCGGCCCGTGGAACGAGTTCTTGTGGCCGTTCCTGATCACCAAGCAGGCCGACCTGCAACCACTGGCCGTCTCGCTGGCGAACTACATCAGCAACGTGGCCGGTCGGGCGGCCAACCCCTACGGAGCGATCCTGGCCGGGGCCTGCGTCCTCGCGGCGCCGGCTGTCGCGCTGTTCGTCGCCTTCCAGAGGCACTTCACCGCCTCCGAGATCGGGTCGGGGATCAAGGGATGACGCAGCAGGCCGTCACGACGTCCACCGCGGTGCCTTACGCCTTGGGCCGGGTCGGGGTCCTCATGTCACCCGAGCCGGACAACCCGTTCGAGGTCATGGGAGTGCTGAACCCAGCCAGCGGTCGCACACGGGACGGTCGGCTTCACCTGCTGCCGCGTATGGTGGCCGCCGGCAACGTCTCCCGCGTGGGGCTCGCGGCGGTCATCCTGCGCGAGGGCGTGCCGGTCGCGGTCACGCGACGGGGGGTCGTGCTGGCGCCGGACGAGGGGTGGGAACGTGGCGCGCGGAACGCCGGTGTGGAGGACCCGCGCGTGACCTGGGTCCCGACGCTGGGCCTGCATGTCATGACCTACGTGGCCTACGGCCCGTTGGGGCCGCGCCTGGCCGTCGCGGCGTCGGACGACCTGCTCCGATGGCGGCGGCTCGGGCCCGCCCACTTCGGCTACCAGCCCGACTTGGGGACCGATCTCGGGCTCTTCCCCAACAAGGACGCCGTGTTCTTCCCCGAGCCCGTCCCCGGGCCCGACGGGCGGCTCGCCTACGCGATGCTCCACCGCCCGATGTGGGACCTGTCCTGGATTCGACCGGCTGAGACGGTGAACCTCCCTTCCGGCGTGACAGACCCGCGACCGGGTATCTGGATCTCCTACGTCCCGGTCGACAGCGTCCGCGCCGACGTCCGTGCCCTGGCCAGCTTCCAGGACCACCGCCTCGTCGCCCTTCCTGCGTACCCGTTCGAGCAGCTGAAGATCGGGGCCGGGCCGCCGCCGCTACGGGTACCGGAGGGCTGGCTGCTCCTGCACCACGGGGTCTCGGGAACCGCCTCCGAGAGCTTCGAGGACGACGTCCACCACGCGGTCTACGCCGCAGGGGCAATGCTGCTCGACCCCGACGACCCGGCCCGGGTGACGGCCCGCAGCGCTGTGCCGATCCTTGCGCCGGAGACCGCGGACGAGGTCACCGGCACGGTGTCGAACGTCGTCTTCCCGACCGCGATCGAGCAGGTCGACGGCACCCCGTTCGTGTTCTACGGCATGGCCGACACCAAGATCGGCGTGGCCCGCCTGGTCCACGACTGAGATCGCGCCCGCGCGCTTCGTCATGCTCGTCGAGGAGACCCCCATGGCCGCTCTGCCTGTTCGACCCCCAGCCGGCATCACCGCCGGACGGGTGGGGGCGGCCCTGATCTGCGCCGTTCTGGTGGCCGCCGGCGCCGCCGGTCCCGCAGACGCCGCGACCGCTCGACCTCTCGCCCGCGCCACGCCGACGGCAGGTCCGGTTGCCCCGTCGAAGCGTCTGACGAACCTCGCGCATCTCGACTTCCTGCGGGACCGGGTCGCGCCGCCTGCCCAGGCACACCACACGACGTACCGGATCGACGAAACGCCCACCGTCGGCGTCCTGTGGACCTACGCCGAGCCCGTCGCCGGAGGCTACCGACGGCTCGGCGGGGGCACCTTCGACGCCGCCACCAACACCTACGGCCAGGGCGCCTTCAACGCCGACGACGTCTCCCGCGCCGCGGTGGTCTACCTACGGGACTGGCAGGCCACGGGGTCGGCGGGTAGCCGGCGCAGCGCCGTCGAGCTGCTGCGGGGGCTGACCTACCTGCAGACCTCGTCGGGACCGAATGCCGGCAACGTCGTGCTGTGGATGCAGCCGGACGGAACGCTGCACCCCAGCGCCGACCCGGTCGAGCTGCCTGATCCCTCGGACAGCGACGCGTCCTACTGGCTGGCCCGGACGACCTGGGCGCTCGGGGAGGGCTACGCCGCATTCCGTCACCAGGACCCGGCCTTCGCACGGTTCCTCGCCGACCGGATGGACCTGGCCGTCTCGGCGCTGGACCGTGAGGTCCTCGACCGGTACGGCGAGCACGTGCAGATCGACGGCCGTCCGGCGCCCGCCTGGCTGGTCGCCGACGGCGCCGACGCCACCGCCGAGGCCGTGCTGGGCCTGTCCGCCTACGTCGCGGCGGGTGGCCCTGCATCGGCCCGCACGGCGTTGACGCGGTTCAGCGACGGGATCGCGATGCTCGCCGGCGGCGACGCCCGGCACTGGCCGTTCGGGGCGATCCGTCCGTGGGTGCTCTCCGGATCCGTCTGGCACGCCTGGGGCTCGCAGATGCCGTCTGCGCTGGCTGCGGCGTCGGTCGTCCTGCGGCGGCCTGCCCTCGCCGCTGTCGCGGCGAGGGACTCGGGGACGTTCGTCCCGTGGCTGCTCACCTCGGGCGGCCCCGACAACGGCCGGCTGCCCACCGCGGTCGACCGGTCGCAGATCGCGTACGGCGTCGACTCCCGGGTCCAGTCGCTGCTCGCGACCGCGCGGGTGACCCACTCCGCCGGGGCGCGTCGGCTCGCCGGGATCACGGCTGCGTGGTTCTTCGGAGCCAACACCGCCGGGACTCCCGCCTACGACCCGACCACCGGGCGCACCGTCGACGGGATCGGCGCGGACGGGAGCGTGAACCGCAACGCGGGCGCTGAGTCCACCATCCACGGCCTCCTCGCGATGCTTGCCCTCGACGCCCACCCGGACGTCGCGAGGCTGGCGACGACCGCGGCCGTCTTCCATCGCAACGGCTCCACGGTGCAGCAGGCCGAGACGGCGGTGCTCGAAGGTGGCGCCGCCGCTGTGGCGCCGGCGTCACTCTGGACGGGCGAGTCGCAGTTCGGCGGGACCGGCCACGCTGCTCTCGGCGACGGCGCGACAGCCACCTTCCTGCTGCCGCCCGGCGGGCGACGGGTGGTCATGCCGGTGATCGACCTCGAACCGGGAAGCACTGCTGTCACCACGTTCCGGTCGGGAGCCCTGGTCCTCGGCGTCGTCCGCTCAGGTGCCGTGGGGCCCCAGGGTGACTCCCCGGCTCGCGGCGCGCTCCTTCCGGTCACGTTGGCCGTCTCCCTGCCCGCCGGCGCAACGCGGTTGACGGCGAGCACGACGGCCTCGGGCGGTGACAGTGCTGTTCTCGACGCCGTCATGCTCGAGCCGGCGGTGTCGGACTACGTCGTGGCGGGAGGCGGGCACGGCACCGCCCTGCTCCGGAACGCCCTGCCCACCCGTGCGCAGGCCTCGGTTCGGCTCCCCGGGCACGGCGACGCGCGGGTCGAGATCTACGACGGCGCTGGAGTCCTGCTCAGGACCGGCAACTCGCAGGGCGGTACGCCGGTCCTGACGGTTCGGGTCGACCTACCTGCCGGGGGGTTCGCGGTCGTGCGCCGCTAGAGTACCCGCACCGCAGGCCACGCGCCGGGACCGAGGTGCGGCTCCCCGGTCGCTGTCACTGGTGATCGGCGACCACCGGCACCCGCGCGCCGCTGCGACAGCGCCTACCGGCGCCGAGTCGCGAGATCGCAGGGTTTTTCGCCGGAATGACGGATTGATCTTGGAGATCCCTACTCGCCCGGGTGTGTCCCGTGCAAGCATGACGCGCTGTAGCGGGATGTGGGCAGACGGCGAGAGCCGGGTGCCGCACGATCGACGGGCCTGTATCGACGGGCCCACGCGACCTTGGCCAGGCGCGCCCCGCTCGAACCGTCGGTGCGGCGGTTCGGTTCCCCGGACGACGGGGAGTCCCTCCTGACGGTCCATGCGGACCGGACGACGAGGGCTACGGCCGAGAGGAGACGGCGCGGTGGGTCTGCGATCCGCGACCGAACGCATGATTGCAGTCGACATTCCGGGCGAGGTCCGAGGACCGGGCGACCCGGCGGGTCCGGCGCCCGACGGTGAACGCCCCCGCAGGCGCGGCGGGACGATCCGCGGTCGGATGGCCCGGATCCTGGCACTGCCTGTGGCCGCGGTCGTCCTGCTGCTCGTGCTCGTGGCCGCCGGTCCGGTGCGGGACTACCGCGAGTCGCAAGCCACCACGCGGTCGGTGGGCATCGCCCTCGGTGTCCAGTCCCTGGTCCACGAGCTGCAGAACGAGCGGGGCCTGGCGTCCCTGGTGCTCGGCGGCAACGCCAGCTTCACGAAGGAGCTGACCCGGGTCCGCGGGGACGTCGACTCCCGCCGGACCACGCTCGGTGTGTTCGTCGCTTCGCCGGGCACCGTCGAGGCGAGGGTCCGGTCGGCGCTCCAGCAGCTGGACGGGCTCGGTCCGGTCCGGGCGGCCACCGACTCCGGCGCCGCCGCCCGGCAGGCGACCTTCGACTTCTACACCCAGCGCATCGACGCCCTCGCCGGCCTGGACGTCGGCCTGTCCGACGTCGCAGACCGCGCACTGGGGCGGGACGTCGCCCTGCTCCAGTCGCTCCAGGACGCCGCCGAGGCCACCGCCCAGGAACGCGCCCTCCTGTCGGGCGTCTTCTCGGCCGGCGGGTTCCGCAAGGGCGAGTTCGTCCAGTTCGCCGCGATGCGCGCCGCCAAGCAGTCCGCCTGGGACGGCTTCTTCGACCAGGCGAACCGCGAGCAGACGGCGTCCGCCCGCTACGTGCTGGACAGCGGCGCGGCCCGGGTGGTCGCGCACTTCGAGCAGGTGGCGGTGGGGGCCGCGGACGGCCGCCACGTCGTGGTGAACCCGCAGTCGTGGTGGTCGGGGCACACGACCGTGCTGGACGGCGTCCGTCAGCTGCAGGAGCACGTCGGGTCCGTCATCAGGCTGCGGGCGTACGACCTCCAGCGACAGGCCACCCTGCGACTGGGCGCCCTCCTCGCCGTCGTGCTCTTCTGCGTGGGCGGCTCGGTGTACCTCGCCGTCCTCGCCGCACTGTCGGTCAGCCGGCCGCTCGCCGCGCTGGCCGCGGAGGCCGAGACGGTGGCGACCGAACGGCTGCCGGCCGCGATGCGCCGGCTGCGCGCCTTCGACCCCGGCGGCGGGTCCGTCGAGCCGGTCCCGCCGAAACCCGCACCGGTGAAGCCGCCCCGGCGGGCCAGCGCCGAGATCCGTTCGGTCGTCTCGGCCCTCAACCACCTGCAGGAGGCGGCGTACCGCCTCGCGGTCGAGCAGGCGATGCAGCGCCGGGCAACGCTGGAGGCGCTGACGAACCTCGGACGCCGCAACCAGAACCTGGTCCGCAAGCAGCTCCGGTTCATCTCGAACCTGGAACGGGAGGAGATGGACCCCACCGGCCTGTCGAACCTCTTCGAGCTCGACCACCTCGCGACCCGGATGCGGCGCAACGCCGCGAGCCTGCTCGTCCTCACCGGAGCCTCGAGCCCCGGGCAGTGGACGACGCCCGCGCCGATCGCCGACGTCATGCGTGCCGCGGTCTCCGAGGTCGAGGACTACCGCCGGGTGGCGCTGCGGCGGGTGGACGAGGCGCTCGTGTCGGGCGCCGTGGTCGGGTCCCTGGCCCACCTGCTGTCCGAGCTCATCGAGAACGGGCTCCGGTTCTCCCCGCCGGACTGCGAGGTGGAGGTCGTGGGCCGGCTGCTCGGTGCCGAGTACCTGATCGCCGTCATCGACCAGGGCGTCGGCATGCTGCCCGAGGACCTGCAGGAGGCGAACAGTCGGCTCCGGGGCGAGGGCGACTTCATGACGACTCCGTCCCGGTTCCTCGGCCACTTCGTCGTCGGTCGCCTCGCCGAGCAGGCCGGCGTCCGGGTGGAGCTGCTCCCGTCGCCGGTCACCGGCGTGACGGCGCGCATCCACATCTCCGAGGCCCTGCTGGTCCGCTCGTCGCAGATCGCGTCCGGCCAGGTCATCAGTGCCGTCGACCGTGGCGTCCCGACGACGTCGGCGGCGCAGATCGGCGCCGGCGCGGAACCTGTCGACCGGTCCGTCGCCGAGGAGTCGTCGGTCGTGGCGGTCTCGGTGCAGGCGGCCCCGATGGA
>DAIOGQ010000006.1:9119-36831 GCA_036745175.1 Kineosporiaceae bacterium
TGGAGGCGGCCCCGGTGGAGGCCGCCCCGGTACCGGCGGCCTCGGTCGAGGTGCCGCCCGCCCGACCTGACCGTGTCGTCGTGGACATCCGGGACGCGGCCGCCCCGTCGCTGGTGACCGCAACCGGGCCGGCGCCTGCAACGGCGCACCCCGGGGCCCATGCCGGGGCGGGTTCGTGGCAGTCGCCGGCGCCCGCGACGGAGAGCATCTTCGACGTCGTGGCGCAGCGGGCGAGCGGGCCGCCGGGAGCCGGTCCGCCGCCGGCCGGCGCGGATGCCGCGCCGCTGCCTGACGGCGCCGCGGGTGCCCGGACGCGCAACGGTCTGCGGGTCCGGGTGCCGGGCAGCACGCGCACCGCCTCCGCGACGAGCCGGACGTCGGGCGGGTCCGGCGGCGGCGACGCCCCCTGGACCGCCCCGGCGGACAGTGCGTGGCCGCCTCCCAGCGGCCACCCGGTCGGCGCGGCCACGGTCGGGCAGTCGGCGCCGGGCCAGCTGGGAACCCGCCTGGCCGCGTTGCGGTCCGGGCTGCGACGTGGCTACGAGAGCCCGCCGACGGTCGAACCGGACGACGCGCGGGACGCCCCGTCCGACGAGACCGAGCACTGGCAGGGCCCGAGCAGGACGCACACGCAGGAGAGGTCATGAGCGCCGGCACACAGGTCGACCAGCAGTTCGGCTGGCTCCTGGGCAGCTTCGTCCGCGAGACGGCCGGGGTGCGTGAGGCCGTGGCGGTCTCGTCCGACGGCCTGCTCATCGCGGCGTCCGAGGGTCTGGAACGGACCGACGCGGACCATCTCGCAGCCATCGTGTCCAGCCTGGCCAGCCTCGGCCGCAGCGCCTCGCGCCGGTACGACTTCCAGGGCCTTGAGCTCATCATGATCGAGATGACCCGAGGGTTCCTGCTCGTGTCCGTGATCGCCAACGGCAGCTGCCTGGGCGTCGTGGCCGAGGGCAGCTGCGACGTCGGACTGATCGGCTACGAGATCGGGTCGCTCGCGCAGCGGTTCGGGCCGCTGCTGACCCCCGAGCTCATCGCGGCGTCCCGGCGCCGGTTGCGACCGTGAGCCGGCAGCCGAACGCGGGCGAGCCCCGGCTCGCCGCGGTCCGTGACGGGTCCGGGGACCGCCGCGGCGCCGGCGGCTACGGTCCGACGGACAGGAACGACGCGACGGAGCCGTCGCCGATGGGCCCGGCGTGGTTCCGGGGACGGGTGGCCGACCTCAGGGCCCGTGGTGAGTCCGAGCCGCAGGTCAGACGCGGTCGGCATGCGCCGCAGCCCGCCCACGGATCGGCCGACGAGCCCGCGGAGGATCCCCTGATCCGTCCCTTCCTCCTCACCGGCGGTCGGACCTGGACGAAGGAGCGGGGACTGCGGGTCGAGTCCCTGATCCGGTCCGAGCCGGGCGCTTCGGCCGGTGGCCTGCGGTTCGAGGCACGCCGGATCGTCGAGCTCGCGGCGCGGCCGACGTCGGTCGCGGAGCTCGCGGTGGCCCTGGGTCTGCCGATCGGCGTGATCCGCGTGCTCGTCGGCGACCTGGTGGACAGCGGCGCCGTCGGGGTCGTCCAGGTCGAAGAGATCTCGTTGGGACTGCTGGAAAGGATCCGTGATCGTGTCCGTGCCCTCTGACCTCGACCCCGGGTCGCTGATGGTCTCGGTGAAGATCGTCGTGAGCGGCGGGTTCGGCGTCGGCAAGACGACATTCGTGGCCGCGGTGTCCGAGGTGGAACCGCTGCTCACCGAGGCCGACATGACCGAGGTCTCGGCCGGGGTCGACCAGCTGGACGCGACGCCGGACAAGCACACCACGACGGTCGCGCTCGACTTCGGCCGGATCGGACTCGACGAGGGACTGCGGCTCTACTTGTTCGGGACCCCGGGCCAGACGAGGTACACGTTCCTCTGGGACGACCTCGTCCAGGGTGCACTCGGTGCCGTCGTCCTCGTCGACACCCGGCGCGTCGAGGACTGCTTCACGTCCATCGACTTCTTCGAGGAGCGGGGACTGCCGTTCCTCGTGGCCGTCAACCAGTTCGCGGACGAGGCGACGTTCGGGCTCGAGGAGGTGCGCGAGGCCCTCCAGCTGTCTCCCGGCGTGCCGCTCATACGGTGCGACGCGCGCACCCGGGAGTCCGTGAAGTCGGTCCTCATCGCCCTCGTCGAGGAGCTGATCGCTCGACGGCTGGCGGAGAGCCCAGAACCGCTGGCCCGGCTGTGACCGGCCGACCGGCCCGGACCGGGCGGGTGCACGCCGTCGTCGACGGCGCAGCCGCCCCCGAAGCGCACATCGAGGACGAGGACATCGGTATGGGAAGACTGAACCCGTTGCGTCGCACCGTCGGCGCGGCGGCGCCCCTCGTGGTCGCCGCGCTCGCGCTGAGCGGGTGCGCCGGCCCGGCTCCGGCGCTCGTGCCGGCTCCGGGCGTCCGACCGACGGCGTGCGGCACAGTGACGCTCGCCGTCAACCCGTGGCTCGGCTACGACGCCAACATCGCCGTGATCCGTTACCTGGCCGTCAACGAGCTCGGGTGCGTCGTGCGCACCCGCAAGGACGTCGAGCTCGAGTCGTGGAAGCAGGTCGCGGCCGGGAAGGTCGACGCGATCGTCGAGAACTGGGGTCACGACGACCTCAAGAAGAAGTACATCGACGACGAGAAGGTCATCGTCGAGGGCGGCCTCACCGGCAACCGTGGTGTCATCGGCTGGTACGTGCCGCCGTGGATGGCCCAGACGTACCCGGACATCACCGACTGGCGCAAGCTCGGTCAGTACGCCGACCTGTTCCGGACGGAGGAGTCCGGGGGGAAGGGGCAGCTGCTGGGCGGCGACCCGTCCTACGTGACGAACGACGAGGCCCTGCTGCGCAACCTCGACCTGGACTTCACGGTCGTCTACGCGGGCAGCGAGGACGCGCTCATCAAGGCGTTCCGGCGCGCCGAGCGGAACAGGACCCCGCTGCTGGGGTACTTCTACTCGCCGCAGTGGCTGCTCTCCGAGATCCCGCTGGCGCACGTGACACTGCCCGAGTACACCCCCGGCTGCGACGCCGACCCCGACACCGTGGCCTGCGACTACCAGCCGTTCGACCTGGACAAGATCCTCAACAAGCGGTTCGCGGAGTCGGGCAGCCCGGCGGCCGAGCTGATCAAGAACTTCAGCTGGACGGACGCCGACCAGAACGAGGTGGCGCGGGCGATCAACGCCGGCGCGTCGCCCGACGACGCTGCGCGCGCGTGGCTGGACGCCCACCCGCGGGTCTGGCGGAAGTGGCTGCCCGCCGCGGCGCGACCGCCGGGGGCCTAGGAGACGCTCCGGGGCGGCCCGGTCAGCCCGCGTCGACCCGGCCGGTCAGGACGACGTCGGAGGACGGCTCGGTCGGCTCGCCCTCACGCTGGAGCGTGACGAACAGCTCGGGGTAGGCCTCGACGAGGACGCCGCTCCACAGGTCGATCGGGTTGACCTTCTCGCGCCAGTGGAAGCTGCCGATCGGCACCGTCCCGCGCGGCCCGCGCAGCCACGCGGCGTAGTAGGCGTTCTCGGGCGCGGCCGGCAGCCCTGACACCTGCAGGTGGATCGCGAGCCCGGCCGGCTTGGGCTCGAGCCGGACGGCCGCGGTGGCTGCCGGGGCGAACGCCGTTCCGGACAGCGCGAGGGTCGCCGGCCGCTCGCGCGGCCACGCGAGGACGGCGACGAGCGCCGCTGCCGCCGCGACGCCGGACACCGCGACCCACCAGCGGGTCGCCCGACGACGGGACAACGGCGTCACGGATGCGTGGGGGCCGCCGGGCCGCACCAGCGCGGGGCCGGTGCCCTCGCGGGCCTGCGCCCGGGCCGCGGCGAGCAGCGAGGCCCGAAGCCCCGCGGGTGGCTCGTCCCAGGTGGCGTCGTCCCGCAACACGGCGGCGACGACGTCGAGGCGCTCGCGCTCGGCGGCGCCCAGGCCCGGGTCGTCGACGCCCGGGTCCAGGTGGTCGGCCCAGTCGTCGGGGCGGTTCACGCGTCACCTCCGTTCACGAGGTGCGCCAGCCGCACGGCCAGCCGCCGGTGCGCCCTGTGCGACCTGGACTTCACGGTCCCCACCGGGACGTCGAGCGCTGCGGCGATCTCGCGATGCGTCAGCTCCTCGAAGTGTGACATCCGCACGATGTCGCGCTCCTGCGGCGGCAGGTCGTCGAGCGCCGCCCGCACCTCGAACGTCTCCCACGCACGCTCGATGCCCGGCATCCGGACGACGAGGTCCTGCTCGGCGCCGTGCCCGCCCTGGGTCGGTCGCGACTCGCGGCGGTACACGTCGATGGCGGTCCGCCGCGCGATCGTCAGCAGCCACGGCCCGAGGTCGCGACCGGCGTCGTAGCCCGCGGCCGCCCGCCAGGCACGCAGGAACGTCTCCTGCGCAGCGTCCTCGGCGAGGGACCGGTCCCGCAGCACCGACATGCTCACGCTCCACACCGCACGGTGGTAGCGGTCGTAGACCGCCGCGAGGGCGTCGACGTCGCCATGGCGGAAGGCGTCCAGGACGTCCTGCGTCAGCCCGGCCGCTTCCCCGGACGTCACGCGCGGCACCCGGCCCGGGCACCTGGACCGACGTGCTGCACCCGGGTCGGCCCACAGCGGCCGTCCATGTGGACCTCCCTCGAGGCTGCGAACCATCGACCTTTGCACATCCCGGCTTCGTCGCGCGGGCCTCCGCCGGTTCGCAGCGTGGCAGAAGTCGCAGGCGTCTCGGAAGTCGCAGCACGTGTGCGAACCGCTGGGCACGTCGGGCGCGTAGCCCCCGAGAAGCCACCCCGATCCTCCGGAGACGGCCATGACGCGGACCGGCCCGACGCTCACTCTCCTCAGCGGAGGCGCGCTGGCCGTCGCCCTGCTCGCCCTGAACCTGTCCGTGACGGACGGCGGCGGACGCGCCGCCGTGGCGTCCGGCGCCACGGCCACGCAGACCGCGACGCCCGCCGACCGCGCGGCGCGGTCCGCCGTCACCCCGTCCGCTTCGGCCCCGTCCGCTTCGGCCCCGTCCGCAGCGGCGGCGCCCCCGACGGCGTCCGCCACCTCACCGTCCGCCGCGCCGGCGACGGCGGGTACGGCGGCGCCGGTGACCTAAGCCGGCCGGCTCCCGAAGGGAGCCGGCACCCTTGCACTCGTCCGCAAGGGCGACCAGGCCGTGGCCTACCTCTGCGACGGCAGCCGCGTCGAAGCGTGGCTCTCGGGGCGGTCGACGGAGCCGTCCACCGGGCCTGAGGGCCAGGATCCGAGAGACCGGCCCCTGACACTCGACGAGCCGGACGGCGCAGGGGTCAGTACGTTTCGGACCATGACCGACCTCGCGACCCGCGCCCGGACCCTGCTGCAGCTGCACACCGCGCCCGAGATCCTGGCCCTCGCGAACGTCTGGGACGTCGCCTCGGCCGAGGTCGTCGCCGGAACGGACGGCGTGCAGGCGCTCGCCACGGCGAGTCACTCGATCGCGGCGACGTTCGGCTACCCGGACGGGGAGAACATCCCGCTCGACCTGCACCTGGACATGGTCGCCCGGATCGTGCGGGCCGTGGACCTGCCGGTGACCATGGACTTCGAGGCCGGCTACGGGGACGCCGGTGAGACCGCGCGCCGCGCGATCGAGGTCGGCGTCGTCGGCGGCAACCTGGAGGACCAGCTGAAGTCGCTGGACGCCGCGGTGGCCGCGGTCGAGGCGGTGCTGAAGGCGGGCAGGGACGCCGGGATCGACTTCGTCCTCAACGCCCGCACCGACGCAGTCCTCCGGAGCCCGGCCGGGGCGGACCGCAGCGACGCACTGCTCGAGGCCGCCCGTCGTGGCCGGGCGTTCCTGGACGCCGGCGCGCCGGTGGTCTTCGTGCCCGGAGTCGTTGCGCGCGCAGAGATCGAGGCCCTGGTCGAGGCGCTGGGTCCGCGCCGGCTGACCGTGATCTCCGTCCCGGGCGCGTCCCTGCCCGCACGCGAGCTGCAGGACCTCGGCGTCGCGCGGGTGTCGACGGGTCCGTTCACCCAGCGGGTGGCTCTGACGGCCCTGCAGGACGCCACCGCGTCCTTCGTCGCCGGCGGCACGCTGCCCTCGGGGACCCGCCCGCTCAACTGACCGGGCGCGGACTTCGGTGCGGGTCACCAGCGCGGGCGACGGCCTCGCGAGCGTGGCGGCCGGATCCGGTCGGGCCGCGCGCCTGGTGCCTCACCCGCGCGGCGGACGTCGCCGGCGTCGAGCCAGTCGGTGTGCTCGCCGCCCCAGGGGTCGGTCCAGCGGACCTCGACGGCCGTCCTCGTCCAGCCGACGGCCAGGGCCGGCACCTCACTGGGGTCGCCGGCGTTCCAGCGGATCGTGGCGACGACGGGGATGGGGTCCTGCGCCGTGGTGACGGGCCCCACGGGGACGGCGCGCTGGATGCGGGGGACGGCGGGCACGAGGACCTCCGGCTGGACGGTGACGAGGCTCGACCCTGGTCCGACAGTACCTGATGTTCGGACACCTGTTCGAGCGTGGCTCGGCCCGACCGACACCGGCGACGTCCGATCGGCGCACTTGGTCCCCCTTTGTTGAGCACGGCGCATGGGACAACTACAGGTGAGCCCAAGGCGCCACCCCGAGGAGTCCACCGTGTTCAACCTGTCCGTCATGCTGCGTGAGTCCGCTGCCGTCTCGCCGCTCAAGCCGGTCGCGACGTGGGCGGGCGGTCGGATGACCTACGCCGAGCTCGACGACCTGTCGGACCGTCTTGCCGTCGCGCTGCAGGACCGCGGTGTCCGTCGGGCTGAGCGGGTCGCGCTCCAGCTCCCCAACGTCGCCGCCTTCCTGGTCGCCTACTTCGGGATCCTCAAGGCGGGCGCGGTCGTCGTGCCGCTCAACGTTCTGCTGAAGTCCGAGGAGATCGCGTACCACCTGACCCACAGCTCGGCGCGGGCGCTCATCACCTGGGCCGGCGTCCTCGAGCACGCGTCGGCCGGTGCGGCATTGTCCGGAGTGCGGGACGTGATCGTCGCCGGCGACGTTCCGGAGCCCTCGGACGCCGTCCCGTTCGCAACGCTGCTGCAGACCGCGCCGTCCGGACGTCCGATGGCCGACACCGCGGCGGACGACACCGCGGTCATCGTCTACACCTCGGGCACGACCGGCCGGCCGAAGGGCGCAGAGCTCACGCACTTCCAGCTCTACATGAACGCCGACATCCCGGGCCGGATGTTCGACGTCCGGGCGGACGACGTCGTGCTGACCGTGCTGCCGCTGTTCCACGTCTTCGGCCTGTCCAGCATCCTCGACTGCGCCCTCCGGTTCGGTGCGGGCCTGTCGCTGGTGCCCCGGTTCGACCCCGACGCGGTGCTGGCCGCCATCGAAAGGGACCGGGCGACGATCTTCGAGGGTGTGCCGACGATGTTCGCCGCCCTGCTGGCGCACCCGGACCTGGACCGGTACGACGTGTCCTCGCTGCGGATCGCGATCTCCGGCGGCGCGGCGATCCCGGCCAAGCTGTTCGACGAGTTCGAGCGCCGCTTCGGGGTCACGATCCTCGAGGGGTACGGCCTGTCCGAGACGGCGTCCACGACGACGTTCAACCGCAGCGTCGACGACCGGCGGGCCTACAGCGTCGGGAAGCCGATCTGGGGGACCGAGTGCCAGATCTGGGACGACCAGGACCGTCGGCTGCCGGTCGGTCGCGAGCACATCGGCGAGATCGTCACTCGCGGCTTCCACACGATGAAGGGCTACCTCGACGACCCGGCGGCGACCGCGACGGCGTTCGCCGGCGGCTGGCTGCACACCGGGGACCTCGGGTACGTGGACGAGGACGGCTACTTCTTCGTCGTCGACCGCAAGAAGGAGCTCATCATCCGCGGCGGGTACAACGTGTACCCGCGCGAGGTGGAGGAGATCCTCTACCGGCACCCCGCCGTGGCCGAGGCGGCCGTCGTCGGCATCCCCGACGATCGGCTCGGCGAGGAGGTGCTGGCCTTCGTGGCCCTCCGGGAGGGCGCCGAGGCGTCCGCGCTCGAGCTGATCGCCCACTGCCGCGGACATCTGGCGGCCTACAAGTACCCCCGCGTCATCGACCTGCAGCCGCACCTGCCCAAGAGCGGTGCCGGGAAGATCCTCAAGCTCGAGCTCAAGGCGAAGCTGACGGTGCGGATGGCGGCGCAGGAGTCCGAGGCCTCCGTGACAAGGGCATGAGGCGGGCGTGTTGCAGCAGCTGACGGGTCTGGACGCGACCTTCCTCGCCATGGAGTCCGGCGAGGTCTGCGGGCACGTCGGGAGCGTCTGCCTGCTCGACCCGGGGACGTCGCCGCGGCCGCTGACGCTGGAGCGCCTCACCGAGCACGTGGCCTCGCGGCTGCACCTCGTACCTCTCCTGAGGCGCGCGCTGCTCCTCGTCCCGTTCGGGCTCGACCAGCCGTACTGGGTGGACGCGAGCCCCGACCTGGCCCACCACGTCCGTGAGATCTGCCTGTCCGCACCCGGCGACGACCGTCAGCTGGCCGACCAGATCGCCCAGCTGCACGCCCTGCCGTTGGACCGGTCGCGACCGCTCTGGGAGCTCTACCTGCTGACGGGGCTCCGCGACGGGCGCGTCGCGATCTACTCCAAGGTGCACCACGCGTCGATGGACGGGGTCTCCGGCGACGACGTTCTCGCCGCCATGCTGGACGCCACGCCGCACGGCAGGGTGCTCGCGGCGAGCGGGCCGCAGGCCGACGAGCGGCCGCCCGGTCCCGTGTCACTGATCGCCCGCAGTGCGGTGTCGCTGCTGCGCCAGCCGGCGCGCGTCGTCCGGCTGGCCTACGGGCTCGTGCTGTCGGCCCCGGGCCTGACCGTCGCGGCCGTGGACCGGGTCCCGGTGCTCGGGCGGCTGCACCATCCGGACGTCGTGCTGCCGCACGGCGGCCTGCGAGCACCGCACACCCCGTTCAACGCCTCGATCTCCGCCGACCGCAGCTGGGCCTTCGCCGACCTGTCCCTGACGGACGTCAAGCAGGTGAAGCGCCGCGCCGGCCTGACGGTCAACGACGTCGTCATGGCGGTCTGCGCGGGTGCGCTGCGACGCTGGCTCCTGCTGCACGACGCGCTGCCGCAGGACCCTCTCGTCGCGGCGGTGCCCGTGTCGTTGCGCGGCCGCGACGACGACGGCCCGTCCGGCAACCATCTGTCCGTGATGCTCGCAAGGCTGCCGACCGACCTCGCGACGCCGGCAGAGCGGCTGACCGCCGTCGCGGCCGCGATGCGCGTCGGCAAGAGCGAGCACGCAGCGATCCCGCCGACGATGCTCGGTGAGGTCAGCGGCCTGGCCCTTCCGGTGCTCGCCGACCCGGGCTGGCGGCTGTGGTCCCGATGGCGCCTGCTGGAACGGGTCAACCTGTTCAACCTGTTCGTCTCCAACGTGCCCGGGCCGCGGACGACGCTGTACTACGCCGGTGCCCGGCTGATCGGCTACTACCCGGTGTCCTCGATCGTGGACGGCCAGGGGCTCAACATCACCGCGATGAGCTACCGGGACCGGCTCTGCTTCGGGGTGCTCGCCTGCCCGTCGCTCGTGCCGGACGTCGAGCAGCTCGCCGCCTGGCTGGCGGACGAGCTCGCCCTGCTCGTGGCCGAGGCCGGCGCCTGACGCAGCCGCGGACCGCCGGCCGCGCCAGGCGCCGGCGGCGTCAGCCCGCCGTCGTCCGGTCGCCCAACGTCCAGTCGCGGATGTCGGGCATGTCCTCGAGGTGCTCCACGACGTAGCTCTCGTGCTCGGCCAGCCGGGCCCGGCAGTAGGCCATCAGGTCGCTCGCACCGGGCGGCGTGCGCCGCGCGTTGTTGAGCGCGTCCATGACGAGGTGGTAGCGGGAGACCCGGTTGCGCACGACCATGTCGAACGGCGTGGTGGTGGTGCCCTCCTCGATGAAGCCGCGGACCCTGAACCGGTCGGCGTCCGGGCGTCCGTGGACGAGCTGGTGGACCGCGCCGGGGTAGCCGTGGAAGGCGAACACGACGTCGACGTGGTCGGTGAAGAGCTCTTTGAAGAGCGTCTCGTCCATCCCGTGCGGGTGGTCCTTGCGCCGTGGCAGCGTCATGAGGTCGACGACGTTGACGACCCGGGTACGGAAGTGCGGCAGGTGCTGGCGCAGGATGTCGGCCGCGGCGACAGTCTCCATCGTCACGACGTCGCCGGCGCAGGCGAGGACGATGTCCGGGTCCGCGCTGCCGTCGTCCGTGCCCGCCCACTGCCAGACACCGGCGCCGCGCGCGCAGTGCTCGACCGCCTCGTCGATCCTCAGCCACTGCAGCTGCGGCTGCTTGTCGATGACGACGAGGTTGACGTAGGAGCGCGACCGCAGGCAGTGGTCGGCGACCGACATGAGGCAGTTGGAGTCCGGCGGCAGGTAGACCCGCCCGATGTTGCCGCGCGAGGTGATGACGTTCTGGATGAGCCCGGGCCCCTGGTGGCTGAACCCGTTGTGGTCGTTGCGCCAGGCCGTCGAGGTGAGCAGGACGTTGAGGCTCGGCACCTTCGCCCGCCAGGGCAGGTTGTCGGCCTCCTGCAGCCACTTGCCGTGCTGGATCGTCTGCGAGGCGCTGACCATCGCGAAGGCCTCGTAGGTGGCGAACCAGCCGTGCCGGCCGGTGAGGGTGTAGCCCTCGAGCCAGCCGTGGCAGTTGTGCTCCGACAGCACCTCCATCACCCTGCCGTCGCGTGAGATCGCGACGTCCTGCGGCGTGACCCGCTCGGCGAAGGCCCGGTCGGACGCCTCGAACACGGCTCCGAGCCGGTTGCTGTTCGTCTCGTCGGGGCAGAACAGCCGGAACGAGTGCGGGTTGCGCCGGTAGATGTCGCGCATGAGCTCGCCGAGCTTGCGGGTGGACTCCGCGCGCACGCGCGCGGGCTCGGGGACGTCGACCGCGTAGTCGCGGAAGTCGGGCAGGTCGAGGTCCTCGGTGAGCCGGCCGCCGTTGGCGTGCGGCGTCGCGCTCATCCGCAGATCGCCGGCCGGGTTGGCGCCGAGCACGAGGTCGGACGGCGCGCCGTCGGCGTCGAAGAGCTCCGCCGGGCGGTACGACCGCATCCAGTCCTCGAGGACCTGCAGGTGCTCCGGGTTGCCCCGGACGCCGGACAGCGGCACCTGGTGGGACCGCCACGTGCCGCGGACCTGGACGCCGTCCACCACGTCGGGCCCGGTCCAGCCCTTCGGGCTGCGCAGCACGATCATCGGCCAGCGCGGCCTGGTCCCGTCCCAGCCGCCCTCGCGGGCGGTCGCCTGGATGTCCCGGATCGCCGCCCAGGCGTGGGCGAGGGCCGCGGCGAAGCGCTGGTGCATGCCCGGCAGATCCTCGCCCTCCACCTCGATGACGTCGTAGCCGTGGCCGTGCATGAGCTGGCGGACCTCGGCAGGGTCCTTGCGACCGAGCACCGTCGGACCGGCGATCTTGGCGCCGTTGAGGTGCAGGACGGGCAGGACCGCGCCGTCACGGGCCGGGTTGAGGAAGGAGACGCCCTTCCAGGACCCCTCCAACGGCCCGGTCTCCGCCTCGCCGTCGCCGACGACCGCCAGCGCGATGAGGTCGGGGTTGTCCATGACGGCCCCGAATGCGTGCACGAGCACGTAGCCCAGCTCGCCGCCCTCGTGAATCGAACCGGGGGTGGTCACCGACACGTGGCTGGGGATCCCGCCGGGTGCGGAGAACTGCCGGAACAGCCGCAGCAGGCCGGCCTCGTCCAGGGTGACGTCCGGGTAGACCTCGGTGTAGGTCCCCTCGAGGTAGCCGGCAGCGACGAGCGCGGGACCGCCGTGCCCGGGGCCGGCCAGGTAGACCATCTGCTGCCCGGTCCGCCGGATGAGCCGGGACGCGTGGGCGTACATGAACGACAGCCCGGGACTCGTGCCCCAGTGGCCGAGCAGCCGCGGCTTGATGTGCTCCGTGGCGATCGGCTCGCGCAGCAGCGCGTTCGCCATCAGGTAGATCTGGCCGACGGTGAGGTAGTTGTTCGCCCGCCACCAGGCGTCGACGGTGGCGACCTCGTCGTCGGTGGGGTTGGCGAGCCGCTCGACGAGTGCGAGGTCGGGCCGGAGGGACACCGTGGTCGGTGCGGTCATTGGCTGGACTCCCTGAGGGCGACGCGGCCGCGGGAGGCGCGACCGGCGGAGATGGGCTCGATGCTGTCGGGTCTGTGCACCCGACGCTACCTGCGGACCGGCCCAGCGGCCGCGGCGTCCTCGGCCGCTGCCGCGCCGGCCCGGTCGAAGAACCGCAGCAGCTCGACCGGGAACGGCATGACGAGCGTGCTGTTCTTCTCGGCGGCGACGTCGACGACGGTCTGCAGCAGGCGCAGCTGCAGGGCGCCCGGGGTGTCGCCCATGGCGCGGGCGGCCTGCGCCAGCTTCGTGGACGCCTGGAACTCGCCGTCCGCCGCGATCACCCGGGCACGGCGCTCGCGCTCGGCCTCGGCCTGGCGGGACATCGAGCGCTTCATCCCCTCGGGCAACGAGACGTCCTTCACCTCGACGCGCTCGATGTGCAGCCCCCAGGGCTCCTCCGTCGGGGCGTCGATGACCGCCTTCAGCTCGGCGTTGATGCTCTCCCGGTCCGACAGCAGGGTGTCGAGGTCGACCCGGCCGATGACCGAGCGCAGCGAGGTCTGCGAGACCTGGGAGACGGCCATCGGGTAGTTCTGGACGTTGATGATGGCCTTCACCGGGTCGATGACCCGGTAGTAGACGACGGCGTCGACGGTCAGCGTGACGTTGTCGCGGGTGATCGCCCCCTGGGCGGGGATGCCCATGACGACCGTCTGCATCGAGACCTTCGCGAGCCGGTCGGCGATCGGCACGATGAGCTGGAGGCCGGGTCCCCGAAGGGTCGGCTGGAGCCGGCCGAACCTGAGGACGACGCCCTGCTCGTACTGCTGGACCATGTGGACGCTCGACACGAGCAGCCACAGCGCGAGAAGCACGACGACTGCGAGAACGATCAGCCAGACCATGGTGTGTCCTCACTCCCGTCGCGAGGACGGAAGACTCCTGACTCTCCGGGTGCGTCCGCGATGCGGACGTCCGTCACCGGGGTCCGGGGCGACACGGCCCAGCCTACGCGTCGCCCGCACGCCGGGCGCGGGCGGACGGTCGTGGGCGGGCGGGCGTGAGCGTCAGCGCACGAGTCCCGGCACCTGCGCCGGGTCCGTGACGACGAGACGCGCCAGGTCCACGAGCTTGCGGTTGTGGTTGCGGGCGTAGCTGCGCAGCATCACGAAAGCGGCGTCGACGTCCACGCCGTGGATCCGGGCGAGGGCGCCCTTGGCCTGCTCGATGACGACCCGGCTGTTCAGCGCGTGCTGCAGCTGCTCGGTGACCACCTCTCCGTGCCGGATCGCCTTCTCCTGCAGCAGACCGATGGTGGCGATGTCGGCGAGCGCCTGCACGACCTTCACGTCCGCCGGCTCGAGGACGCCTGCGTCGGTGCCGAAGAGGTTCAGCGCTCCGATCACCGTCGTGCGCAGCCGTAGCGGGAGTGCGTGCACCGAGCGGAACCCTCCCGCCGAGGCGCGCGGTGCGAATGCCGGCCACCGGCTGGCGGCATGACCCAGGTCCGCGTTCACGACCTGTGCGCCGGTGGTGAACGCGTCGAGGCAGGGTCCTTCGTTGTGCTGCAGCTGGAAGAGCTCGAGCAACCGGGTGGCCTCGTCGGACGCGGCCATGAACTGCAGCCGTCCCCGGCTGTCGGCCAGGAGGAGCCCGACCGCCGGGACGGACACGAGCTCGGAGGTGCGCGCCGTGATCATCTGGAGGAACTCGATCACGTCGAAGTCGTCGACCAGGGTGTCGGCGATCTCGACGAAGACAGCCGCGAGCCGATCGGGTGCAACCGTGGGCATCGGATCCTCCCTGTTCGTCAATGCTAGCGGTGCGGGTACCGTCCGTCGGCTCACGCGGGGTCCGGTTGCAGGCGTAGCCGACCGTGGACGACGTCACGCGCGACGTCGTGCAACGAGCGGTCCGCCGCGAAGGCGTGGGCGCGCATCCTGGCCATGGCCTCGGTCAGCGACACCCCGAGATCGACCATCGTCATGCCTTGGGCCTGGTACACGACGTAGTGCGAGTCGAGCGCGTCGTCCAGGACGCCGCCCGCGGTACCCGGCACGGCGGCGTCCTGGGCGTCGAGCAGCACCTCGACGGTCACGTCGGCGAACGCCAGCGCGAGGCCCAGGGCATCGGTCGACAGCACCCCGGCGGAGAACCGGTACACGTCCATCGCCCCGAGCTGCGCCGCTCCGACCTGCAGGGGGAAGGAGAAGACGGCCCGGACGCCGAAGGCCAGCGCCGCCGGGGCGTAGGCGGTCCAGCGGGACGCCGGCAGAACCGCGAGGTCGGGCTCGAGCACGGGCCGCCGGCTGGCCCAGGCGTCGATGCACGGGCCTTCGCCGAGGGTGAGCTGAAGCTCGCAGAGCGACTCCGCGACGGGGTCGGACGCGGCGGCGAGGCTGAACAGGCCGGCCTGGGTCATGAGGCTCACCCCGACCCCGCTCGCCGGCAGGGTGCCCACCGCCGCCGTGCACAGGGTGGTCAGCCGGGTCAGAGGCTCGTCCGTCCCGGCGCCGGCGGCAACGCGTGGTCCGACGAGGGCTCGCACGCCCGCTCGCCGCGCGTCGGGGTCAGCCATCGAGTCGCGGCCGCGGACGGTCGCCCGCGTGGACGCTCATGTCGTCCCCCTCCGCCGTCGTGCGACGCCTCGAGCGGGTCCGTTCCGGGCGGAGCGGTTCGTCGACGGAGCGTGCACCCACCGTAGCGCGGACGGCTCCGCGGGCAGCGGCGGAGCGTGTCCTGCGCCACTGCGGACGAGGTGGCCGGGCGGTGGATCACGACATACAGTCGAGCAACACGCCGTCGCTTCCTCCCGGCAGGAGATCCAGCCGTGACGCCCACACCTCCCGGACCGGTGGCCGGCTCGGGCGACGGGGCGAGCAGCCCGCTCGACGGCCGCCCCTGGCTCGCGAGCTACGCGGCCGGGGTACCGGCCGACATCGACGTCCCGGACGAGACGCTGCCGCAGATGCTGCTGGCCGGTGCGGCCCGGTGGGGCGACCGGGTCGCCCTGGACTTCTTCGGCGCGCAGACGACCTACGGCGACCTCGGTGACCAGGTGCTCCGCGCCGCGCAGGCTCTTCGAGGGCTGGGGGTGGCACCCGGCGACCGGGTGGCCCTGGTCCTGCCGAACTGCCCGCAGCACGTCGTCGCCTTCTACGCCGTGCTCCGGCTGGGTGCGGTCGTCGTCGAGCACAACCCGCTCTACACCGCCGACGAGCTCGGTCACCAGCTGGCCGACTCCGGGGCGTCGGTGGCGATCTGCTGGGACCTCAAGGCGTCCGCGGTCGCGGGCCTGCAGGACTCCACGAGCCTGCGGCGCGTAGTCGCGGTCGACCTGACGACCGCCCTGCCTTGGCGGCAGCGGCGCGCGCTGCGCCTTCCGCTGCGCAGGGCCCGGTCCGCCCGCGCCGCCATGACGGGTCCCGTCCCGGCGGACATGCCGAGGTGGGAGCCGCTCGTGGCGGCCGCCGAGCCGCTCGACCCGGCGTACCCCGCGCCCGCTCCCGAGGACACGGCACTGCTGCAGTACACCGGCGGCACGACCGGGACGCCGAAGGGCGCCGTCCTCACGCACCGGAACCTGCGCGCCAACGCGGCGCAGGGCCGGGCGTGGATGCCGGGGCTGCGCGACGGCGCCGAGACCGTCTACGCGGTGCTTCCGCTGTTCCACGCCTATGGCCTGACGCTCTGCCTCACCTTCTCGATGAGTATCGGCGCCACCCTCGTCCTCTTCCCCCGCTTCGACGTCGCGCACGTGCTCGTGGCCATGCGACGGCGTCCCGCGACGTTCCTGCCGGCCGTGCCGCCGATCTACCGCCGCGTGGCGGAGGCCGCCGCCGCGCAGGGCGTCGACCTGTCCCCGATCCGCTGGGCGATCTCGGGTGCGATGGCCCTGCCCCCCGCCGTGGTCGAGCTCTGGGAGGCGGCGACCGGCGGCCTGCTCGTCGAGGGCTACGGGATGACCGAGACCTCTCCGGTCGCACTGGGCAACCCGGCCGCACCGACCCGGCGACCAGGGACGGTGGGCGTCCCCTTCCCGTCCACGCGGATCCGGGTCGTCGACCCCGACGACCCCGCCTTGGACCTGCCGATCGGGCGCCCGGGAGAGCTGCTCATCAGTGGCCCGCAGGTCTTCGGCGGCTACTGGAACCAGCCGGCGGCGACGGCCGACGTCCTCCTGCCCGGTGGGTGGCTGCGCACGGGCGACATCGTCGTCGCGGACGAGGACGGCTTCGTGACCGTCGTCGACCGCATCAAGGAGCTCATCATCACCGGTGGGTTCAACGTCTACCCCTCCGATGTCGAGGAGGTCCTGCGCGCGCTCCCGCAGGTCGCCGACGTCGCCGTGGTGGGTGTCAGAGGGCCGGACGGCGAGCAGGTGGTCGCCGTCGTCGTCCCCGCGCCGGGACGGACCGTCGACCCGGAGGACGTCCGTACCGTCGCGCGAGAGCACCTGGCGGCCTACAAGGTGCCGCGACGGGTCGTCGTCGTCGACGACCTGCCGCGCTCCCAGCTGGGCAAGGTGCTGCGCCGCGTCGTCCGGAGCCGGGTCGAGGAGTCGGACGCCGCACCGGTCTCCGCCCCGGGCTGACCGGCCGCGCGAGCTGGGTCTGCGGATGACGTCAGGAGTGCGCGGGTGCGAGGGCGAGCGCGGGCACCGCGTCGAGGACGCAGAAGACGTCCGTCAGGCCTGCCAGGTCGAGCAGTCGCGCGACTGGTGGCGGGACGTTCGTGAGCCAGAACCGGTCCAGGAGCGCCGAGCGCGCGCGCACGAGCGATGACAGCCCGCAGCAGTCGAGGAACGTCACGGCTCCGAGGTCGAGGACCAGGTGGCGCTCGGTGTCGGCGGCGATCGCGGTGCGCAGGACGCGGTCCAGCTCTGGCGCCGTGGCGAGTTCGAGGTCACCGGTCGCGCGGACCAGCCGCCAGCCGACCGTGGTGACGTGGTCCCAGGAGAACGTCGTCTGCGCCACAGCTCCTCGATTCCGGTGCACGTCGCGTACTGACGTGCGCAACCGGGTCCGGGGTGGCGCAAGGACGCAGCTCGCGTGGTCGCAGTCGCGGCACGACGGGCTCGTTGTGGTCACGATACGCGCGGACTGCGGCGCGCACCAGGGATCGGGAGCCTCGGCTCACGTGGGCGGCCACCGCCGCCGGGTCGGTCAGCGCGCGACCGGCGTGGCCAGCGCGCGGACGGCGTGGATCAGGGCGTCCGCGCGCACGCTCTTCTGGACGACGGCCGCCGCGCCGGCCCCGACGGCGGCGCGCTCCTCGTCGGCCGTCATCGCGCCGGCGTGCAGCACGACCCGGACCTCGGGCAGTTCGGCCGTCAGCGTCCGGCACAGGTCGATGCCGAGACCGTCCGGGAGCCGGTTGTCCAGGACCGCCACGTCGGGGTGGTTCGCGGCGACGGCCGCGTAGCCCGCGTGCACCGTGGTCACGGCGGCGAGCACGTCGATCCCCTCGTCCTGCATCAGGGCGACGAGCTGTTCCCGGACGCCGGCATGGTCCTCGACCAGCACCACGGTGAGACGGGGCCGGGAGGTCGGGACGCCGTTCGGGGTTTCGCGCACTCCTCCACCTTCCTCGTCCGCGCGGAGCCGGGGGGAGGACCTTCGCCGCAGTCCGGCGAACGGCCGGGCTGCCTCAGGGCCCTGCCCACGTGGTCGGTGCGTCCCAGTGCAGGGTCGCGCCGCCGTCCGGGTTCGTCGCGAGCGCGAAGGTCCCGCCGAGGCTGGTGGCGCGCTCGGCCATGTTGGCCAGCCCGTGCCCGCCGGAGGCCGTCGGAACACGCCGACGTCTCGGCGGGCCCCTCCCGTCGTCGGCGACGACCAGCCCGACCCGGTCGCCGCTGCGGGTGACGGTGATGTGGACGCGGCCGGCCCCGGCGTGCCGGGCGACGTTCGCCAGCGCCTCGCGCAGGACACCGAGCAGGTGCTCGGGCACGGCGGAGCCGGCGGACAGGTCGAGACCGGCGTCGATGTCCAGGCTGGGGGCGAAGCCGAGGTGGGGAGTCGCCTCGTCGACGACCTGACGGACCCTGGCCGGCAGGCTCCAGACCACCGACGGGTCCTGGTCGAGCCCGTAGATCAGCGTGCGCAGGTCACGGACGGCGGCGTCCAGGTCGTCGATGTGGGCGGCCAGCCGCCGGTGCCCGGCGCTGTCGACGATCGACCGGGCGAGCCCCTGGACGGCCATACCCGTCCCGACGAGCCGGCCGATGACGTGGTCGTGCATGTCCCGGGCGATCCGGTCCCGCTCGGCGACGAGCCGGACCCGCTCGCGGTCGGCCCGGGCCCCGGCCCGCTCGAGGGCGAGGGCGACGTGCTCCGAGAACTGCGCGATCGTCCGCCGCTCGTCGGTGGTGAACGGTGGTCGGCCGCACCGGCGGGTGACGACGAGGACAGCACCGGTGCCGCCCCCCACGGTCAGCGGGACTGCGATCGACGTGCCGACGTCGGGTGCCGGCGGGACGGTCGCACCGGCCCGCTGTCCGTCGACGCCGACCACGGCGAGCGCCTGCAGCGTCTCCTCCCGGTCGTCCGCAGGACGCGTGACGAGCACGTCGTCGGCATCGACGAGCAGGCGTCCCTCGGCCATCACGAGCCGCAGGACGTCCGACGGGTCCGCGTCCGACAACAGCGCGGTCGTGATCCGGCCGCTGGCCTGCTGCCACTGCTGGCTGCGGGTGCTCTCCTCGAAGAGCCGCGCATGGTCCACCGCTACCGCCGCGGTGGCTGCCAGCGCGACGAGGAGCGCCTCGTCGTCGCGCGTGAACGGTCCGCCGCCGCGCTTGTCGGTGAGGTAGATGTTGCCGAACACCCGGTCCCGGATCCGGATCGGCACCCCGATGAACGAGTGCATGGGCGGGTGGTGGGCGGGGAAGCCGGCCGACGCCGGGTGCCGGCCGAGGTCGTGGAGCCGCAACGGGTGCGGGCGGTCGATGAGCAGTCCGAGGATCCCGTGGCCCCGGGGCAGGGGGCCGACGTCCGCGGCGGTCGCCTCGTCGATCCCCAGGTGCAGGAACTGCGCCAGCTGTCCGTCGGCGCCGAGGACGCCGAGCGCCGCGTACGTGGAGTCGAGCAGGTCCCTCGCCGACGCGATGATCTGGGCCAGCACCTCGCGGAGGCCGAGGTTCGCCGTCACGGCCCGGTTGGCGGCCAGCAGGCCCTGCAGACGCTGCTCGGCGTTCGCCTCGGCGGTCTCGGGCCATCGCCGGCCTCGCATGGTCATGGAAGACCTTCCTGGTGGCTGACGTCCCTCGAGCGTGCGTCGTCCGTCACCAGGGTCCGGGGCGATGTCTCTACGCTACGCCCCGTGCCGCGCGGGCGGCTGTCCCCGGGACCGGCTAGCCTCCGACGATGAGCAAGGTCGATGCACAGCGGGCGCTGCGCGACGCCCGGTACGCCGCCTACCGAGCGAGCAGGGCGGCGGCGGGTGCTCCCGTCGCCGACGCGCCGCCGTCTCCGCTCAAGGTCCGCGTCGAGACGCCGCCTGCAGCGACGAGCCCTGCCGACCCGGCCACGAGGCCGGCCACGAGCCCGTCCGCGACGAGGGCCGCCGACGAGCCCGGGCGACCCGCACCCGGGCAGGACGGTCAGGACGCGGCGCAGCAGCTGTGCGGGCACCGCAACATCGGCAACAAGAGCTGCCAGCGTCCCGCCGGTCACTCGGAGAAGAACCACCGGTACAAGTAGACCGGCACGGGCAGCAGTGCAGAGCGGCTCGGAACCCCAATCCCCTCGCTCTGCACTGCTCCACCCCGTGAAGCAGTGCAGAGCACCGCGACGAGTGCCCCCTGCGTGCCTCACGCCCCCAGCGGGTCGACGGCTCCGTGGTCGCGCACCCGGGTCGCGAGCCGGGCGAGGTGCTCGTCGCTGTGCCCGACGAGGTGAGCGATCGTCGTCAGACGGGCGGTGTAGTGGCCCACGGCGTACTCGGCGGTCATCCCGATCCCGCCGTGGAGCTGGATCGCCTCCTGGCCGATGTGGCGCCCGGCGAGGCCGACCTGCACGCACGCCCGGTCGGCGGCCGTGACAGCGTCATCACCGTCAGCGAGCACAAGGGTCGCCCAGAGCGCCAGGCTGCGGGCGAGCTCGAGCGAGACGTACATGTCCGCAGCGCGGAACGTGAGCGCCTGGAAGGTCCTGAGCGGCACGCCGAACTGCCTGCGGGTCCGCAGGTACTCCGTCGTCATCGTCAGCGCGGCGTCCATCGCACCGACGGCCTCGTGGCAGTACGCCACGCGGGCGTCCGCGAGGACCCGCTCGACCACGGGGGCGGCGTCGGTCCCGGCGTCGCCGAGCGGGGTCGCCGGGGTCGTGGCGAACGACACCCGGGCCGCCCGGCCGCCGTCGTACGTCGGGTAGCCGACCCGGTCGAGCCCCGCGGCGTCCGGCTCGACGACGAACAGCCCGGTCCGCCCGTCGACGGCCGCGGAGACGACGAGGACGTCCGCCCGCGCCCCACCGGGCACCGGCTCCTTGACACCGTCGAGGAGCCAGCCGTCGCCGTCCCGGGTCGCGGTGACGGACGCGGGCCCGGGGTGCCAGCCGGCGAGCGGCTCGGTGTGCGCGAACGCGGGGACGAGGTCGCCCGTCGCGAGGCCACCGAGCAGCCGGCTGCGCTGCTGCGCGGTACCGGCCGCGGCGACGAGCCCTCCGGCGAGTACGACCGCCTCGACGAACGGCTCCGGCGCGAGGCACCGACCCACTTGCTCGGCGACGAGGGCGACCTCGACCGGGCCGGCGCCCATCCCGCCGTCCGCCTCGGCGAACGGCAGCCCGAGCACGCCCATCTCGGCGAGCCGCCGCCACATCTGCTCGTCGAAGCCCGGGTCCTTCGCGGTCGCCTCGCGGCGGCCGTCGATGGAGGAGTAGGCGGAGGCCAGCAGCCGGCGGACTGCGTCGCGCAGCGCCTCCTGCTCGGTGTCGAGCTCGAAGTCCATGTCACAGCCCCAGGATCGTGCCGGCGATGATCTGTCGTTGCACCTCGTTGGAGCCGCCGTAGATCGAGGCCTTCCGGTAGTTGAGGTAGCGCGGTCCCGCGACCCGTGCCCAGTGCGGCACGGTCGACGTGTCGTCCGCGCCGGAGGCGAGCCCGGCTGCTCCGGCGACGTCGACGACGAGCTCGGTGACCGCCTGCTGGAGCTGGGACCCCTTGAGCTTGAGGACGGACGAGGCGGGGTGCGGCTTGCCGTCCGCGGACGTCGCGACGACACGCAGCGCCGTCAGCTCGAGCGCGAGGAGCTCGTTCTCCAGGGCCGCGAACCGGGCCGCGAGCAGCGGCTCCCGGAGCCGGTCTCCCGCGTACTCCTTGGCCTGTGCGAGCAGCCGTTTGGTCGACCCGACGGGTGCCACGCCGACCCGCTCGTTGCCGAGCAGGAACTTCGCATAAGCCCACCCGCGATGCTCCTCCCCGACGAGGTTCTCGGCCGGCACCCGGACATCCTCGAAGAACACCTCGTTGACCTCCTGGCCGCCGTCGATGAGCCGGATCGGCCGGACGGTCACCCCGGGGGAGGTCATGTCGACGAGGAGGAAGGAGATCCCGGCCTGCTTCTTCGGCGCCGTCGGGTCGGTCCGGACGAGCGTGAAGATCCAGTCGCCGTACTGACCGAGCGTCGTCCAGGTCTTCTGGCCGTTGACGACGTAGGAGTCGCCGTCGCGGACGGCGGCGGTCCGCAGCGAGGCGAGGTCCGAGCCGGCGTCGGGCTCGGAGAACCCCTGCGACCACCAGATGTCGAGGTTCGCAGTCGCCGGCAGGAACCGCTCCTTCTGCGCCTGGTTGCCGAACGCCGCGATGACCGGGCCGACCATGCTCGTGTTGAACCCGAGCAGCGGTGGCACGTAGGCGAGCTGCATCTCCTCGTGCCAGATGTGCCGCTGGAGCGCGGTCCAGCCGCGGCCGCCCCACTGCGCGGGCCAGGCCGGGACGGCGAGACCGGCGGCGTTGAGGATGCGCTGCGACTCGACGATCTCGTCCTTCGACAGCTCGTCACGGGCTGCGACCTTGTCCCGGAGGCGTTGCGGCACCTCGGTCCGGAAGAACGTCCGCATCTCGTTGCGGAAGGCGACGTCCGTCTGCGACAACCTCAGTCTCATCCCGGCCCCTCACCTCGGCGCCCGCGGAGCACGCCCTCGGCATGCCGTCGTCGCAGGGTACGCAGACCGTCCGCGGCCTGGCGAGTGGTGGGTGTCAGCCGTGGGCGGGGCGCAGCCCGGCGCCGTCCGCCTCGAGCGGCACCGGCACGAGCGGCACCTCGGCGGGACCGAGCAGCACCTCGCCGGTCCGCAGGTCGTACTCGCTGCCGTGACAGTTGCAGACCAGCACCGTTCCGTCGAAGACCTCACCGTCGAGGGTGAACGGGCAGTCTGCGTGGGTGCAGCGGTCGGCGACCATGACCCAGCCGCCCGCGTGCCGGACCACGGCCACCTCGACGTCACCGGCTTGGTCGTCGCGGTCGTCGTACGCGCCCCGGACGACGGCCGCGACGATGGTGCCGACCGGGGCGTCCGGGTCGACGTCCGCGAGCCGCCGGCGGCTCATGCGTCCCAGACGAGGGGGAGCGCGGTGACGCCGCGGGTGGCCCAGCCGTGGACGACGGGCGGCTCGTCCGGGTCGAGTCGCAGCCCCGGCAGCCGGCGGAACAGCTCCTCGAGGACGACCTGGCCGAGCACCTTCGCCACCGAGTGCCCGATGCAGAAGTGGGTGCCGTAGCCGAAAGCGACATGTGTGCGGGACGGCCGGTCGAGGTCGTAGACGTCGGGGTCGTCGAAGCGCTCCGGGTCGCGGTTCGCCGAACCGATCATGAGGCCAACCTCGGTGCCGGCGGGGAACTCGAGCCCGCCGAGGACGGCGTCGCTGCGCAGCACCTTCTCGGTCATCCCGAACGGCGACAGCCACCGCAGCCCCTCGTCGACCGCGGTCGTCGACCACGCGGCCGGGTCGGCCCGGACCCGGTCGGTCTGCTCGTCGTCGCGGCCGAGCAGACCGAGGAGGGTGTTCGCGACCCCGTGCGCAGGCTCCTGGAAACCGCCGACGATGAGGACGCCGAGGCTGCCGATGAGCTCGTCCACCCCGCGGACCTCGCCGGCCGGCATACCGTCGTGGAGCATGTGCGACAGCGCGCTGCCGTCGGGTTCCGCCGCCAGCCCGGCCAGCCGGTCGCCGAGGTAGGCCAGCACGTCCGCCTTGGCCGCCCGTCCCCGCGCCGCGACCTCGGCGCTGCGGTCGAAGTCGACGAGGTAGGCCGCGTAGTCCTTGAACCACCGGCCGAGCGTCGCGTCGTCGACGTCGGTGAAGCCGAGGACGTCGCCGACCGCCCGCTGGCTGATCGGCTCGAGGATCTGCGCGGTGGCGTCCGCGCGGCCGAGCCCGGCGACGGCATCGACGTAGCGCGCCGCCGTGGCCCGCAGCAGCGTCTCGCGGTAGCCGATGACGGCGCGCGGCCGGAACGGCGGGTTGATCGCGTTGCGGAGCCGTCGGTGCGGCTCACCGTTGAGGCTGATGACGTTCGGCTCGCCGTAGACGGAGTTGAAGATCCCCTTCGCGGGCACGAAGACCGTGTCGTCGTTGCCCGCCTCGTCGCACAGCCGCCACGTCGTGACGAACACCCGGCCCGACCGCGGCACGTACGCGATCGGGCAGTGCTCCCGCATCCACGCATACGTCGGGTACGGGTCGGCCTCGAGGGTCTCGAGCGGGACGTCGAGGACCACGTCCGTCGCGAGTCCACTCCCCGGGACCGTCCGGACCTCATGGTGCACAACGGCGGTCATGGTGGTCCATGCTGCCAGAGCAGGATCGCGCAGGACCGTCCGCCGTCCGCTTCCCGCTCGCCGGCTCAGGGGTGCGAGCTGAGCACCTCGACGTCGTCCGCCGCAGGAACGGGATCCGCCTCGTCCCGGCGACGCAACCGGGCCGCCCCGAGCGCGAGGGCCGCCCCGACCCCGATCCCGCCAGCACCCCAGAGCGGGCCCGCGACCGGGCTGCCGGTCGTCGCGAGCGGCGTCCGCGGTCGGTCCGCAGGCGGTGCGGGCGCCGTCGTCACGACGACGTCCTGCGAACCCGCCTCCGGCTGCACCTGCGACCCGATGCCGAGCGTGTCGAGGAGGACGACGAGCTCCTTCGGGCTCGACGGCCGGTGCCACGTCGGCTCGGCGTCCCAGATCCCGCCGTTGCCTGCGAGGTCGCTCTGCGAGGCGATCCACGGTCCGCCGGCCGCCTCGAGGTAGATCCGGTCGACCCGCCACACCTGGACGTCGTGGATCAGCCACGTGACGTTGATCCCGCCCGCGCCGGCGACCGCGCTGGCGTCGCCGGTGCCGGCCGGCTGCTCGCCGGCCCCGCCCCCGACCTCGTCGGTGCCGACGAGGTCGGACAGCTGCTGGTACTCCGCGTCGGTCGCGTAGAGCGCGGCCGTGCGCCCCGTCGCGGGATCGACGAGGAGCACGCTCGTCGGTCCGCCGGCGGCGACGGGTGCCGCGAGGGCGACCGACGCGGCGCCGAGGACGCCGAGGGACAGGGCGACGAGCAGGGCGCGCGATGAACGCATGGGGTCCTCCAGGGGTCCGGCAGCAGCTGGCCGTGCGCTGAAGGCCCTACACCGTCGCGCGACGGGCGGTTCCGTCAGCCGGTGGCCACCGCGGACGCCGCGATCTCGATCGCGCGGGCCCGCGTGAGGTCGCCCTCGAGCCGCAGCGTCGCCAGGGTGGTCTGCCACACGAGAGTGGGCCCGGCGAGGCGGGCGGACTCGGTGCGGGTCGTCCCGTCCGGCTCGACGAGGACGACCTCGTGGGGGCCGTCGAACCACAGGGCGAAGGCCTCCCCGACGCTCGTGAACTCGGCGCCCGGGGCCGTCTTCGCGAAGAGCCCGTCGAGCTGTGCGCCGAACTGGTCGAGCCGGACGGTGCCGTCGGCACCGCCGGACCAGCTCATCGACACGAGCCGGCGGTCCGCGGACACCTCGACCGCGTCCGGCGGGCCGAGCTCGGCCGGCACGAGGGGGGCGAAGCCGACCGCGGCCTCGGCGGCGGCCAGTGACGTCCCCGCACGCACCGTCGGCGGCGGCGGTGCGGTCGAGGGCTGCGGACGTGGGTCGATCCGGACCCGGACGCCTCGCAGTCCGAACCACTCGGCGACGGACGCCCGTACGGGTGGCGCGCCGAGCAGCACGAGAAGGAGGACGACGACGACCGCCACCGTCCGGCGGCGCCGTCCGGCGAGGACGGCCCGTGCCGTCTCGATCGCGCGCCGGCCCGTGTCGACCGCGCGCCGGGTCGTGGCGGCCGAACCGTCGGGACGCCCCGCGACCGCCGGCCGCTCGGCCAGCCGCGCGAGGACGGCGTCCGCCATCGCCGCCGACGCCGCCGGGGGCGGGGTCGGCACGAGCCGGCCCAGGGCGCGGAGCTCGACGACGAGCGCCTCGTGGTCCGTGCCCGCCGTCATGCCCCACCTCCCGGGTCCATCGGCCGAGCGACCGCCGGGGTGGCGGGCGCGACGAGCGTGCGCGCCAGCCGGTCCAGTGCACGGTGCAGCCTCGACTTCACGGTGCCTCGCGGCCAGCCGAGCACCGCCGCCGTCTCGGCCTCGTCGAGGTCGAGCAGGTAGCGGCAGACGACGACCCGCCGGTGGGCGTCGGACAGCAGCGCGATCCCCTCCGCCAGCTGTGCCCGACGCTCCCCGGAGAGCGCTGCCGAGGCCGGGTCGTCGTCCGTGGCCGCGAGCAGCGGCGCGGTCCGGTCCCAGGCGGCCCGTTCCCGGGTCGCCCGCCGGCCCGCCGCACGGTGCAGGTTGTGCGTCTCGTTGGCGACGATCCGCAGCAACCAGGGCCGGAACGGCGCGCCGTCGCGGAACCGGTCCAGGGCGGCGTACGCCTTGACGAACGCCTCCTGGACGACGTCCTCGGCGTCGGTCCCCGCACCGAGCAGGCGGGCGGTCCGGACCGCGGTCGGGGCATGACGACGTACCAGCTCCGCGTACGCCTCGCGGTCGCCCGCGCGTACCCGGGCCAGGACGTCACTGTCGCCGGGACCGTCGGTGATCGGACCTCCCCACCTCGCTGCCCCCAGTACACCGCCGCGCGCGTCCGGGTTCCGGCGGCACGCCGCGACGGCCGGGGCGTCAGCCGGTGAACAGCGATGCGATGACCGCCGCGTTGAGCGCGCAGACGAGCGCAGTGACGACGAGCGCGGCGGCACCCCGGCGCCGGCCAGCGCGAGACCCTCGTAGGCGCCGGTCAGGGTGTCCGCGGCGCCGTCGAGGCCAGGACGACGAGGAGCAGCCCCGCGATCGCTGCCTCGAACCGACGCCGCCCCTGCGGGCGCAGCGCGAGCAGCCCGATCCCGACGGCGCCGGCGACGAGCCCGCCGACCGGCAGCGGCAGCCCGAAGAGCAGCGACAGCGCGACGGCGGCGCCGAGCACCTCCGCGACGTCGGTCGCCATGCTGACGATCTCGGCCTGCACCCAGAGGAACCGGTTGACGGCCTTGGGATACCGGTCGCGGCACAGCTCCGGGAGGGAGCGCCCGGTCACCGCCCCGGCCTTCGCGGCGAGGTACTGCACGAGCATCGCGGCGGCGCTGGCCGCAACGACCACCCAGAGCAGCCGGACCCCGAGGGTCGCGCCCGCCTGCGTGTTCGTCGCGAAGTTGCCGGGGTCGACGTACGCGACCGCGACGACGACCCCCGGGCCGCACAGGCGCAGCAGCCGGCGGTGGATCGGCGCCGCCAGGCCCGTCGAGGACGGCGCGGCGTCCGGTGCCGCCTCGACCGGACGCACCGTCTGTCTCGGGTCGCGTGCGGTCGCGGGTCGCGGCCGGCGCGGTTACCCGACCGACGGGCCGAGCCCGAGCGACTGCGGCGTGCTCGCGTCGGGGGACGGCTGGTGCAGGCCCTCGTCGAGCTCGCCGAACTCGGTCATGAGGGCACGGCTGCCGCCCCACGGCGTCTGCTCCTCGGCGATGAGGGTGTTCGTCGTCAGGAGCAGCCCCGCGACGGACGCGCCGTTCTGCAGTGCCGACCGGGCGACCCGCAGCGGGTCGACGATCCCCATCCCGACCATGTCGCCGAACTGCCCGTGCAGGGCGTCGAAGCCGCCGTCCACGCCCATCGTCGAGACCTTGGAGACGATCTCGTCGCCGTCGTACCCGGCGTTGCTCGCGATGAGGTACGCCGGCTGGGTCAGTGCCCGGCGGACGATCCCCACGCCGATCGCGTAGTCCTGCGAGACGTCGAGGTCGTCGAGGCTGGGCGCAGCGTGGAGCAGGGCCGCGCCACCGCCGGCGACGATGCCCTCGGCCATCGCGGCCCGGGTCGCAGACAGGGCGTCCTCGACGCGGTGCTGGAGCTCCTTCAGCTCGGCGTTCGTCGGGGCTCCGACGCGGATCACCGCGACCTTGCCCGAGAGCGAGCCGATCCGCTCGGTGAGTACGTCCTCGTCGACGCCGAACTGGGCGCGGCCGAGCTCGGCCCGCAGCTGGGTGAGCCGGAACTCGATCTCGTCCGCGGAGCCGGCGCCGTCGATGATGCACGTCTCGTCGGCCGTCACCCGGACGACGGCCGCGCGCCCCAGCTGCTCGATCGTCATCGTCTCGAGGCCGAAGCCGGAGTGCTTGCTGAAGACCGCGCCCCCGGTGACGGCCGCGATGTCCTC
>DAIOGQ010000007.1:0-35968 GCA_036745175.1 Kineosporiaceae bacterium
CACTGCTCGGTCGTGATGACGGTTCCCTGGCCGTCGACGAGGAACGCCCCGCCCTCGAGCACGAAGGGGGCCTGGAAGACGGGCAGCCCGAAGCGGTCGCCCAGGGCGCCGGCGAGCCGGTCGTCGGCGTCGTGCGGGTGCCACCGGCCGCCCCACGCGTTGAACCGGAAGCTCGTGACGGCGAGGTCCCCGTCGGCGTTGCGCACGAAGGCCGGCCCGCTGTCCCGGATCCAGGAGTCGTCGATGGGGATCTCCACGGGCGTCACGGCCGAGCCGCACAGGCGCCGGACCTCGCGGGTCGCACCGGGCAGGCACACCATGACCACGGGCTCGAACTCGCCGACGGCCCGGGCCGTCGCCGCGTAGTCCGCCTTGGCCCCCTCGAAGTGCCGGCCCCAGAGCTCGCGTCGCGTCGGCCAGGCCATGAGGCACCCCGCGTGCGGCTCCCACTCGGCCGGCATGCTGAAACCGGCCGCTGCGGGTGAGAGCGGCGGGCGCTCGGACACCGCGCGACCTCCTTGGATGTCGTCCGACTCTCTGCGTCGGAAGCAATATTGGATGACGTCTAAGAAAGTGACAAGAGGGCGGCGACGCCCGGGACAGTCGGGCAGCAGGGCTGAAGCACACGTCGGGGGCGCTCTCGTCCTCCACCCGCGAGGACGGGCCCGAGGAGAGTGTCGATGTCGGTGGATCGCTGAGCCGGCCCCGGGCCACCTCAGCGCGGCGTGCGGTCGTTCCGGGCGGCGACGAGGTCGCGGAACGCGACGACGAGCGACCGCTGGGTGGCGGGCGGGAGGGACTCGACCCGCAGCCTGCCGACCGCGGAGATGGTGGCCCTCATCTGGTCGACGTAGGTGGCGCAGCCCTCGCACTCGGTGAGGTGGTCCTGCATCGCTCGGTGGACGCCGCGCGGCAGCGTCCCCTCGAGGTACTCGGTGACGAGCGCCACCACCTCGCGGCAGGTGCTCGCGAAGGCGGTCGCGTCGTGCAGCGGGTCCACCGTCACCTCCTCACGCCTCGTCCGTGCCGGACCCGATCGGCTCCGGCGCCGGTCGTACCGGCTCTCGTGTCTGGTCCCGCCTGCTGCGGCGGCGTTACAGGCGCGGTGCAGGGCGCGTCCCGGCCCGTGCTCCACCCGCTCGCCCCGCTCCGGGTGTGCCGGGCTCCGGCCGGCCCGCCCCGCGTCGTGTAACGCCGTCCGGCCGTGGGCGGACGCAGCAGACGCAGGACGGCCCGACCGGGGCCCGGGCGAGGGGAGTCGGACATGGCCGCAACGAGCAGCGGGACGACGCGGACGGTCGGCGGGCAGCGCCACTACGACGTCGTCGTCGTCGGCGCCGGCCCGGCGGGGGAGGTCGTGGCCGGGCGCTGCGCCGAGGCCGGGCTGCGGGTCGCGATCGTCGAGCGCGAGCTCGTGGGCGGCGAGTGCTCGTACTGGGGGTGCATCCCCAGCAAGGCCATGCTCCGCCCGGGCGACGTGCTCGCCGCGGCCGCGCGCGTGCCGGGCGCGGCCGGTGCCGTCACCGGCCGGGTGGACGCCGCCGCCGTCTTCACCTGGCGTGACGAGCTGACCGGTGCCGGCAGCGACGCCGGCCAGGTCCCGTGGCTCAGCTCGCGCGGGATCGACCTCGAACGCGGCCAGGCCCGGCTCGACGGGCCGAAGGCGGTCGTGGTCACCGGAAGCGGCCGGGTCGTCCGGCTCGTCGCCGACCGGGCCGTCGTCCTCGCGACAGGGTCGCGGGCGGTGCTCCCGCCCGTCCCCGGGCTCGCCGAGGTCCGGCCGTGGGACAACCGGGACGTCACGACCCTGAGCAAGGTGCCGCGCCGGCTGCTCGTGGTCGGCGGCGGGGCCGTCGGCCTGGAGATGGCACAGGCCCTCAAACGGCTCGGCGCGGAGGCCGTCACCGTCATCGAGGCGGCGGGGTCGCTGCTCCCCCGCGAGGAGCCGTTCGCGGGCGAGCAGGTGCGCGCGGCCCTCGAGAGCGAGGGGGTCGTCGTCGCCGTCGCCACCCGGATCACGTCCGCCGCCCGGGACGGCTCCGACGGCCCGGTGCGGCTCACGACGTCCGGCGGCCGGGTGTTCGAGGGCGACGAGGTGCTGGTGGCCGCCGGTCGCGCCCCGGCGACCTCGGACCTCGGGGTCGAGTCCGTCGGGCTCGTCCCCGGCCGCGCTGTCGAGGTCGACGACACCTTCCGCGCGGTAGGGGTCGACGGCGGGTGGCTCTACGCTGTCGGTGACTGCAACGGGCGCGCCCTGCTCACCCACGTGGGCAAGTACCAGGCCCGCATCGCCTCCGACACCATCGTCGGCCGGCCCGCACGAGACCGGGCGGCGGACGTCGTGCCACGGATCGTCTTCACCGACCCGCAGGTCGCCGCCGTGGGACTGACCGAGGCGCAGGCCCGGGCCCGCGGCCTGGCCGTCACGGTGCTCCGCTACGGCACCGGCGACGTCGCGGGCGCCGCCGTCCTCGGTTCCGGCCTCGGCGGCACGAGTGTGCTCGTGGTCGACGACGCGGCGGACGTCGTCGTCGGTGCGACCTTCACGGGGTCGGGCGTCCAGGAGCTGCTCCATGCGGCGACCGTCGCGATCGCGGGCCGGGTGCGGCTCGACGACCTGTGTCACGCGGTCCCCGCCTTCCCGACGGTGAGCGAGGTCTGGCTGCGCCTGCTCGAAGCCGCTGGCCTGTAGGGAGGTGCGTCGTGCCGGACGTCTCGTTCGAGAACCTGCTCGTCGTCGCGCTCATCGCGTTCGTCGTGCCGACGGCGCTGGGCTTCGCGCCGGCGTTGCGCGTCCCGTCCGTGGTCGTCGAGATCGCCGCCGGCGTCGTCCTGGGCCCGACCGTGCTCGGCTGGGTCCGGGTGGACGACGTGGTCGCGGTGCTCGCCGCGCTCGGGCTGGGGTTCCTGCTGTTCCTCGCGGGACTGGAGATCGACCTGCGAGCGCTCGGCGGTCGCACCCTGAGGGTCTCGGGCCTGGGCTACGTCGTCACGATCGTGCTGGGGCTCGCCGTCGGGTTCGGTCTGCAGGCGGCGGGCTGGGTCCGCAGCGGGCTGCTCGTCGCGATCGCGCTCTCCGCGACGTCCCTCGGGCTCGTCGTCCCTGTCCTCAAGGACGCCGGCGCCGAGCGGACGACGGTCGGCCGGCTCACCGTCACGGCCGCCACGCTGGCGGACTTCGCGGCCGTCGTGCTGCTGTCCTTGTTCTTCTCGGCGACCGGTGACACCGGCACGACCGTCGCGCTGCTGGCGGCGTTCGTCGTGCTCGCCGCGGCGGTGGGCTTCGCGGTCACCAGGGCGGGCCGGTCCATGCGGCTGGGCGACGTCCTGGTCCGGCTGCAGGACACCACCGCGGAGGTCCGCGTGCGCGCCGCGGTCGTGCTGTTCGTCGCGTTCGTCGCCCTCGCGGGCCGCTTCGGGATCGAGACCATCCTCGGTGCGTTCGTCGCCGGCGCCGTCGTCGGCACCGTGGACAGGGACGCGTCGTCCCACCCGCACTTCCGCACCAAGCTCGAGGGCCTCGGGTACGGCTTCCTCGTCCCGGTGTTCTTCGTCTCCAGCGGCATCAGGCTGGATCTCGGCGGCCTGTTCGCCTCGCCCGCCGCCGCTGCGCGGGTGCCCGTCCTGCTCCTGGCCCTGCTCGCCGTCCGCGGGCTGCCCGCGCTGCTGTACCGGCGCACGCTCGACGGCCGCTCGACCCTTGCCGCCGCGCTCCTGCAGGCCACCTCGCTGCCGTTCGTCGTCGCCGCGACCCAGATCGGTGTCGCGACCGGTGCGATGAGCGCGGTCACCGCGGCGGCTCTCGTCTGCGCCGCGGTGCTGTCGGTGCTCGTCTTCCCCGCCGTGGCGCTCGGGCTGCTGCGCGGCGGCGCGGACCACGCCGCCGCGACGCCGGACGAGGCGATGACGGCCGCTCTGCCGGGCCCGGCCTCCGCGGCGCGGGACGACTGAGGCAGGCTCCGGGCCCGCGCGCCGGCGGCATACCGCCGCCACGCCGGGTCAGACGTCGACGGCCAGGTGCACGGTGACCGTGTCGCCCACACCGATCCCCTCCGCCGCGCGGACCATGTCCTTCACCGGCACGACGTACCCGCCCTCCTTGGGGAACAGCGACGTCGTCCACCGGGTCGACCCGATCCGGACCTCGACCGGGACCATCCCCCAGCCGTACGTGACCAGCGCCGCCGCCGCCCGCAGCCGCGCGCTCTCGTCCCCGGGCACCGTGACGAAGTGGAACGGCGACGGGCCCCGCCAGAACCACACCTCGCCGCTGAACTCCAGGTCCACCGGGCCAGCCTAGGTGGACGGCCCCGCGGCAGGTCCAGGCGGCAGGCTCAGTGCGCCGGCCGCCCGGCGGCTGCCCAGGCCGCGCGGGCCTGCGGGGTGAGCGGGTCGAAGTCGGGCTTGCTGCGCCGGAACGTGTCCTGAAGATCGGCCCAGAGCTGGTGGCTCGACGGTCTGCCCCAGAACCAGTAGCCGACGTAGACCCGGTCGATGACGAGGCCCGGCAGCAGGACGAGCGTGTGCGGCACGGTCGCGGCGTGCGTCGTGTCGGTGTACTCGCGGATGTCGAGCGCCGTCTGCACCGTGAGGTCGCTGTCGGCGAGGAAGGTCCAGTAGGCGCCCGTCGACAGCTTGAGCTTCGACACCTCGTGGAGGGAGTTCGGCAGCACGCTGACGAGCGGGGTGAAGGCCACGGCCGCCCAGCGGTGGAACGTCGTCAGCTCCTGGAGGTGCTGGCGCTCGCGCGGGCAGTGCTCGCCGCGGCCGAGGAGCAGCACCATGACGTCGTCGCCCTGGAGCTCGGACAGCCGGTGCACGACGCCGTTCTCGTCGGGCAGCTCGAAGTCCGGCAGCCGTTCCCCGGGCCGCAGCGCGACGGTGGCCCGGCTGCCGCTCTTCCTGGTCGTGGTCATCGGTCCTCCTGAGTCGTGTGTATCGGTGCACCTGTCTTGGTGCGGAGCCGGTAGACGCCGTCCGTCGCGGTGACGTAGAGCGTCCGGCCGTCGTCGTCGCCCCACGTGAGGTTGTGGGCGGGCTCGGGGAGCGCCAGCAGACCGAGCCGGTCGCCGTCCGCGGAGACCACCCAGACTCCGCCCGGGCCGCAGACGAACAGGGTGCCGTCGGCGGCGACGGCGAGGCCGTCGATCGCGTCCTCGCCGGGGGCGTCCGTGAGGTCGCAGAGCAGCTCACCGGTGCCCGCGCTGCCGTCCGCGGCGAGCGGGTACCGCACGACGGCCTTGTGCTCCGGATCCCAGTCGCCGACGTACAGCCAGCGCTCGTCCGGCGAGAGGGCGATGCCGTTCGGTCCTCGCAGCTCGTCGGTCACCAGGTCGACCGAGCCGTCGGTGATCCGGAAGACGCCGCTGAACGCCAGCTCCCGCTTCGGGTCGTCCGCACCGCCCGGCAGCCCGAACGGCGGATCGGTGAAGTAGAGCGTGCCGTCGCCGCGGTACACGAGGTCGTTGGGGCTGTTCAGCCGCCGTCCCCCGTAGGCGTCGGCGAGGACGGTGGTGTTGCCGCGTGGCTCCACCCGGAGCACCTGCCGGTTGCCGTGCTGGCACAGGGTGAGTCGGCCGGATGGGTCGAAGGCGAGGCCGTTCGACCCGGGCTGGTGGTACCGGCCGATGTCGACGCCGGTGTACCCGGACTTCGTCCGGAAGACGTCGACGACGCCGTCCGGGTGCCAGCGGTAGACGGTGTTCGCGTTCGGGGCACTGAACAGCAGTGCGCCGTCGGGGGCCCACACCGGGCCCTCGGTGAACGCGAACCCGGCCGCCACCCGCTCCACCGCGGTCGTCCCGTACTCGTCGGGCACACCGGACGGCGTGACGTGGAGCTGGTCGTCGAGGCGGGGGTCGAGCCGTCGCACCCGCGCGGCCACCGGTTCGCCGACGGCTGCACGCTCGGGCAGGTACACGTCGAGCGTCGCCGAGCGGATCCAGATGTAGTTCGCCGGCGCGACGCTGATCGGTCCGTTGATGCCGAAGACCGCCACCGAGTACCGGGTGCCCGGCCGGGCGTCCCGGGTGAGGACGACCCGGTTCGGCGCGTTGAACCCGGCCGCGACCTGGCCTCCGCCGCGGCCGAGCCACAGCGGCAGCCGGCCGTCGACCCAGATCTCCGCGGCGTCGTCGACGACGACCTCCAGCACGAGCGTGCAGCCCGTCGGGTCGAGGGCGTCGAGCCGCTCCGGGACGGTGACGTCGATGTGGTACCAGGCGAAGCAGACCCGGCCGGACGCCAGCCGCAGCCGGGTCTCCTCGGGAGCGAGCGGCCGCCAGCCGGTCGTGTCGGTGTCGTGGGCGCTGGCCTGCGGGAGCACCACGTGGGCGCGGTCGGGGACGTCCCCCGGCCCGAGATCGGGTCCGGGCAGCGTGAAGTCGACCTCCTCGATCGTCGTGTCGCTCCACCGCCACTGCCCGCGGACCAGCGCGACGCCTTCGGCGGTCTGGAGATCGACGACGGCGTCCGGGCGCCCCGGGAGCAGCTGCGGCGGACCCGGGACCCGCTGCGGGCTCACCGGCCGCCCTCCACCTTTGTCACGAGGTAGAGGAACGGGTCGCTGACCGCGGTGAACTCGTGCGCGACGCCGGCCGGGACGACGAGGACGTCGCCGTCCTCGAGGTCGTGGCTCTCGCCGTCCGTGACGACCGTCGCCGTGCCGCGGACGACGTGCATGACGTCGGTGACGCGGTCGTGGAGCTCGACCTCGCCGGGACCGGTGCGTCGGCCGGCGTCGAGGGCGTAGCCGGGGCCGGCCGCGAAGAGGCCGCCGGTCGCGAAGCGCCGGTCCAGCTCGGCGGCGCTCAGGTGGGTCGCCTTGACCGATGCCGAGCGCGCCTCGAGCAGCGCCGCGACGCCGAGCGCTGAGAGCTCGGAGTCCTCCTCGGCGCTCGAGGCGCCGCTGACCCCGACGGCGCCGGCGACCCGGCCGTCCACGACGACGGGCAGGCCGCCCTGGAGGGGCACGGCACCGGCCAGGTGCAGCGCGGAAGGCCGTCCGGACGCCGCCTGGTCCTCGAAGTCCTTGCTGGGCCGGCGGAAGAGGGCGGCGGTGCGCGCCTTGTCGGTCGCGACGTCCACGCTCGCCACCTGGGCGGAGTCCGGCCTGCCCAGATGCACGAGGACGCCGCCGCTGTCCACCACGGCCACGACCGGCGCGACGCCCCGCCGGGCGGCCTCGGCGAGAACGGCGTCCCCGGCGACGCGTGCCCCGGACGACGTGAGTGCAGGCTCCTCCGCCACCGGGACGTCCTGCGTCCGGACGGCGGACGCGGCGGCGAGGGAGACCCCCTCGTCCTCGTCGGGGGTCTCCCCGCTCGTGCCGACCGCGGCGACGACCTCGCCGTCGACCACGATCGGGACGCCGCCGACGAGCGCGGCCGCGCCGTGCAGCGCGAGCGCACCGAGCCGCCCGTCGCTCACCTGCTGCTCGATGTCCCGGCTCGGGCGGACGAAGACCGCCGCCGTCCGGGCCTTGTCGACCGCGACCCGGTCGCTCGCGGGCTGTGCATCGTCCGTGCGGGCGAGGTGGAGCAGCCGCCCCCACGGGTCGACGACGGCGACGACGACGCGCAGCCCGGCGGCGCGGGCGTGCTCGAGGCCGGCCTCGACGGCGATCCGGGCGCCGTCGGCGGTCAGGACGTGGCGGGTGCGCAGGACGGGCATGGCGTGCTCCAAGGGTTGGGTGGTTCGCCGGCCGGCGGGGTCGCCGGACGACCGGGTCAGCGGTGCAGGTCGGGCAGGAGCACCGCGACGACAGCGGTGTCCGTGGTGACGAAGGCGATGTCCGCGTCCGGGCCGCCCAGGGTGAGGTTGACCGCGCCGGGGACGTCCAGGACGTCGAGCAGGGCGCCGTCGCCGGCGACCACGTGGATGCCGGTGGCGCAGCAGACGTAGAGGCGGCCGCGACGGTCGACCGCGAGCCCGTCCGGGAAGCCGGGCACCTCGTGGACGACCCGCCGCCCGGCCGGGACGCCGTCGGGACCGACGTCGTACCGCACGACGTGGTGCGGCCGGGCCGGGTCGAGGGCTCCGGGCCCGTGGACCGCCCCGCTGTCCGCGACGTAGAGCGTCCGGCCGTCGGGGGAGAACGCGAGGCCGTTCGGCTTGTCCTCCTGGACCGAGGCGACGGTGAGCCGGCCCGTCGCACGGTCGAGCCGGTAGACCGCGTCCCGGAGCCCAGGTGCCGGCCGGAACCCCTGGAGGAACCCGTACGAGGGGTCGCTGAACCAGACGGCGCCGTCCGGTGCCACGACGACGTCGTTCGGCGACGAGAGCGGCCGGCCGTCGAACCGGTCGGCGAGCACCGTCCGCTCGCCCGTGCGCGGGTCCAGCCGGGTGATCGCCGCCTGCGACCGGGGACCGCCCTGCTCGCACACGAGCAGCGCGCCGTCGCGGTCCAGGGCCATCCCGTTCGCCGCGCCGGAGCGCGCCCTGACGACCGTCACCGCGCTCGCGGGGACCGGCCACCGCCGGCCGTCGAGCGCGATCCGCAGGATCGCGACGTCCGGTTCGGAGCCAGCCCGCGGGACCGGCAGCGTCGTCACGTACAGGGCATCCTCGGCGGGCGAGTACACCGGTCCCTCGTGCGCGGGGACGGCGGCCACGAGGGCAGCCGTGACCGTGCCGGCCCCGGCCGGGGTCCGGGTCCGGGTCACGAGACGACCCCCGCACCCACCCGGGCGATCGGCAGCGACGGCCGCGGCGCCTCGACGGGGCGGGTGCTCGTGCCGAGCCGCTCCGCGACCGTCGCGGCGACACGGAGCGCGTTGGCGATGATCGTCAGGGTCGGGTTCACCGCGGTGCTGGAGACGAAGAAGCTCGAGTCGGCGAGGTAGAGGTTGTCGACCTCGTGGGCGCGGCAGTCGAGGTCGAGCACCGAGGTCGCCGGGTCGGCGCCGAAGCGCGCCGTGCCGTTCTGGTGCGCGACGCCGGAGATCCCGAGCCGGCCCCCGGTGTACGTGTAGTTGTCCAGCACGTCGTCACGGCACTGGATCGACGACAGGAGCGAGACGAACCGGTCGCGCAGCCGTCGGTGCGCCGCGAGGTTCGTCGGGGTGTAGGCCAGGCGGATGCCACCGTCGGCGCCGAGGGTGACCCGGTTGTCGGGGCGCGGGAGGTCCTCGGTGGTGAGCCAGAAGTCGATGGCGTGCCGGGCCAGCTCTGCGGGGTCGTCACCGGGGCGGGCGTCGCCGCGGATGATGACGTCGTCGCTCTTGCCGAGCATCTGCATGGCTCCGAGCGGGAAGTCCCACTCGGCCGGGTCGGCGAAGGGGTCGCCGAAGTAGAAGTCGTTGACGCCGATCGTCTTCTGGAACTTCGTCGGGTTGGGGCTCTTCGAGAAGGCGATGAGCGAGGAGTTGTTGTGCAGCATGAGGTTGCGCCCGACCAGGCCGCTGCCGTTCGCGAGCCCCTCCGGGTGCCGCTGGGATGCCGAGGCGAGCAGCAGGGCCGCGGAGTTGATGGCGCCGGCGGCGACGACGACGACGTCCGCGGAGTACTCCTCCCGCTCGCCGTCGCGGTCGACGACGACCCGGGTCACCTCCCGCCCGGACGCGCCCGTCTCCAGCCGGACGACCCGCGCCCGGGTCCGCAGCGTGACGTTCGGGTACGCCAGGGCCGGGTCCACGCAGATCACCTGGGAGTCGGCCTTGCCGTTGACCAGGCACGGGTAGCCGTCGCACGTCGCGCACCGGATGCACGCGGAGTGCTGCGGTGCGGCGTCGTCCCGCAGGATCCCGTTGGGCAGCGAGAACGGGTGCAGGTCGAGGCGCTCGAGGTCGGCGCGCAGCTGGGCGATCCGCGGCTCGTCCGTGATGGCGGGGAACGGGTACGGGCCGCTGCGTCCGGGCTCGGTCGGGTCCTCGCCGCGTGCTCCGCGGACCCGGTAGAGGATCTCCGCCTGGTCGTACCAGCCGGCCAGGTCGGCGTACGAGACCGGCCACGCCGGCGACGTCCCGTCGACGTGCCGGACGGCGCCGAAGTCGCGCTCGCGCATCCGGAAGAGGATGGCGCCGTACACCTTCGTGTTCCCGCCGACGTAGTAGTTCTGCTTGGGGGAGAACGTCTTCCCCGTGCTGGCGTCGGTCCAGGTGCCGGAGTTGACGTACCGCTTGGTGACCCAGACCTGCGTCGAGTCCCAGTTCTCCGGCTCACGCGGCAGGTAGTCACCACGTTCGAGGAGGAGGACCCGTTTGCCGGTGGGGGCAAGGGCGTACGTCACGGTGCCGCCGCCGGCTCCGCTGCCGATGACGATGACGTCGAAGTGCTCGCGCATGGCTCTGCTCCAGGTGCTCGTGTCGGGGCCGGGATGCCGGGGCTGTGAGGCCGGGTCGGGAGGTCGGGCAGGTCACAGGAGAGCGAGCGGGGTGACCCACGCGCCGGTGGCGCCGCGCAGCTTCGCGTGGGCCAGGACGAGGCAGAACTCGTGGACGCCGAGGGCGGCGAGGTGACCGAGACGCAGGTTCTCCAGGACGACGATCCCGTCCCGCACGTTGAGGGTCTGCGGGACGACGAAGGGGGACCGCGGATCCTCCGCCGGGTAGGGGCCGTAGCTCCACGTGTCGCAGCCGGTCAGGCAGACCCGTTGCGCGGCGAGCCATTCCGCGAGCTCCGCCCCCGGTCCCGGTTCGCCGGCGGCGTAGGTGGCGTCGTCCACGCCCCACAGCGCCCCCCAGCCGGTGTGGAGGAGGACGGCGTCCCCGGGCCGCAGGACCGACCCGTGCGGCTCGAGGGCCGCGCGGGCGTCGGCGACCGTGACGACCTCACCGGCGTCGAGCCGTTCGACGCCCCGGACGGCCGCGACGTCGAGGAGCAGCCCGCGGGTCACGACCTGGGGCAGGGTGTCGATGCCGAGCCGGTTCGTGCCGTGCTCCTCGGCGATGTCGGCGAGCCGGTGACCGTTGTACGTGCGGTCCCCGACCTGGAGGTGGTTGAGGCCGTCGACGTGGGTCCCCATCTGCTGGGTCGCCGTGACCTGCTCGACGACCCAGTTCACCGCGCCACCGCCGAGACCCTGGCCGTCGCCCGCGGCGAGGCGCCGGTTGACGTGGTGGGCGTTCGTCGTCAGGTACTGCCGGAAGGTGCGGCCCGGGAACGCGGGGACCCCGGCGTGGAGCACGTGGGCGAGGTCGTGGACGACGCCCGTGCGGACCAGCCGCACGGCGTCGAGCACCTGCTGCGGGCCGATCTCGTTGAGCGCGCCGGCCTCGTCGTCGGGCCCCCAGCGCGACGGGAACCAGCCGTTCGTGCGCTCGGCCAGGCCCTGCGGCGTCGGGTCGTAGGCCGTCGCGGCCGACGCCGTGCGCGCGCCGGTCACTCCGACGACCAGGTCGTCTCGAACGACGGGTAGAGCGTCAGCCCGCCGTCGACGAAGAGCGTCTGCCCGGTGACGTACGCGGCCTCGTCGGAGCACAGGAAGGCCGCCGCAGCAGCCATCTCCCAGCTCTCCCCGGCCCGACGCATCGGGATGTGGCTCTCGACCATCTCACGCTTGCGGGGGTCGTCGACCCACGCCCGGTTGATCGGCGTCACGGTCGCGCCCGGGCCGATGCCGTTGACCCGGATGCCGCGCCCGGCGTACTCGAGCGCGAGGGAGCGGGTCAGGTTCTGCATGCCGCCCTTGGAGACCGAGTAGCCGAGGAACCGCGGCTTCGGGATGAGCTGGTGGACGCTGGAGACGTTGACGATCGAGCCACCGCGGCCGTCGGCGAGGAAGTCACGGACCGCCTCCCGCGCGCACAGGAACGCCCCCCGGAGGTTGACGGCGAGCACCCGGTCGAAGTCGTCCGCGGACAGCGCGTCGGAGTCCGCGGCGACCTGGATGCCAGCGTTGTTCACGAGGATGTCGACCGGTCCGAGCTCGGCCCGGGCCCGGGCGAACATCGCGGCCACCTGGGCCTCGTCGGACACGTCCGCTTCGACGAGGATCGCGTGCGTGTGCGCCGCGGCGAGCTCCTTCATCGCCAGGTGCACGCCGTGGTCGATGAGGTCCGCGGTGTCCTGGGCGCCGTCCGGCCCCCCGACGTAGTTGACCGCGACCTTCGCGCCCTCCTGGCCGAGCCGGACGGCGATCGCCTGCCCGATCCCCGAGCTGCCGCCGGTGACAACAGCCACCTTGTCGCGCAGGCCCTTCATGTCGTCCTCCTCAGGTCGTGGTCCGCTCGCGCGGTCCGCACGAGGGTTCTCTCGTTCTGTCTCCCGTCACGCCACGGCGTTTCACCTGCACCGCAACGGACTCGGCTCAGTCGGGCCGGGCGCGCCGGGATGCGCGGAGCAGCTCCGCGACCGACCACGCCTGGAACGGGCAGCCGGTGGCCGTGTGCGGCGGGTCGCCGTCCGCGGTCTCGCTCACCGAGCCGGCACCCCACTCGGACAGGTGGGCGAGCAGGCCGTCGAGGACGCCCTCGACGGGGTGGCCGACCCGCACGGCCGCGTCCACGAAGGGTCCGATGAGCCACGGCCAGACGGTGCCCGTGTGGTACGCGGCGTCGCGGTCTGCCGGGCCGCCCCGGTGGCGGCCGCGGTAGCCCGGTGACCCGGGGGCGAGGCTGCGCAGCCCGAGCGGGGTGAGCAGCTCCTCGGCGGCCCGGCGGACGACGCCGGCGGCCACGTCAGGGTCCCGGACGGCGGTCGACGGCAGTCCGACGGCGAGCAGCTGGTTCGCGCGGACGGCGCCGTCGCAGCCGTCCGGCCCGTCGAGGACGTCGAGCAACCCGCCGCCCGGCGCCGGGTACCGCGCCTCGACCGAGCTGCGGGCGCGCTGCTCCAGACGCAGGAGGTCGTCGTCGTGCCGGCGCAGGACCGAACGGGCCGTCCGCGCGGCGGTGAGCGTCTCCAGCCACAGGGCGTTCAGCTCGACGGCCTTCCCGATCCGTGGGGTGACCCCGACGCCGTCGACGCGGGCGTCCATCCACGTGAGCGCGTAGCCGGGCGCTCCCTGGGTGAGCAACCCGTCGACCGGGTCGATGCGGATCCCGTAGCGGGTCCCCGCGAGATGGGACTCCACGACCGTGTCGAGGGTGCGTGCGAGCGCCGCCGCGAGGTCGCGGTCCCCCGTCCGCTCGACGTGCCGGCCGACGGCGTGCCCGAACCACAGCGTCGCGTCGGCGGTGTTGTACTCGGTGGCCCCCGTGTCGGCGGTGTTCGCGAGCATGCCCTCGCTCAGGGTGGCCGCGTAGCGGGTGAGCAGGGCCCTGCCCTCCTGCGCCCGGCCGGTCTCGAGGAACAGGCCCTCGTACGACGTCATCGTGTCGCGCGACCACGTCCCGAACCACGGGTAGCCGGCCACGACGTCCGGTCCCTCGACGACGAAGGTGTCCGCGGCGAGCGCCAGCAGCCCCTCGTGCTCGTCGCGGGCCCGTGCGGCCGCGACCAGCGACGAGGCCCGCGTGCGAGCGGCATCGACGACGCGCTGCGCCGGTGGCGGGGCGTCGTCGAGGTCGCCCACCCAGCAGGACACCTCGAGCGCGTCCCCGAGGCGCAGGTCGGCGGTGAACCGGCCGGCGCTCCACAGGTCCTCGTCGGCGGACAGACCGCGGGCCGCCTCCTCGCGCGCGTGGGCCCCGTGGTACCACGCACCGCCCGGCTGCCACCCCGGCCCGCGCAGCCGGTACGCGCGCTCGACGACGGCGCCGTCGGCGGTGTGCTCGACGGCCAGGTCGGCGCTCGCGGACCGCTCCCCGTGGGCGTCCCGCCACGTGCACAGCGCCTCGACCTCGAAGGCCACGGGGCCGCCGGCGACGAGCCGGTGCACGACGGCGACCGACGTCCGGCCGTGTTCGGCCGCGAGCGTGCGCTCCACGACGACGCCCCCGACGCGCCAGCGCCAGCACGGCAGCCCGGCGTCGAGGGTGAACGACTCCAGGAGCGCGTGGCCGGCCGGCGCGACCGCCCCGGACGCCCACTCGTGGACGCCGAGGGCGACCCGGGCGCCGGAGGGCAGCACGAGCACGGCGTCGAGTGCGGCGACGGCGAGCATCCGGCGCGCCGGGCCACCGTCCGGCGCGACGAGCATCCCGTGGTACCGACGGGTCCTGAGCCCGCTCACGGTGCCCGTCGCGTAGCCGCCGCGGCCGTCGGCGACGAGCCACTCACGGCTCGCGCCCTGAGCCAGGTCCCCGCACACGGCAGGGCCGAAGCGGAGCGCGGGCGTCGTCGTCCGGTGCGGTACCGCAGCGCCGGGCGTCGCGCCCGACGGCGCGCCGGGTGCGGGCGCCGGCTGCGTGGCCGTCCCGGTGCTCGTCCGGGTGGTCGTCTGGGTGGTCGTCTGGGTGGGTGTCCTCGACATGCACCTGTCGTCCGCCGGACCGGGCCGAACGTGACACCCGGACCCCGCCGGACGCGCCCGGCACGTCGTCCGTAACGCCGAGGACCGCACCGCGGACGTCATCAGGCATGACGGCACACCGAACGACCGAGAACGCCGAGCAGGCCCGACTCGCGGCCGCGGACGCCGGCGAGGCGCCGTGGCGCCGCTGGGGCCCCTACCTGTCCGAGCGCGCCTGGGGCACGGTGCGCGAGGACTACAGCGAGCACGGGACCGCGTGGGACTTCTTCCCCCACGACCACGCCCGCTCGCGGACCTACCGATGGAACGAGGACGGCCTGGCCGGCGTGTGCGACGACCGGCAGACCTTCTGCCTGGCTCTCGCGCTCTGGAACGGCCGCGACCCGATCCTCAAGGAGCGGATCTTCGGCCTCACCGGCCCCGAGGGCAACCACGGCGAGGACGCGAAGGAGTACTGGTGGTACCTGGACTCCACGCCGACCCACTCGTGGATGACGTGGCGGTACCACTACCCGCAGGCCGAGTTCCCGTACGCGGACCTCGTCGCCGAGAACGGCCGGCGCGGCGCGCACGACCCCGAGTACGAGCTCGTCGACACCGGCGTGTTCGACGACGACCGGTACTGGGCCGTGACCGTCGACTACGCCAAGGCCGGCCCGGAGGACCTGTGCATGCGGATCACGGTCGCCAACCGCGGGCCGCAGGAGGCGACGATCCATGTGCTGCCGACCCTGTGGTTCCGCAACACCTGGGCGTGGGGGCTGCCCGGTCAGGACGCGGTCCCGGTCGTCCGTGCGGACGGCGACCGCCTGGTGGCCGACCACGCCGGATTGGGCCGGCTCACCCTCGCGGCCTCGCCCGATGGGTCGAACCTGTTCTGCGACAACGAGACGAACGCTCAGCGGCTGTTCGGGGTCGCCGGCCGGTCGGACTTCCCCAAGGACGGGGTCAACGACCATGTCGTCCACGGGGCGCAGAGCGTGAACCCCGACGGCCGGGGGACGAAGGCCGCTGTCCACCAGGTGCTCACGGTGCCGGCCGGCGAGAGCCGGGAGGTGCGCGTCCGGCTCGTCCGCGGGGACGTCCCCGAGCCCGATCTCGGTGCCGGCTTCGACGCCGTCCTGCAGGCCCGCCGGGACGAGGCGGACGCCTTCCACGCCGCCCTCGCACCGGCCGGTGCGACCGACGACGAGCGTCGGGTCCTGCGTCAGTCGCTCGCCGGTCTGCTGTGGGGCAAGCAGTTCTTCCACTACGACGTCGAGCGCTGGCTCGACGGCGACCCGGCCGGGCCGACACCGCCGCAGCGCCGCCGCTCCGGCCGGAACAGCCAGTGGCGCCACCTCAACAACGCGGACGTCATCTCGATGCCGGACCCCTGGGAGTACCCCTGGTACGCCGCCTGGGACCTCGCGTTCCACTGCGTGCCGCTGGCGCACGTCGACCCGACGTTCGCCAAGGAGCAGCTGATCCTCATGCTCCGCGAGTGGTACATGCACCCCAACGGACAGATCCCTGCCTACGAGTGGGCCTTCGGGGACGTCAACCCACCGGTGCACGCGTGGGCCGCCCTGCGCGTGTTCGAGATCGACGGCAGCCGCGACCACACCTTCCTCGCCCGGGTGTTCGGCAAGCTGCTGCTGAACTTCACGTGGTGGGTCAACCGCAAGGACGCCGCCGGCAACAACGTCTTCGAGGGCGGCTTCCTCGGCCTGGACAACATCGGCCCCGTCGACAGGTCGGCCATGCTGCCGGTCGCCGCACGCCTCGAGCAGAGCGACGGCACCGCGTGGATGGCGATGTACGCGCTCAACCTCCTGGAGATCGCGCTCGTGCTCGCCGAGCACGACCCGGCCTACGAGGACGCCGCGACCAAGTTCTTCGAGCACTTCGCCTACATCGCGCACGCCATGCGTGCCCAGGGGCTCTGGGACGAGCAGGACGGCTTCTTCTACGACGTCCTCGCGCTCGACGACGGAGGGCGGATCCCGTTGCGGGTCAGATCGATGGTCGGCCTGCTGCCCCTCGCCGCGACGACGACGCTCGGCTCGGCGACCCTGGCCCGGCTGCCGGACTTCGCGCGGCGTTTCCACTGGTTCCTCGAGAACAAGCCCGCGTACCGGGAGGTCGTCGGCGCCACGCACGAACGGGACTGCGCGCAGGGCCGGCTGCTCGCCGTGGTCGACGCCGACCGGCTGCTGCGCATCCTCGCGACGATGCTCGACGAGGAGGAGTTCCTCAGCCCGTTCGGGCTGCGTGCGCTGTCGGCACGGCACCGCGACCACCCGTTCGAGATCGACCTCGGCGGCGGCGCGTACGGCGTCGACTACGAACCCGGCGAGTCGACGACCGGGTTGTTCGGCGGCAACAGCAACTGGCGCGGTCCGGTGTGGTTCCCGGTCAACTACCTCGTCGTCGAGGCCCTGCACCGCTTCGCGCGGTTCTTCGGCGACGACCTGCTCGTCGAGCACCCCGCCGGGTCGGGCACGAAGGTCACGCTCGCTCAGGTCGCCGACGACCTGGGCAGGAGGCTGGTGAGGATCTTCCTCGACGACGGCCACGGGCGCCGTCCGGTCTTCGGCGACGTGCCGCTCTTCCAGGACCGCCCCGACTGGCACGACCTCGTGCCGTTCCACGAGTACTTCCACGGCGACACCGGTCGTGGGGTCGGCGCCTCGCACCAGACCGGCTGGACCGCACTCGTCGCCGACCTCGTGATCCGGACGGCGTCGCCGGCCGCAGACCCGTCCGCAGCCCCGTCCACGAGGAGGACCTCATGATCGGCACCCGCTCCGCCCGCCCGGCCGTCGCCCTCGGGGCAGCCGCCGTCGTCCTGCTGCTCGCGCCGGGCCAGGCCGACGCCGCCGCGGTCTGCAGCAGTGTCGAGGGGACGTACGTCGAGCACGCCGTCTCCGGTCCGGACTGCCTGTCGCCGGTGGGGCTGTGCATCGCCGGCACCTACCGGGGCGACGTCCGTGGCGCCTTCTCGGGCCGGGCGACGAGCATCGTCACCACCGCGGACACCCCGTCCACGACGGTCGCCCTGTTCACGTCCGACTCGTCGATCTCGGCCCGGACCCGCGGTCGGTCGGGGACTCTCCTGATCAAGAACGCCGGCGCCTTCACCGCCAACCCCGACGGCTCGATCGTCGACCTGCAGACGATCGTCGGTGGCACCGGCGGTCTCGCCGGTGCCTCGGGGTCGCTGCGTGCGACGGGCACGTTCTCGTTCGCGACCGGCGGGCGCTCCGCGTGGGCCGGGGTGGTCTGCCTGCCCTGATCCGGACCGGGGCGGTCTCAGGGAGCTCCGGGTTCGGAGGGCTCACGGTCACGGGTCGCGGACTCGACGGGCCGGCTCTCCACCGAGAGCAGCTCCATGCCGAGGTCCTGGACCCGCCCGAGCACGCCGTAGAGCGCCGACGAGTCGCGGACGACGCCGCGCAGGACCGTCGTCCCCGCGGTCCGCTCGAGGGTGAACCCGTCGAACGCCCTGTCGAACCGCTCCGACAGGATGCCGGCCACCGTGATGCGGCACTGCCTGCGCGTCATGTCCACCTCCGTCGTGCCTCGCGACGGACCGGACCGGCACGGTCACCGTGCCGGGTCCCGGCCCGTCACCAGCGTGCGAGCCCGACGGGGCGCGGCGCATCCCGAGCCGGCCGATCTCACCCGGGTGAGATCGCCCGGTGGGGGACGCCCCGCGGCCTCACCCCGGTGTTGCCTGGACCCAGCACCGGGAGGTGATCGCAGATGGCCGTTGACGGGCCGCTGAGCACGGCCACCGTAGAGCGCGACAGCGAGCTCGTGGGCCGGCTCCGATGCGGGGACGAGCAGGCCTTCGCGGACCTCGTGGACGCGTGGTCGCCGGCGATGCTGCGCCTGGCCCGCACGTTCGTCGGGACCCGCCAGGCGGCCGAGGACGTCGTCCAGGACGCCTGGCTCGGCGTCGTCACGGGGCTCGCGCGGTTCGAGGGCCGCTCGTCGCTGCGGACCTGGACGTTCACCATCCTCGTCAACCGCGCTCGGACCCGGGGTGCCAAGGAGGCGCGGACCGTGGCGGTCTCGCAGCTGCGCCGGCCCGACGACTCGACCGCGTCCTGCAGCGTCGACCCCGACCGGTTCCAGGGGCCGGACGGCGAGTACCCCTCGCACTGGACGTCGCTCGGCGCGCCGACGGCGTGGGAGCACGACCCCGAACGGGGCGCCCTGGCCGGCGAGATCCGCGCGGTCCTCGAGGCGGCACTCGCGGCCCTGCCGTCTCGGCAGGCCGCCGCCGTGACGCTGCGCGACGTCGTAGGCGTCGGCAGTGACGAGGCCTGCGCCGCCCTCGGGGTCAGCCCGGAGAACCAGCGCGTGCTGCTGCACCGCGGCCGCGCGGCCCTTCGCGCAGCGCTGGAGGACTACTACCGTGCCTGATCACCGGTCGGGCACGGCCGCCGCCGGGAGCCCCCGCCCGCACGTCCGTCACGTGAGAGGGGACCACCGATGAGCACGACGGCGACCACCACCGGCCGGCCCGCGAGGCTGCGCCGGGAGCTGCGCTTCCTCGAGACCGCTGCCGTGTCCGTGGGGGTGATGGCGCCGACGCTCGCGATGTCGGTGACGGGCTCGGAAGCCGCCAGGAGCCTCGGCGCCGCCGCCCCGCTGGCGTTCGTCGTCGCCGCCGTCGGAGTCGGCCTCGTGGCCTACGGGTTCGTCCGGCTGTCCGCCGAGTTCGCGCACGCGGGGTCCGTCTACGCCTTTGTCGGCAACGCGGTCGGGCCGCGAGCAGGGTTCGTCGCCGGCTGGGCGCTGCTCGGCACCTACCTCGTGTTCCCCCCGGTGTCGATGATGGGGGTGGCGATCTTCGGAAGTGCCGCGCTGCGCAGCGCCGGCCTGGTGGCCGATGCGGACTGGTACCCGCTCGCGGTCGTCGGGCTCCTCGCGGTAACGCTGCTCGCGGCGCGCGGCATCAGACCGACGACCCGGTCGGTCCTTGCGTTCGAGGTCGCCTCGCTGGCCCTCATCGGAGTCGTCATGGTCGCGATCTACGCCCACGCCGCGGACGACGGCACACCGGCGGCGCAGCGGCTCAGCACCGACGTCGTCCAGCTCCCGCCGGGCGTCGGCCTCACCGGTCTCGCGCTGGCGGCGACGGCCGGGTTCCTCGCGTTCGCCGGCTTCGAGAGCGCCGGCTCCCTCGGCGAGGAGTCGGTCCGCCCGACCCGCGCGATCCCGCGGGCGATCGTGCTCGCGATCGGCCTCGGCGCCGTCTTCTACGTGCTGTGCATGGTCGCCCAGACGATCGGGTTCGGCACGGACGCGGCGGGTACTGCCGCGTTCACCGGGTCGCAGGCGCCGCTGGACACCCTCGCGACGCGCTACGTCGGGTCGTCCGTCGCGGCGGCGATCGACGTCGGCGCCGTGCTCAGCGCACTCGGCGCGGGTCTGGGCGGGGTCACGGTGGCGGCGAGGATGATGTTCTCCTTCGGTCGCGACGGCCTCACCTGGCGGCCGCTCGCCACCGTCGATGCCGCGACCGGGGTCCCGCGGCGCGCCCTCGCGCTCGAGGTCACGGTGGCCTTCGTCCTGCTCACCGCCTACCGGGTCGCGGGCGCGCCGCCGCTCACGGTGTTCTTCCACCTCGCGACGATCGGCGTCCTGAGCCTGCTGGTGATGTACGTGCTGACGAACCTCGCAGCCGTCCGGCGGCTGCGGCGGCGAGCACCGCGGGAGGTCGTCCTCCCCGTCGCGGGCACGGTGATCGCGGGCTTCGTGCTGTACCGCCACGTCTGGCCGGTACCGCCGCCGCCGTTCCGCTGGTTCCCTTACGTCGTGGCGGCGTGGCTCCTCGGCGGGTTCGCGCTCGCTGCCCTGCGGACCGGCTTCGTCGCCCGGGTCAGCGCCGGGCTGGCCCGGTCACAGGAGCCCGGCCTCGCGCCCGCGGAGCACGGCGCCGGCGCGTGAGTCCGCCCCGAGCTTGCGGTACACCGCCCGCAGGTGCGTCTTCAGCGTGTTGGGCGTCACGAAGAGCATCGCCGCGAGCTCGCGTTGCGAGGCGGTGCCGGGCAGCAGCCGCAGGATGGCGAGCTCCCGCTCGGTGAGCGGCTCGAGCGGCCCCGGACCGCGGGTGGCCCCCCGTTGGCCGGCCGCCCGCTGCTCGCCCGCGAGCCACGACAGCAGCACCGGGCCGGGGTCCGGGCACCGGCGCAGGACGGCGCGTGCCTGGCCGGCCCAGCCGGGCCCCGGCGGGTCGGCGCCGCCGGCCGGCCGGTCGTCGGGTCCCGGCCCCGTCAGCCGCGAGACGAGACAGGCCGTGAGGAGGGCGGCGGCGACCTCACCACGCCCGGCGCCGCGGCGGGCGAGCTCCACCGCGGTCGTGGCGGCCGCCAGCGCACGCTCGGGGTCGCCGGTGCGCAGCGCCAGCCGGGCCCGCGCGAGCATCGGGAACGCGGCGACGAAGTGCGCGTCGGAGAGGCTCTGGTCGACGGCGCGGGAGGCCGCGTCGACATGCCGGCCGGCCTCGTCGAGGTCGTCGCGGTTCAGCGCCGCCAGCGCCCGGCAGCCGGTCGCGTAGATCTCTGCGAGCCGGTTCCCGTCGTCCGCGGCGTGCCGGGCGGCGACCGCCAGGTGCTCCTCGGCGGTGTCGGACGCACCCGACCACAGGGCCGCCAGCCCGGTCAGGAGCCGGTGCACGGTGCGGACGAAGCTGTCGGCGCCCGCCGCCGCCAGGTCGATGCCGGCCAGGGCGGTCGACGCGGCCGTGAGGTCCCCGCTCTTGTACGTCTGCAGCGCTCGTAGGAGCTGCAGCTGGACGTCGGGCGGTCCCGCGGCAGCGGCGGCGTCCAGCACGGCCGCCGCCTCCTCGAGCCGTCCGTTGTCCAGGGCGATCCAGGTCCGGGCGCGGGACAGCGCCGGGTCCGACCGGACGGCGGCCGCGGGCAGTGCAGCCAGCCACACCTGCACGGTCTCCCACTGCCCGGCGTTGAAGTGCCGCTGCCATCCGGCGCCGACGAGCCGTCGGGACAGGTCGTCGTCGCCGGCCGCGAGCGCGTACTCGACGGCCTCGGCCGGGTCCCCGTGGTCGGCGTGCCAGAGCGCGGCGCGGCGGCGCAGCTGTGCCGCCTGCCCCGGAAGTGCGCGGTCGAGCTCGTGCCGCAGGAGCCCGGCGAACAGGTGGTGGTAGCGGAACCAGCGGTCCTCGTCGTCGAGCCGGATCAGGAACAGGTTCCCGTGCAGGACGTCGTCGAGTCGGTCCGCGCCGTCCGTGGTGCCGGTCACCGCGTCGCAGAGCGACGCGCAGAGCCGTTCGAGGACGCTCGTGCGCAGGAGGAAGTCCCGGACGACGGGCGGCTGGGTCGACAGCACCTCCTCACCGAGGTAGTCGACGAGATGCCGGTCGGCCCCGCTGAACGCGGCGACGAAGGCCCGCGGGTCGGGGTGCTCGCGCAGGCGGAGCGCGGCGAGCTGCAGCGCCGCCGCCCAGCCCTCCGTCCGCGACACGAGCCGCTGGACGTCCTCGTGGTCCAGGCCCAGCCCGAGGCGTCGGTTCAGCAGCTCGTCGGCCTCCGCCGTCGTGAACCCGAGATGCTCGGCGCGCATCTCGAGCAGCTCACCACGGACCCGTAGCCGCGGCAGCGGCAGCGGTGGGTCGGCACGTGAGACCAGCACGAGATGCAGGTCTCGCGGGGCGTGCTCGACGAGCATCTGCAGGCTCGAGTGCACATCACGGTTGGTGATGACGTGGTAGTCGTCGAGCACCAGGACGACCCGGGCGTCGGTACCGACGAGGTCGTTGACGAACGTCGGGACGACGTCGCGCCGGACGTCCGAACCGGCGGCCTCCAGCCGCTGCAGCGCGCCGGCCCCCGCATCCGGGACGGCGCGCGAGGCCGCGAGCAGCAGATAGCGCCAGAAGCGTCTCGGGTCGTCGTCCCCGCGGTCGAGCGAGACCCAGCCCGCGGGCACGCCGTCGGCGCGCAGCAGGTTGCTGACCAGGGTGCTCTTGCCCCACCCGGCGGGCGCGACGACGACGGTCAGCGGCCCGTCCAGGCCGCGCCGCAGCCGGTCGAGGAGCCGCTCGCGGACGACGAGGTCGTCCTTGGCCCGTGGCGGGAACAGCTTCGTCGCCAGGACCACCTCGTCGGCGCCCGACGTCACGATCGCCCTCCGCCCGCGTTTCTCGGCCGTGCTCCACCCCGTTGATCAATGTAACGCCGTCGCCGGGGGACGGGACACAGCTGCAGCCATGGTCCCGCCGCCCGGGAGGAGCACCAGATGTCCGTCGTCGCCGAGGGGCACCCTGCCCCGCAGATCCTCACCGAGTCCGCTGCCGAGGGCTGGCTCCCGCACACCTGCTTCGCCAACGGACCGCCCGGGCGGGTGGGGGTGGAGCTGGAGCAGGTGCTCCTGTCCGCCGGGCCTGCCCCGGGGGCGGTGCCGCGAGCCCGGCACCAGGCGGTCCTGGCCGACCTGGCGGCCACTGGGCTCGTCTCGCGGCTCACCGTGGAGCCCGGTGGCCAGCTCGAGCTCAGCGGGCCGCCGTGTTCCGGGCTGGCGGAGGCCCTCGCCGTCATGGACGACGACCTCGCCCTGCTGCGCCGGTGCGCGGCCCGCCGCGGGGTCCGGGCGACCGGGGTCGGGCTCGACCCCTGGTCGCCGCCGCGGCGCCTGCTGCGGCAGCCGCGGTACGAGGCGATGGAGGCCTACTTCGACGGGACCGGCCGCGCCGGCCGGCTCATGATGTGCTCCACCGCCTCGGTACAGGTCAGCGTCGAGGCCGGCGCCGGCCCGCAGGACCCGGCCGGCGTCCTCGCGCGCCGCTGGGACGTCCTGCACAGCGTCGGGCCCGCGCTCGTCGCGGCGTTCGCGAACTCCCCGCTCCACGAGGGCCGGCCGACCGGCTGGGCGAGTACCCGCACCGCGGTCTGGGCCGCTCTGGACGCCGCACGCACGCGCGCCCCGGCGCGGCGACCGGGGGAGTCGCTCGCCGAGGCGTACGCCCGGTGGGCGCTCGACGCGCCGCTCATGATGGTCCGCCGCGACACCGGTTCGTGGACTGCCCCGGACGGCGTGACCTTCAGGCAGTGGCTGAGGCACGGTGCGGACGTCGTGGCCGGTCGGCCCGGGCCGACGCCGGACGACCTCGGCTACCACCTGACGACGCTCTTCCCGCCGGTGCGCGCCCGCGGGCACCTCGAGGTGCGCTACGTCGACGCGCAGCCCGGGCAGTGGTGGCAGGTGCCGGTCGCGGTGCTCTCGACGCTCGCCGACGACGTCCGCGCGGCCGACGAGGCACTCGCGGTCTGCGAGCCGACCGCGTCCCGGTGGCTCGACGCCGCGCGACAGGGGCTGCGCGACAACGACCTCTACCGCGCCGCGGTCCAGGTCCTGGACGTCGCCGCCCACAGGCTGTCCGCAGCGGCCTCGACCCGGCCGGCGGCGGCGCTCGTCGAGCAGTACCTCGACCGGTGGACCCTTCGACGCCGCTCACCGGGAGACGACCTGCTCGACACCGCGGGCACCGGCCGGCGCAGCGTCGTCGGGGGCCGGTCGTGAGCGCGGACGGCGCAACCGCCCGCGCCGATGGCGTACAGGAGGTGCTCGCGCAGGAGGTGCTCGCGCAGGAGGTGCTCGCGCAGGAGGTGCTCGCGCCGTCCACGACGGCTGTCGCCGACCTGACGGGTGCCGGGCTCCGCGAACGACTCGCCGCCGACCTGGACCGGGCGCGACGCCGGACGGCGCTGCTCACCGACGCCGTCGACGACCCCGACCTCCTGCGGCAGCACTCGCGGCTCATGTCACCGCTCGTCTGGGACCTGGCCCACATCGGCAACCAGGAGGAGCTCTGGCTGCTGCGCGACGTCGGCGGCCGCGAGCCCATGCTCCCCGACACCGTCGACCGGCTGTACGACGCGTTCCAGCACCCGCGGGCCGACCGGCCGACCCTGCCCCTGCTCGACCCCGCCGCATCACGCCGGTACGTCCGCGACGTCCGGGAGCGCGTGCTGGACCTGCTCGAGCGGGTCCGCCTGGACGGGCGCCCGCTGACCCGCCGGGGCTTCGCCTTCGCGATGATCGTCCAGCACGAGCAGCAGCACGACGAGACGATGCTCGCGACGCACCAGCTGCGGCTCGGGGCGCCGGTGCTCGCCGCCCCGGCCCCGGGCCCCGCCCCGCCGGACGCCGCCGCGCTGCCGAGCCGGGTGCTCGTCCCCGGCGGACGGTTCGTGATGGGGACGTCCGACGACCCGTGGGCGCTCGACAACGAGCGGCCCGCCCACCCGGTCGACGTGCCGGCGTTCTGGATCGACACCGTCCCGGTGACCAACGACGCGTTCGCGCGGTTCGTCGAGGACGGCGGGTACGCCGACGCGCGGTGGTGGCGGCCCGCCGGGTGGGCCCACCGGCAGGAGGCGGGGCTCGTCGCGCCGTTGTTCTGGCGACGCGAGGGCGGGGTCTGGCTGCGGCGACGGTTCGGCCGTGAGGAGGTCGTGCCCGGGGACGAGCCCGTGGTGCACGTCTGCTGGTACGAGGCCGACGCCTTCGCCCGATGGGCGGGCGGCCGGCTGCCGACCGAGGCCGAGTGGGAGAAGGCCGCCCGCTTCGACCCGGTGACGGGCGCCTCCCGCCGGTTCCCCTGGGGCGACGCGGAGCCGACCTCCGCGCACGCCAACCTCGGGCAGCGCCACCTGCAGCCCGCACCGGCGGGGTCCTACCCGGACGGCGCGTCCGCGTCCGGGGTGCGCCAGCTCCTCGGCGACGTGTGGGAGTGGACGGCGAGCGGCTTCCGGCCGTATCCGGGGTTCCGGGCCTTTCCCTACCGCGAGTACAGCGAGGCGTTCTTCGGCAGCAGGTACAAGGTGCTGCGCGGCGGCGCCTTCGGCGTCGACCCAGCGGCCTGCCGTGCCACCTTCCGCAACTGGGACCACCCCGTCCGCCGGCAGATCTTCAGCGGCTTCCGGTGCGCGCGCGACGCGGCGCCGGGCGAGGGCTGAGCCGTGTGCCGTCATCTCGCGGCCGTCGGCGACGCGGTCCCCATCGCGGAGCTGCTCCTCGACGCCCGGAACGCCCTCGTCCGGCAGGCCTGGGCGCCACGACGCCAGAGCCACGGCGTGGTCAACGCCGACGGCTTCGGGCTCGGCTGGTACCCGCGGGAGCAGGGCCCCCAGGCACCGGCCGGCGGTGCTCTGCCCCTGCTGCACAAGGGCTGCGACCCGGTCTGGAGCGACGAGACCTTCGCCCAGACCGCCCGCCACGTGCAGACCGACGCCGTCCTCGCCTCGGTGCGGTCCGCGACCGCCGGGACGGCGCGCGGCGTGGGCGCTGCGATGCCGTTCCGGCACGGACGCCACCTGTTCGCCCACAACGGAGCGCTCGACGGCTGGCCGGACGCCGCGGCCCCGCTCGCCGCGACCGTCGAGACCCGCCGGCTCCTGCGGATGGAGGCGATGACGGACGCCGCGCTCCTGTGGGCCCTCGTCGTCGACCGGCTCGACCTGGGCGCCGACCTCGTCGACGCCGTCGCCGGTGTCGTCGAGACCGCGCGGACGATGTGCGGCGGCAGGCTCAACCTGCTCGCGACCGACGGACTGCGGATCGTGGCCACGGCCGCGGGCGCCAGCCTGTCCTACCGCGTGACGACCGCGGACGACGCCGCGGCCGCCACCGACCGCCGCCCGGGCCACGTCGTGGTGGCCTCCGAACCGGTCGACGACGCACCCGGGTGGGTCGACGTCCCCGACGACTCGCTCGTCGTCGCGACGACCTCCGGCGTCCGGGTCGAGGCCCTCTGAGCTGCCCCCGGGCAGCTCGTCCACCCGGGGCGCCACACCCCCGACGAACCGTACGAGGAAGGACTCATCGGCCATGCCCACCTACCTGTTCACCGACCGGCTCCCCGCCGACTTCAGCGCGCAGCGGCTGCGCGCCGACGTCCTCGCCGGGCTCACCGCGCCGGCGAAGAGCCTGCCGCCGACCTGGCTCTACGACAAGGTCGGCAGCGAGCTGTTCGAGGAGATCACCCGGCTCCCCGAGTACTACCCGACCCGGGCCGAGCGGGAGATCCTCCGGCGACATGCCGGGGACGTCGTCCGGCTCGCCGGCTGCGACACCCTCGTGGAGCTCGGTTCCGGGTCCTCGCTGAAGACCCATCTGCTGCTCGACGCCCTCGTCGCCGGTCGCCGCGCCGGCCGGGCCGGCGCCGGGCCCGCGCCGGCGCTCGGCTACGTCGCGCTCGACGTCAGCGAGGACGCTCTGCGCGAGGCGTGCGAACGGGTCTCGTTCCGTTACCCCGACCTGCGGGTGCACGCCGTCCGCGCCGACTTCACCGACCGGCTGGGGATCGTGCCGGGCGCGGGCCGGCGGCTCGTCGCCTTCCTCGGGAGCACGATCGGGAACCTCCCGCCGGAACAGCGCCGCGCCTTCCTCGCGCGGCTGTGCGCCGCGATGCGCCCCGGCGAGCACCTGCTGCTCGGAGCCGACCTGGTGAAGTCGCCCGACGTCCTGGTGCCCGCGTACGACGACGCGGCCGGCGTCACGGCCGCCTTCGACCTCAACCTGCTCGACGTCCTCAACCGGGCGCTGGACGGGGACTTCGACCGCGCCGACTTCGTCCACCGTGCGGTCTGGGTGCCGCAGCAGGAGTGGATCGAGATGCGGCTGGAGGCCCGGCGTCCGCTCGTCGCGACCCTCGCCGGCCTGGGCCTGCGGGTGCACTTCGCCCGCGGGGAGCACCTGCGTACCGAGATCTCCGCGAAGTTCCGCCGTCGTCTGCTGGCCGCCGAGCTGACCGGAGCCGGTTTCACGCCCGTAGCGTGGTGGACCGACGAGGCCCGGCGCTTCTCGCTGTCGCTGTGGGGGACCTGACCGGCGCGCGAAGACGCGTGCCCGAGGATGTCGCGAACGGCGGGTCGGCTCCGACCCCATGACGCGCGCCGTCCGGGCGCCGTCCGAGAGGAGCGAGATGAAGTACATGCTCATGATGTTCGCCGGGGTGGGCGAGCAGATGCCGACCAGGTCGCCGGAGTGGATCCGCGGCATGGGCGAGCTGATGACGACCCTCGACGCCGAGATGCGCGAGGCCGGTGAGCTCGTCGCCGGCCACGGCCTCATGGACCCCTCGCACGCGGTCACCGTGCGCCTCGCGGACGGGGTGCCGGTCGCCACCGACGGCCCGTTCGCGGAGATCAAGGAGTCGCTCGCCGGGTACTGGGTCATCGACGCGAGCCTGGAGCGGGTGACCGAGATCGCCGCCCGGTGCGTCGGGTACGTCGAGTACCCGATGGAGATCCGCCCGGTGATGCACGAGACCGCCGCACCCTGAGCGCGGACCATGGGTGCGGGCGGGCCGATGCCCGGTGAGCCCGGCGTCGAGGACCTGCTGCGCGAGCTCGCGCCGCAGGTCCTCGGCGCGCTCGTCCGCCGCCACGGGCAGTTCGACGCGTGCGAGGACGCGGTCCAGGACGCGCTGCTCGCGGCGGCGGTGCAGTGGCCGCGCGACGGCGTGCCGCGCAGCCCGAGGTCGTGGCTGACCACCGTCGCCGGCCGGTCGCTCGTCGACGGATGGCGCAGCGACAGTGCCCGGCGCCGTCGCGAGCAGTCCGTCGCCCGGACCGCGCCGCCGCCCGTCCCGGACGACGGTGACCCGGCCACCGGGTCGCCCGGTGACGTCGGCCTCGACCTCGGGACCGGTCCGGACGCGGACGACGACACGCTGTCCCTGCTGTTCCTGTGCTGCCACGCGTCGCTGTCGGTGGCGTCCCAGCTCGCGTTGACGCTGCGGGCCGTCGGCGGCCTGACGACGGCGCAGATCGGGGCCGCGTTCCTGGTGCCCGAGTCGACGATGCGGCAGCGGATCAGCCGGGCCAAGCAGCGGATCCGCGACGACGGGGGCCGATTCGGCGCGGTCTCGCCCGCGGACCGGGCGGCCCGGCTGCCGGTCGTGCTGAAGGTGCTCTACCTGGTCTTCAACGAGGGCTACGCGACCACCGCCGGCACGGTCCTCAACCGCTGCGACCTCACCGCGGAGGCGATCCGGCTGGCCCGGCTGCTGCACCGCCTGATCCCCGACGACGGCGAGGCGGCGGGCCTGCTCGCACTCATGCTCCTCGTCGACGCCCGGCGGGCCGCCCGCAGCGATGCCGACGGCTCGATCGTGCCGCTCGACGAGCAGGACCGGCGGCGCTGGGACCGCTCCGCGATCGCCGAGGGTCTGGCACTGGTCACGCGGACCCTCGGAGCCGGACCCGTCGGCCCCTACCAGGTGCAGGCGGCGATCGCAGCCCTGCACGACGAGGCCCCCTCGGCCGACGCGACGGACTGGCCGCAGATCCTCGCGCTCTACGAGGTCCTCGAGCAGGTGGCCCCGGGGCCGGTGGTCCGGCTCGGTCGCGCCGTCGCCCTCGCCCGCGTCCACGGCCCCGCCGCCGGGCTCGCGCTCGTGGGCACGCTCGACGACGACGAGCGGATGGCCCACAGCCACCGGCTCGACGCCGTCCGCGCCCACCTGCTCGAGGAGGCCGGTGACCTCGAGGCCGCCCGGGCGTGCTACCTGCGGGCGGCCCGGTCCACGTCGAGCGTCCCGGAGCAGCGCTACCTGGCCGTCCGGGCGGCGCGGCTGCCGGTCGTCGGTGGAACCGGCGACGCCCCCGCGTGACCCGAGACGGGCTGTCAGCGCCGGGGCCGGAGCCCGGGCGCCTCAGCAGGTCCCGTCGTCGAGCGCCTCGAAGACGTCGGCGACGGCCAGCTCGACGGGTCGGTCGGTCCGCACGCGCAGCGCCTGCGGCCAGGGCTGCATCCGCGCGACCATCCCGGCGTGGACCCGTGCGTCCGCGTCCGACTCCTGCGGTCCCTGCGCGGCCCTGGCGGCCAGCCGTGCCAGGCACACCGGGCCCGGTGCGTCGCAGCAGATCTGGGTGACCGTCGCGCCGCGCGCCTCGGCGGCCCGCACGGCGTCCTCGCGGAGCGCGGCGTCGGTCCACGTCGCGTCGAGGACGACGCTGAGGCCGCCGTCGAGCGCGACCGCCGCGCGCCGTCCCATCTCCGCGTAGGTGGCCCGGTTCCACGCCGGCGTGTAGATGCCCGCCCCGAACGCCGCCGCCGACGACTGCCCGGCCGGGACGCCGGCGAGCTCCTTGCGCACGACGTCCGAGGAGACCAGCGCCCAGTCGCGGTCGGGATCGGCGTCGACGAGGCCGCGGGCCAGCGTCGACTTGCCGCTGCCCGGCAGGCCGCCGACGAGCACCAGCTGCGCACGGCTGCGGCGCAGGTGCCGGCGGCACAGGTCGAGGAGCCGGCGGGCGCGGTCGGCCGCGGCGCCGTCGCCCTGCTCGTGACGCAGGCACAGCACCTTCGTCCGGACGAAGGCGCGGTAGGCCACGTAGTGGTGCTCGAGGCTGCGCGGGTGGCACTCGCCGCTGTACTCCCGGTAGCGGTCCATCAGCGACCGCGCCAGGTCGGGCGCCCCGAGGGCCTCCAGGTCCATCGCGAGGAAGGTGATGTCGGCCAGGACGTCGCCGACGCGCAGCCGGCGGTCGAACTCCAGGCAGTCCAGGATCCGCGGCCCGTCGTCGAGCATGAAGATGTCGTCGGCGAGCAGGTCCCCGTGGCCGTCGCGGACGAGGCCGTCGCGTTCACGGGCGTCGAAGAGCGCGGAGCTCCCGAGCAGGTAGTCCTGCGCGAGGGCGGCCACCTCGTCCAACGGCGCGGTCCCGCGGTCCGGCCCGTCTGGTTCGCGCCGGCCCGCGTCGTCCGGGGCGGCCGACGGCGCGACGACGTCCGCGAACCGGTTCATCTGCTCGCGGCCCTGCTGCCACAGCGCCGCCATGGTCTCCCCGAGGTGGGACGTCCGCACCGGGGGCTGGACCGCGTGCGCGGCGGCCACCTGGCGCGCGACCTCGTCGACGCAGGCCACGGCGAGGTCCCGTCGCCCCTCGAGGACGAGGGCGGACAGTCGCCGGTGCACCGGCATCCGGCGCATGGCGACGACCGGCTCGCCCGGCTCGTCCGGCTCGCCCCGACGAGGCAGCGCCGCGGCGTCGGAGCGGGCGTCGGAGTCAGCCTCGGCGCTGGTGCCGTCAGCCGTCGCGCGGAGCTCGAGGACCCCCAGGTACACGTCCGGGGCGAACCTGCCGTTGAGCCGGACCTCGTCTCGGCAGTTCTCCCGCCGGCGCACCCTCGTCGACAGGTCGACGAACGGCAGCCGGACCGGCTTCTTCACCTTGAACGCCCGGTCCCCGAGGAGGACGACGACGCTGGTGTGCGTCTCGACGACGGCGGCACAGGCCTCACCCGGCGGCGCCGGACCTACGGCCAGCAGGTCGAGGGCCGTCGCCGACCCGACGTCCAGGGGTCCCACACCACGACCGTACGCACGTCCGCGGCTGCTGCCGCATGTCGAACGTCCCGCCACCGTCGGTGCCCCGCGGGAGTAGACGTTCGAGCATGGGTGGAGCAGCTGCGAACGGGCCGGCGCGGCTGCTCGAGCTGCCGGCCGAGGGCGCGTTCGACGTCTGGTCGTTCCCGGCCCGCGACCGACCTGCGTGGCGGCGTCTGCTGTCGGCCGACGACGTCGCCCGGGCCGCCCGGTGCGCAGGTGCAGCCGCCCGACGGGAGGTCGTGACGTCCCGCGCGGTCCAGCGGCTCGTGGCCGCCCGGTACCTCGGTGGCGCCCCGGACGACGTCGTCGTGAGCCGGCGGTGCGCGCGGTGCGGCCATCCGGGGCACGGTCGACCGCACGTGCCCGGCCGCAGCGACTACGACTACTCCGTCGCGCACTCCGGGGGCCTGGTGCTCGTCGCCGTCTCGCACCGGGGCCGGGTGGGTGTCGACCTCGAGGTCGGACGCCGTCCGTACGACGAGTCCGGGGTCGCGCGGCTGGTCTGCACCCCCGCTGAGCGGGCGAGGCTGGCTGCGCTGCCGGACGCGGACCGACGGGCGCGGTTCCGCGCGCTCTGGGTCCGCACGGAAGCGGTCCTCAAGCTCTCCGGCGCAGGGATCGTCGCCGACCTGGCGACGCTCGACGTCCCGGCGTCCGACGGCATGGTTCGCCCGCCGGCGGACGTGTGGCCGGCGCCCCTGTGGGTCGTCGGCCTGGCAGCCGGTCCGCTCGCGACGGCGGCACTCGCCGCGGAGCGCCCGATCACGGGCGTGCGCCGTCTCGGGCCGCAGGACCTGCTGCCCGACGAGGGACGTTCGCCGGACGTCCGGGGGTCCCGTCGCGTCTAGCGTGATCGACGGAGGCCTGTCGGAACCCTCGGCGTGCTGCACGCCGCTGCGCTGCGGTCGAGGCGACCCGGGCGGGCCCGACGGCTGGGAGGCCTGTCATGCGATGGCCAGCGATCACGACGAAGCCGGCTGCGGGGGTCGCCGCCCCCAACCTCACCGACTACGCGGCAGCGATGAGCACGTTCTCGTGGGCGGAGGCGAGGACCTGGCTGGACGGCCTCCCGGGGGGCGGGCTGAACATCGCCCACGAGGCGGTGGACCGGCACGCCGGCGGCGCACGTCGGGACCACGTGGCCCTTCGCTTCAGCGACCGCACCGGCGAGCGCGACGTGACCTATGCGCAGCTGCAGCGGTCGACCGCACGCTTCGCGAACGTCCTGCGACGTCTGGGCGTCGGGCGGGGCGAGCGGGTCTTCTCCCTGCTGGGGCGTCGCCCCGAGCTGTACGTCGCGGCCCTCGGGACCCTCAAGAACGTCAGCGTCTTCAGCCCGTTGTTCGCGGCGTTCGGGCCCGAGCCCGTCCGGCAGCGGCTGGACATCGGCGGCGGCCGCGTCCTCGTGACGACTGCCGCGCACTACCGCCGGAAGGTCGCCGCGCTGCGGGACGGGCTCCCGCTCCTCGAGCACGTCCTGCTCGTCGACGCCGAGCAGCCGGACGTCCCGGGAACCCTCTGGCTGCCGGGGCTGATGGCCGAGGCCGACGACACGTTCACCGTCCCGGCGACCGCTCCCGACGACATGGCGCTGCTGCACTTCACGAGCGGGACCACGGGACGACCCAAGGGCGCGGTCCATGTCCACGAGGCCGTGGTGGCGCACCACGCCACCGCACGCTTCGCCCTGGACCTGCACCCCGACGACGTGTTCTGGTGCACCGCCGACCCTGGTTGGGTCACCGGCACGTCGTACGGGATCATCGCGCCCCTGACCCACGGTGTGACCGTGCTCGTCGACACCGAGGACCTCGACGTCGACCGCTGGTACCGGCTCCTGGACGAGCAGCGCGTCACCGTCTGGTACACCGCCCCGACGGCGTTGCGGATGCTCATGCGCGCCGGCGCCGAGCACCGTGCCGGTCGCGACCTGTCGCACCTGCGGTTCGTGGCGAGCGTGGGGGAGCCGCTCAACCCCGAGGTGGTCGTCTGGACGAACGAGACGCTGGGCCTGCCCGCGCACGACAATTGGTGGCAGACGGAGACCGGCGGGATCATGCTGTCCAACTTCGCGGCCTGCGAGATCAGGCCCGGCTCGATGGGCCGTCCCGTTCCCGGCATCGAGGCCGCCGTGGTCGAGCGGGACAGCAACGGCCGGCGGGTCGTCGTCGACGGGCGTCCCCGCTTCGTCACCGCGCCGGACACCGAGGGCGAGCTCGCCCTGCACGTGGGCTGGCCGAGCATGTTCCGCGGCTACCTCGGCGACGAGGCGCGCTACGCCGGTTGCTTCGTCGGGGACTGGTACTGCTCCGGCGACCTGGTCCGCCGGGACGCGGACGGCTGGTACTGGTTCGTCGGTCGCGCCGACGACGTCATCAAGTCCGCCGGGCACCTCATCGGGCCCTTCGAGGTCGAGAACGTCCTGATGGAGCACCCGGCGGTGGCCGAGGCCGGCGTCATCGGGGTCCCCGACCCGATCGCCGGCGAGGTCGTCAAGGCGTTCGTCTCGCTCCGCCGGGACTTCGTGCCGTCCGCGGACCTCGCGCGCGAGCTCATCGGGTTCGCGCGGACCCGCCTCGGCCCCTCGGTCGCCCCACGCCAGGTCAGCTTCGCGTCCGACCTGCCGAAGACCCGCAGCGGGAAGATCATGCGCCGCCTGCTCAAGGCCCGCGAGCTCGGGCTCCCCGAGGGGGACCTGTCCACCCTCGAGCCGGAACCGGAGGGATCGTCGTCATGAGTGCACCGACCGGGCAGCAGCGCGACCACGAGGACGACCCGTACCCCGGCTCGACCGAGGCACTGGGACGCGAGGACCTGCAGCGGCTCCTGCGGGGGATGCTGCGGATAAGGCGCTTCGAGGAGCGCTGCGTCGAGCTGTACACGAAGGAGCGGATCCGCGGGTTCCTCCACGTCTACATCGGCGAGGAGGCCGTGGCCGTCGGGGTCCTGGACGTGCTCGAGCCCCGGGACGCCGTCGTGGCCACCTACCGCGAGCACGGCCACGCCCTCGCGAGAGGCGTCGGGCCGCGCGCCGTCATGGCGGAGATGTTCGGCCGGGTGGAGGGGACGAGCCGCGGTCGAGGCGGCTCGATGCACATCTTCTCGGCGGAGCAGCGCTTCTACGGCGGCAACGCCATCGTCGGTGGCGGGATCCCGCTCGCGGTGGGTCTGGCCCTCGCCGACCGGATGCGCGGGCTGGACACCGTGACGGCGTGCTTCTTCGGGGAGGGGGCCGTCGCCGAGGGGGAGTTCCACGAGTCGATGAACCTGGCGGCGCTCTGGCGGCTGCCCGTCCTGTTCTGCTGCGAGAACAACCTCTACGCCATGGGGACGGCGCTGTCCCGGTCGGAGTCCGAGCCCGACATCGCGCTCAAGGCGGCGTCGTACGGCGTCGCGGCGTGGCCGGTGGACGGCATGGACGTGCTCGCCGTGCGGTCGGCCGCCCGGCACGCCGTCGACGCGGTGCGGGCCGGTGGCGGGCCGCACCTGCTGGAGCTGCGGACGTACCGGCTGCGCGCGCACTCGATGTACGACCCCGAGCGCTACCGCACCAAGGACGAGGTCCGCGACTGGGCCCGGCGCGACCCGGTCTCCACGACGACCGACCGGTTGCGCGCCGAGGGCGTCCTCGACGACGCCGAGCTGGCCGCGATGACAGCGGCCGTCGACGCCGAGATCGACGACGCCGTCGCCTTCGCCGAGGCCGGCCACGACGAGCCGGTGACCGAGCTGACGCGTTTCGTCTACGCGGACGGGTCCCTCGCCGCGGCGTCCCCGCCGGCCGCGGTGACCGGGGCCGCCGGGGCCGCCGCCGAACCCACGACGCAGGGGAGGACGACGTGAAGACCACCTACCGCGAGGCGGTCCGGGAGGCCATCCGCGACGCCATGCGCCGCGACGACCGCGTCTTCCTCATGGGTGAGGACGTCGGACGCTACGGCGGCTGCTTCGCGGTAAGCCTGGGGCTCCTCGAGGAGTTCGGTCCGGCCCGGATCCGCGACACGCCGCTGTCCGAGTCCGCCTTCGTCGGGGCCGGGATCGGTGCCGCGATGGCCGGGATGCGGCCGATCGTCGAGATCATGACGGTCAACTTCAGCCTGCTGGCCCTGGACCAGATCATGAACAACGCCGCGACGCTGCGGCACATGTCCGGCGGTCAGGTCGGCGTCCCGCTCGTGATCCGGATGACCACCGGCGCAGGCCGCCAGCTCGCCGCCCAGCACTCGCACAGCCTCGACGGCTGGTACGCCCACATCCCCGGGCTGCGGGTCGTCACCCCGGCGACGCTGGAGGACGCCCGCGGGATGCTCTGGACCGCGCTGTCGGACCCGGACCCGGTGCTCGTCTTCGAGCACGGCAGCCTCTACAACGTCGCCGGTGAGCTGCCGGACGACGCGGGTCCCGTCGACATCGACCGTGCCGCGGTCCGCCGCGACGGCGACGACGTCCTCGTCGTCACGTACGGCGGGACCCTGCCCACCGTCCTCGAGGCCGCGGACCGGCTCGCCGCCGAAGGTATCTCCGCGCAGGTCCTCGATCTGCGGACCCTGCGTCCGCTGGACGAGGCCGCGATCCTCGACGGGGTGGTGCGCACGCACCGGGTGGTCGTCGTCGACGAGGGGTGGCGGTCCGGGAGCATCTCCGCCGAGGTCACGGCCCGCATCACCGAGCACGCGTTCTACGAGCTCGACGCCCCCGTCGTCCGGGTGTGCAGCGCCGAGGTCCCCATGCCGTACGCCCGCCACCTCGAGCTCGCCGCGCTTCCGTCGGTCGACCGCGTCGTCGCCGCCGTCCACGAGGTGATGCCGTCGTGAGCGAGTTCCGGATGCCCTCTCTCGGGGCGGACATGACCGAAGGCACCCTCCTCGAGTGGCTCGTCGGTCCGGGGGACCGGGTGCACCGCGGGGACGTCGTCGCGGTGGTCGACACCGAGAAGGCCGCGATGGACATCGAGTCCTTCGAGGACGCCGTCGTCGAGGAGCTGATCGCGGCCCCCGGCAGCGTGGTCCCGGTCGGCGCGCCGCTGGCGGTCTTCGGCACGACGGACACCGTCCCGCCCGTCACCGTCGCGAGCGCCACCGTCGGGAGCGCCACCGTCGGGAGCGCTCCGGGAGCACCGGCGCAGGACCACCCGTCGGCGCCCTCCGCGCACGTCACACCCCCGGTCCGCCGGCTCGCCGAGCGCCTCGGGGTGGACCTCGCCACGGTGGTCGGCACGGGCGCCGCGGGAAGGATCACGAGGGCGGACATCGAGGCCGCGGCGCCCGCCCCCGAGCCGCGGGCCCGACCCGGGAGACGGCGTCCGCCGGCCGCGGCCGCGC
>DAIOGQ010000008.1:0-6746 GCA_036745175.1 Kineosporiaceae bacterium
CCTCAGGGCGCGGGGACGGCGGTGGTCACGACGACCGGCGACGGGGCCGGGCCGTCGAACGTGGTCGAGGACGTGACGGGCACGACGACGAGGACGGCGAGCGCCGCGAAGGCGACCACGACGGCGGGCAGCAGGGTCAGGGCGGTCGCGACGACCTTCTCCCGGCGGGTCCAACGGACCGAGACCCAGACGAGGACGATGCCGACGAGCGGACCGACGACCGGGACGACGACCATCCCGACGGTGAGCAGGAGCACGGCGGCGAGCTCGAGCCCGCCCCACGCCGACGCAGGCGGCGCGGTCGGTACCGGCCGCCACGGGACGGACCCGCTCACCGCCGGTGCCCCCGGCGCCGCCTCCCCGGCCGCGGTCGCAGCGGTCACCGCCCCCTCGGTCTCGGCGGCGACGATGTCCGCCGGGTCACCGAGCCGGTCGAGCGCCTGCCGGACGCCGGCCTCGTCACCACCGGTCGCCGCGAGCGCGTCCCGGAGGTGCTCGCGCAGCTCCGCGACGAGTTCCTCGCGCCGCCCGGCCGGCAGGACCGCGGCAGCGGCGTCGAGGCGGCCGAGGAAGCGCGCGACCTCGGGATGGTCAAGACCTACGGACATCGACGACTCCCCTCGAACGCGACCGGTCCGTCCGGTGCGCCGGCTGCTCCCCGCGCGGGCGGTCCCGGTCGGACGCTCCCCTCCGGCGCCGTCCCGAGCACCCGGTCGACCCCGTCGCGGAAGCGACGCCAGTCGACGACGAACCGTTCCAGGGCGCTGCGGCCGTCCGTCGTCAGCGCGTAGTAGCGCCGCGGCGGGCCGGCGTCCGACTCCTGCCACGTCGTCGTGACGAGACCGTCCTTGCGCAGCCGCGACAGCAGGGGGTAGATCGTCCCCTCGCTCGTCAGCAGCCCCTCGGCCTCGCTCAGCTCGCGGACGAGGTCGAAGCCGTAGCGCGGCGCGGCGCGCAGCAGGGCGAGCACGCAGTACTCCAACGCGCCGCGGCGCAGCTGGGGCAGCACCTGCCGTGCCCCAGCTGCTCCCATGCATCACAAGGTACCGACCGGTACCTTGCCGCGCAAGGAACCCCGCGCTCCCGCCGACCTCCCCGACCGCCGACCTGGCCGCCGACCTCCCCCCGGGCGGCGTCCTCTGGTGGCGAAGGGGCCGAACGAGGGGCGTCGTAGCGCCGCTTCGCCACCAGAGGACGCATCCCTGGGCGATGCGGAGGCCGGGTGCGGCGAGGGCGTGGGACGAGGGGCGGGTCTCAGCGCAGCACCGGCAGCAGCGCGGCGACGTCGTCGAGCACCGACTCGGGCGCGTCGTAGACCGGCGCCCCGGGCAGCGGCCAGTGCGCGACGACGTCGGTGAACCCGAGCGCCGCGGCGCGTCCCACGACGTGTTCGAAGTACGCGCCCGAGACGAGCGCGAACGTCGGCGCGGCGTCGACGGACAGGTAGCGGCGCAGCGTCGACGGCTCCCTGCCTGCGGCCGCCAGGGCCTCGTCGACCTGCTCGGACAGCCGGCCGACGCCCTCCCACCAGCCCTCGTCGTCGCGGTCCGGCCCGCGCCGACCCGAGCCTGTCGTCGCCCAGCCCTGACCGAGCCGGACGGCGAGCCGGATCGTCCGCGGCCCGCTCGCGGCCACGACGAAGGGCAGCCGCGGCGACTGCACGCACGGCATCGTCGTCAGGGCGTCGACGGCCGTGTAGTACGTCCCGGCGTGCGTCGTGGCCGGGTTCGTCAGGACGGCGTCCAGCACCTCGACGAACTCCTCGAACCGGTCCGCCCGCTCCCCCGGCGTGAGCTCCGGACCGCCGAGCACGCCCGCGTCGACGCCTGACCCGCCGGCCCCGATCCCGAGCACGGCGCGCCCGCCGCTCACGTCGTCGAGCGCCGCGAGCTCGCGCGCGAAGGGCACGGGGTGGCGGTAGTTCGGTGAGGCGACCCAGGTGCCCAGCGGCACGGACGACGTGACGGCCGCCGCGGCGACGAGCGTCGGAACCGTTGCGCCCCAGGGTGTCCCGGCGAGCGGGTCCCAGGTGAGGTGGTCGTAGGTCCACAGGTGGTCGAAGCCGTAGGCCTCGGCCCGCCGCCACTGCTCGGCCTGCTCGGCCCACGGTCGCTGGGGAAGGATGACGAGGCCGACGCGCATGGCCGTGACAGTAGCGGCGCTGAACCGCGCCCAAGGCCGCAGCCGTGTTACAGGGCACGCCCGATGACGACACCGGGCTGAGCATCCGGGGAGCTGCGTATGTCCGCTCGAGCCTCCACCCCCTTGCACACCACCGACACCGCGACGGCGACGGGCCGCGACGGCCTGCTCGTCCGGTCCGGCGTCGAGGGCAGCACACCGCTGCCGACCGGCGGCGTCGCGATCTTCGGGGTCAACCCGGGCGGCGCGCCCTGGGTCGCGGACGACGACAGCCGGATCACCGTGGGCCGGGACGGCGCGCTCGTCGCCAAGGTCCGCGGTCTGGTCATCCCCGGCCGGGTCCCGCCGAACCCGGTTCGCTTCCTCGCGGCGAGCCTGTCGTGCAACGGAGCGCCCGGTGCCCTGACGACGCCGGTCGCCTTCTCGGAGGCGGGCGACGCGACGATCCGGGCCACGGTCGCGATCCCCGCCCGGTGCGTTGCGCCTGTCGTCCTGCTCCACCCGGCCAACATCCCCGCCGGCGGGACGTCGCCGGTCGCGGTCCCCGGCGTCTACATCGGCGCCACCGGCTGACCCGGGTCGGCCACGTCCCGGCCCGCCCGAGGGGACCTGGTGGGCATCCGCACCGCGTACCGTGGTGCGGATGTCCACCACCGCCGGCCGGCCGGCCCCCGCCCCGCGGCGGGAGGCTCCGCGGAGCCTCGCCGACGACCTGCGCCGGCGCGACGACGACGAGATCGTCCGGCTCCTCGCGCGCCGGCCCGACCTCGGCGTCCCGTTGCCCGCCGACCTCACGACGCTCGCCGCCCGGGCGGCGACCCGGGCCAGCGTCCAGCGCGCCCTCGACGGCCTCGCCGCACCCGCGCTGCAGGTGGTCGAGGTGCTCGCCGCCCTGCCGGAGCCGACGACGACCGGCGAGGTGGGCCGGCGCTGGGGCCCCCCGGCCGGGGACGTCCTCGAGGACCTCCGCCTGCTCGCCCTCGTGTGGGGCACGCCGCGGGCGCTGCGGCTCGTCCGGACCGCGCGCGACGTCCTCGGCGTGCATCCGGCGGGCCTCGGGCCGCCCCTCGCCGAGGCCCTCGGCCGGCGCGGCCCGGCCCGGCTCGCGGACCTGCTCGACGACCTCGCGCTGGCGCCGTCAGGCGACCCCGACACCGCGCTCGCCCGGCTCGCGGAGCACCTCGGCACCGTCGACGTGCTCGAGCGGCTCCTCGCCGACGCCCCGGACGGCGTCCGCGACGTCCTCGACCGGCTCACCTGGGGCCCGCCCGTCGGCGCCCTCCCGGACGCCGACCGTCCCGTCCGGACCGCCAGCGCGACCGGACCCGTCGAGTGGCTCCTCGCGCACGGCCTGCTCGCGGTGGCGGACGCGGGGCACGTCGTCCTGCCCCGCGAGGTCGGGCTCGCGATGCGTGGCGGCCGGGTGCACCGGGAGACCGTGACGCGCCCGCCTGCCCTCGCCGTCCGGGACCGGCCGGTCGCGACCGTGCGCGGCACCGCCGCGGGGGCGGCCGCCGAGGCGGTCCGGCTCGTCGAGGCGCTCGGCGAGGTCTGGGGCGTGGCCCCGGCGGTCGTGCTGCGGTCCGGCGGGCTCGGCGTCCGCGAGCTGCGGCGGGTCGCGACGGCGCTCGAGGTCGACGACGCGACTGCGGCCCTGGTCGTCGAGACCGCGTACGCCGCAGGCCTTGTCGCCGACGACGGCGAAGCCGACCCGCACTTCGCGCCGACGCCCGCGTTCGACCTCTGGCTCGGCCAGGAGGTCCCCGACCGGTGGGCCGTGCTCGCCGACGCCTGGCTGACGACGACCCGCTGCCCCGGCCTCGTCGGGACGCGCGACGAACGCGACGCCGTCCGGGCCGCACTGTCCCCCGGCGTCGAGCGGGCCGCGGCGCCGGAGGTGCGCCGGCTCGTCCTCACGGCGCTGGCCGCCGCGACACCGTCGTCCGCGGACGCCGCCGCGGTCGTCGACCCGACGGGGGTGCGCGCGCTCGTCGACTGGACGGCGCCGCGCCGCGCGGGTCGGATGCGGTCGGCGCTCGTCGACTGGGCCCTCGGCGAGGCGGCCTGGCTCGGCGTGACCGGGGCGGGAGCCGTCGCAGACCACGGCCGCGCGCTGCTGCGGCACCCGGACGGCGCCGGGGACCGGCTCTCGGACGCCGCCGACTCCCTCGCGGCGGTGCTCCCCGAGCCCGTCGACCACGTCCTGCTCCAGGCCGACCTCACCGCCGTCGCACCGGGACCGCTCGACCCGGTGCTCGCGCGCGAGCTCGCGCTCATGGCGGACGTCGAGAGCCGGGGCGGTGCGACCGTCTACCGGTTCACCCCGTCGTCCGTGCGGCGGGCGCTCGACGCCGGCCGCAGCGGTGACGACCTCGTCGCCGCGCTGTCCGCGCACAGCCGAACGCCGGTCCCGCAGCCGCTGCAGTACCTCGTCGCCGACACCGCACGCCGGCACGGCCGGGTCCGGGTCGGCGCGGCGGGTTCGTACATCCGGGCGGACGACGAGAGCGCGCTCGCCGAGCTGCTTGCCGACCGGCGGGCCGTGACCCTTCGGCTGCGCCGGCTGGCCCCGACGGTGCTCTCCGCCCAGGCCCCTCCCGCGACGGTGCTCTCGGTACTGCGGAGCATGGGCCTCGCGCCCGCCGCGGAGAGCTCGGACGGCGCGCTGCTCCTCGCCCGCCCCGACGCCCGCCGGACCCCGCCCCGCGCCCGGCCGCGGCCGGTGAACCCGCTGCCGCCCGCGCCGTCCGACGCCGCCCTGAGCAGTGCGGTCGCCGCGCTTCGGGCCGCCGACGACGCGGCCGACGAACGGGCCCGGGCGACCCGGCAGCAGGTCCGGGTGGACGTCGGCGAGGGGCCGCCGCTCGCGGCGATGGACCCGGCCGGGGTGCTGGCCCTGCTGCGCGACGCGGCCGCCGAGCGTCGGTCGCTGTGGATCGGCTTCGCCGACGCCGGCGGGACGGCGTCCCGGCGGCTCGTCGACCCGCTCCGGGTGGACGCCGGGCGGATCGAGGTCTTCGACCGTGGGACCGAGCAGGTCCGCACGCTGTCGGTGCACCGGGTCTTCGGGGTGGCCCGCGCCTGAGCGGCGCGCGGCGTCACACGACATCACACCCTTTTGTCACATGAAGGGTTGACCCGGTCATCCCACGCACACCAGACTCTGGCCCGGTGTCGCGAGCCGGGCCCCCCGTCCGCCCGTCCGTATCGGGGCCTCCCGGCGCCGAACCGCGGACCGCCGGGGTCCATGAGGCTCCTGCCGGCCGCCCAGTCCGGGGAGACCCGACGATCTCGGGAGTCATGCCATGGGAACCCGCCTCAGCACCAGCCCCGCCCTGCGCCGTCCCGGTCTGCGCCGTCCGGTCACGGCGCTCGCCGTCACCGCGGTCCTCGCCGCCGGCCTCACCCTCGGCGCCGCACCCGCCGGTGCCGCGACGCCGCGGTCCGCCGCGGACGACGCCACCACCGCCCGGGTCGGGGCCGGCCTGAGCACCCGTTTCGCCGGGACCAGCCCCGGCGTCTACCTGGCGGGCGGCCGTGTCGTCGTCACCGCCGCCGACGACGCGACGGCCGTGCGGGCGCGCGCCGCGGGTGCCGTCGTCCGCAGGGTCTCCCGCAGCGCGGCCACCCTGTCGGACGCCACCCGGACCCTCGAGCGCGCCGGCCGGATCCCCGGGACGGCCTGGGCCGTCGACCCGATCGCCAACCAGGTCGTCGTGACGGCGGACGCGAGCGTCTCGGCATCGGCCATGGCCCGGCTCGCCCGGGTCACCTCGCCGCTCGGCGCGGCCGTGCGGGTCGAACGCACCGCGGGCACGTTCAGCCCGAGGATCAACGGTGGTCAGGCGATCTACAGCAGCGGCTTCCGGTGCTCGCTCGGGTTCAACGTCCGCAGCGGGAGCACCTACTTCTTCCTCACCGCGGGGCACTGCACCAACCTCGGGACGAACTGGTACTCCAACAGCAGCCAGACGACGCCCATCGGCACGCGGGCCGGCACCAGCTTCCCGGGCAACGACTACGGCATCGTCCGGTACCGCAGCACCGTCACGAGCCACCCCGGCACCGTGAGCCTCTACAACGGCAGCAACCAGGACATCACCTCGGCCCGCAACGCTGTCGTCGGCGAGACGGTGACCCGCAGCGGCAGCACGACCGGGGTGCGCAGCGGCCGGGTGACCGCGCTCAACGCGACGGTGAACTACGCCGAGGGCTCGGTGTCCGGGCTCATCCAGACCACCGTGTGCGCCGAGGGCGGCGACAGCGGTGGCCCGTTGTTCTCGGGCAGCTCCGCGATCGGGCTGACGTCCGGCGGGAGCGGCAACTGCCGAAGCGGCGGGACGACGTTCTTCCAGCCGGTCACCGAGGTGCTGTCGGCCTACGGCGTCAGCGTCTACTGAGCCTGCGCCGCACGCGGCGGGACCGCCGGCGCGGCCGTCACGCGCACGGGCTTCGGTAGGGTCCACGCTGGACGACCGACACGGATGACGGGTGCGAGCAGTGGGCGGACAGGACGGCACCACCGGCGACGGCGAGCGCGGGCCGGACGACGCCCCGGTGCCGCCCCCGCCGCCCCAGCCCTACGGACCGCCCCAGCCCTACGG